>DASSUC010000460.1:0-33741 GCA_035707405.1 Micromonosporaceae bacterium | reverse complement strand
CGAGATCGTCGTGCTCACCGACGAGGACTTCGCCGACCTGCCGCTGGTCACCTCGCACGCCATCGACGTGCTGGAGTTCGTGCCGGCCGAGCAGGTGGACCCGATCCTCTACGCCAAGGCGTACTACCTGGAGCCCGAGGGACCGGCGACAAAGCCGTACGTGCTGCTGCGCGACGCGCTGACCGACGCCGACCGGGTGGCGATCGTGAAGGTGGCCCTGCGCCAGCGCGAGCAGCTGGCCACGCTACGGGTACGCGAGGGCGTGCTGGTGCTGAACACGATGCTGTGGCCGGACGAGGTCCGTACCCCCGACTTCACCTTCCTGGACGAGGAGATCTCGCCGCGCCCGGCCGAGCTGGCGATGGCCGGCTCGCTGATCGACTCGATGACCGGGGAGTTCGACCCGGACCAGTACACCGACGACTACCGGGCCGCGTTGCAGGAGGTCATCGACGCGAAGATCAGCGGCCGGGAGGTGGTCGCACCACCCGAGGTGGAGGCGGCGCCGACCGCGGCGGTGGACCTGATGGCCGCGCTGCGGGCCTCGGTGGAGCGGGCCCGCGCCGCGCGCGGTGAGGCCACCGGCGATGGGGGCGGCAGCCGCGAGGCAGGAGAGGCCGCCAGGGACGACGGCGCTGCCGCGCCCAGGAAGGCGGCGAAGAAGACCGGCGCCAGCAAGTCCACCGCGGCCAAGAAGACGGCGACCAAGTCGACCACGACGAAACCGGCCAAGAAGGCCGCCGCAGGCACGAAGAAGGCGGCAAAGAAGGCCGGCTCCCGCAAGTCGGCCTGACCAGCCCGCCGGGCCACGAGCTGTTAAGATCACTGACCGCGCAGCGGCCAGCCCGAGGGGTGGTACCGGCAAGGTGAGCTTGACCGACACGACGCTTCCAGGGCTGTTCCAGGCCGCCGACCAGGCGGCGGTCGTTGCCCAGCGGCAGTACCTGCGCGCTACCGGCCTGCGGCTCCTCCTCCTGGCCGTGGCCGCGGCGAGCGGGGCGGCGAGCCTGCGGTTCGGCGACCCTCCGCTTGACGCGGCCGCCATGGTCACGGTGCTCGCCCTGGTCGCCGCGGCGCTGCTCGAGATCTGGCTGCTGGTGGAGAAGCCGGAGCTGACCTGGTACGACGGGCGGGCGCTGGCGGAGTCGGCGAAGACCATCGCGTGGCGGTACGCGGTCGCCGGCGCGCCCTTCCGGAAGCGTGCCGAGGAGCCGGCGAACGAGAGGATGGCTGTCGAGGAGCTCACCAAGCTGTTGCACGACGCTCCCGCGACAAAGATCGCGCCGAGCACCGCGCCCGCGATCAGCCAGGCCATGCGTGACCTTCGCGCAGCCGACCTGCCCGAGCGCAAGCGCCGCTACCTGGAGTCTCGGCTCGCCGACCAGCAGCAGTGGTACACCCAGCGGGCCCGGCGGAACCAGCGGCGAGCCGCCTCCTGGCGCATCGCCATCCTGGCGGCGGAGTTCCTGGCCGTGGTGGCGGCCCTGCTGCGCGCGCTCGGCGTGGTCCAGCTCGACCTGGCCGGCATCGCCGCCACCATGGTGGCCGCCGGCGCCGCCTGGCTCGCCGTCAAGCAGCACGAGGCGCTGGGCCGGGCCTACTCGTTCGCCGCCAACGAGCTCACCATCATCGCAACCAGGCTCCAGGCGACCCAGGACGAGGACGCATGGGCGGACGAGGTGGGCGACGCCGAGGAGGCGATCAGCCGGGAGCACACCATGTGGCGCGCCTCCCGCTCGACGCTGAGATAGCCGGCGCTACCTGACCGTGGCCACGTCCAGCGCCTGCGCGGCGTAGTCGGCGCGTACCCGCTTCTTGTCGAACTTGCCCACCGACGTCTTCGGCACCTCCGGCACGAACGCCCAGTGCTCGGGCAGCTGCCAGCGGGCCAGCCGGTCCCCGAGGAACCCGCGCAGCTCCTCGGCGCCGGCGCCGGCGCCCTCCCGCAGGACCACGATGGCCAGCGGCCGCTCGCCCCACCGGTCGTCGGGCACGCCGACGACGCACGCCTCGCGCACCGCCGGGTGGGCCATCAGGGCGTTCTCCACCTCGACCGAGGAGATCCACTCGCCACCCGACTTGATCACGTCCTTGGCCCGGTCGGTGAGGGTGATGAACCCGTCCGGCGAGAGCGTGCCGACGTCGCCCGTACGCAGCCACCCGTCCCGGAACTTCTCCGGGTCCGGGGCGTCCTCACCGACGTACCATCCGGTGACCCACGGCCCGCGGACCTCCAGCTCGCCCACGCTGCTCCCGTCGGCGGGCATGATCTCACCGTCCGGCCCGACGATGCGCGCCTGCACGCCCGCGGGCACCCGGCCCTGGGTGTAGCGGTAGGCCCAGGCCTCCTCCCCGGCCAGCCTCGGGGGCTGCCGGGCGACCGAGCCGAGCGGCGACATCTCGGTCATGCCCCAGGCGTGCAGCACCTCGATGCCGTGCCGCTCGGAGAACGCGCGCATCAGCGCCGGCGGGCACGCCGAGCCGCCGATGATGACCTCTTTCAGCGAGCCCGTGTCGACCTCGTGGCTGTCCAGGTAGGCCAGCAGGTCGGTCCAGATGGTGGGCACGGCGGCGGCGAGGGTCGGCCGCTCCGCCGCGATCATCGCGGCGATCGGCTCGGCCTGGAGGAACCGGTCCGGCAGGACCTGCGCCGCGCCGGACATGAACGCCGCGTACGGCAGCCCCCAGGCCATGGCGTGGAACATCGGGACGATGGTCAGCTCGCGGGTGGGCGGCGCGACGCCGAAGGTCTCCGCCGCGCAGATCTGCATGGAGTGCAGCCAGATGGAGCGGTGGGAGTAGGCCACGCCCTTCGGGTGGCCGGTCGTGCCGGAGGTGTAGCACAGCGCCGCCGCGTCCCGTTCGTCCAGCTCCGGCCAGTCGTACCGGTCCGGGGAGTCGCGCACCAGCTCCTCCCAGGCGTGTACGGCGACCCGCCCGCCCCCGGCCTCGACCAGCGCAGCCGGGTCACCACCGCCGGTCACCACCACATGTTCCACAGTGGACATCTCCGGCAGGCAACGGGCGAGCAGCGGCCCGAGCGTGGCGTCCACCAGCACCACCCGGTCACCCGCGTGGTTGGCGATGTAGGCGAGCTGGTCGGGGAAGAGCCGGACGTTGAGCGTATGCAGGACGGCGCCCATGCTCGGCACCGCGAAGTAGGCCACCAGGTGCTCGACGTTGTTCCACATGAACGTGGCGACCCGCTGGTCGCCGGTCACCCCGAGGACCTCCCGCAGCGCGTGCGCCAGCCTCGCCGCCTGCCGCCCGACCTCGGCGTACGTGGTGCGCCGCGCGGCCTGCCCGGTCCACGTGACCACCTCGGCGCCGCCGTGGACGGTGCTGCCATGCTCGAGCATCCGGGACACCTGCAGCGGTACGTCCATCATCGTGCTCCGCATGGATCCGACCGTAACCGTCCCTGTGCCGGCACCGGAAGGCACGTATCGTGACCGCGTGACGAGCGTTTCCTGGACGGAGTCCTACCTCGGCCAGCTGCGCGCCCTCGCCGGGGACCGCACGCTGCTGTTCGTCGGAGCCCGGGGCGTGGCCCGGGACGAGGCAGGCCGGGTGCTGCTCATCCACCGTACGGACAACGGCCTCTGGGGCATGCCCGGCGGCGCCATGGAGCTCGGCGAGTCGATCGCCGAGTGCGCCGTGCGTGAGGTGTACGAGGAGACCGGGCTGCGCGCGGCCCACGCCGAGCCGTTCGCGCTCTACACCGGGCCGCAGTACACGCACACGAACGTGTTCGGGGACACCTACCAGCTGTGCATGGTGGCGTTCCTGCTCACCGGCCTGACCGGGGCGCTCTCGCCAGACCCGGAGGAGGCGCGCGAGGCGGCCTTCTTCGCACCCGGGGAGTTCCCGGCGCCGCTGGCGCACTCGGTCACCGAGACGCTCGACGACCTGGCCACGTACGAGGCGACCGGCCGCCTCGTCGCCAAGTAGACCGTCCCCCAGTCAGCCCTCGCGTCCGGTCACGCCCCGGCCCCCGCCGGCTCGGCCTGCTCGACCGTGCCGGTCATGGCGGCACTGGTGCCAGCTACCACCGGGGTAGGGATCAGCGCGGCGGCGACCTGCGGGTCGCCGGCCGGCCCCCGCTCCAGCACCAGGCTTGGGGAGCTGGCAGGGCCGACGGGGCCGGACGCGACCGACGTCAGCACCGAGATGACGGCGGCCAGGCCGGCGACCGACACCACGTTGACGACGTCCAACGCGAGCAGGCCGAGCCCTTCGCCGGTGAGCAGCGCGATCGCGGCCTGGGCAAAGGTCTTGACGGACCGCTCGACGGTCTGGATCCAGAACGATCCGGAGAGAAGGTAGGTGTTCATGCGGACGCTCCGTGTAAGGGGCGGGTGACGGGTTGTAGCGAGTTGTAGCGCCTCAGCACGACCCTCGCTGTCCGTCACCCGACGACCCGGGTGCCGCAATCCCGCTACCTCTCCTTGACGAAGACCCCCACACCGGGCACACCGACCACGAAGTCCTCCGCCTTCAACGAGATCATGGCGTTGCGGACGACGATCGCGCTCACCCCGTGCTGGGCACAGAGCTGGGACGTTGACGGCAGGCGGTCACCGGGAGCCAACTCCCCCGACCTGATCTGCGCGCGGATGTGCTCCGCGAGCTCCTGCCACTTGGGCTGCGGCATCTTCTTCTCCCCTGGGTCTGCACCTCCGATTGTGATATTGCAATGCCCAAGATTGCAAGGTATCTCCTGATGTTCTTGACTTGAACTATCTTGAAATCGTAGGTTTTTCATGAGCGTCTCCCCTGGTCTGCAACCTTTGGGCGCCGCTCCACGGCGGCCGGCGCTGCCGGCCGCCGTGCTCTATCGCATCCACCACCACTGCCGCTGGAGGTGCATCTGTGGCGCACAACACTCTTCTCCGGCCGTGCCGGCGCCCGCCTCACCACTGCCATGACCGCGCTCGGTCCAGCCACTGTCGCTACGGCCACTGCGGCCAGGGCCGGTGGGTCCGGTGAGCGACCTCGTCGCGCTGCGCGAGCACTGGCGCGGCATCGTCGCGGAACACGTGCCGCGGCCGGACGACCGGCGCCGCTGCGCCCGGTGCAGCGCCTACTGGCCATGCTGGGAGCTGGCCTACGCCCGGCAGCAGATCATCACCACCGGCGGGCCGGACCAGGAGGGTACGGCGGTCAGCGCTTGACCCGGTTGCGTACCGCCAGCAGGGCCAGGCCGAGCAGGAGCGGCCCGAGCAGCCTGATGACGATCTCCAGCGCGTGCCCGACCGGGGTGAGCGGCGGCGTCTGAGGCGTCCGCAGCAACGCCGTGGCGCTGTCGATGCTGTACTCGAACGCCGCCGCCCACCCCGGGCGCGCCGCGGGCGCGCTGACCTGCCGGTACGCCACCGGCTCGGAAGCGCCGGCCACGGGGTGGTACTCGACCCGCTGGGCGGGCGCGAAGCCGACCGTGGCCAGGCCGACCGTACCGAGCGCCAGCACGATGAGCAGCGCGACCAGGGCCCGGGTGGCGCGCAGGCCGTAGCCGGAGAGCGCCCAGTAGAGGGTGAGGATGAGCCGTTCCCCGGCGGGCGTACTGCGCGCGTGCCGGCGCATCTCCATCTCGCCGTAGTAGAAGTCGGCGGCGCCCGGCTCGTTCTTGGCGTCCTCCTGAGCCTTGCGCAGCTGCCGGTAGATCGCGGTCAGGCGCTCCGCGTCCAGCCGCGAGCCCCCGCGCCGCTCCCGGGCGCCCATCCACCCGTGCGCATGGCGCCAGGTCAGCTCCTCGGCCAGCACCTGCCGCCGGGTGTAGCGCAGGACCGGCAGCCGCCACCGGGTGAGGCGTACCCAGCCGGGTGTGGGGGTGAAGGTGCACCGCCCCTCGATGCGCAACTGGTCGAGGTGGTGCGCCCCGGCGAACTCGCACCGGGACAGGTCGAGATCGACCAGCACCAGCCGGGACGCGTCCGCCCCGCGCAGGGAGAGCACGGCCGCGCCCGCGTCGAGCCCGGCCGCCGTCAGCAGCGTCTCGTCGGCGAAGACCGGCTCCGTGCCGGCGCTGGGGAGCGTGAACGGCACCGCCGCCCCGGTCACCGTGACCGGCCCCGCCGACACCAGCCCATCGAGTACGGCCTCCGCGTAGCGCAGCCGCAGCGTCGCATCTGCCGCGAAGGTCGCCTGGGCGAGCGAGATGCGCCGCGCGGCCACCTCGACCTGCACCGGCCGGCCGAGCTCGGCCCGCCCCAGCGACAGCTGACCATCCACGGTCATCGGGCCAAGGTGCTCCGCACGCTCGAACTGGGCTTGGCGGAAGCTGGCGGACGAGCTGAACGCGGCGCCGCCGAACTCTGCTCCCTGGCTGAACCGGGCGTCCACAAACGAGGCGGACCCGTTGAACCGGGCGCCGTCGAACACAGCGTCCGCGTTGAACTGGGCACCGTCGAACCCCGCAGCCCTGCCGTCGAACTGTGCTGTGCTGAACCGGGCATGCCCACGGAACTGGGCTTGCGCAAACCTGGCCACACCGCCGAAGCAGGCGTTGTCGAACACCGCATCCGCGTTGAACTGGGCGCTGTTGAAACCCGCGGTGCCGGTGAAACGGGCACCTACGAAAACGGCTGGCCCGCCGAACAGAACGCCGACGAACCGGGCCTCGCCTGAAAAGCTGGCAAGGTCGAACTGGGCTGCTCCGAAGTGTGGACGGTGGTCACCGCCAGTGACCGCGTCCAGGACCCGATTGAGAAGCACATCGGTGAAACAGGTGCCCCGAGCGTCGAAGCCCGACCACGGACGAAGTCCGGCGATCACTTCTGCCAGCTCAGTCTCGTCGAGATGGACCAGGCACCGGCCGACCCCCTCGACCTGGACTCCGATACAGGGCGCATCGGCCATGCGGACCCGGCAGGTGGGCCACTCCGGCGTCAGCGGCTGGGCACGGTGTCCGTACAGAGGCCACTGTGGGGGGTTGACGTGCACATCCTCTCGGCTGATGCCATCTTCGCTGCTCATGTCCCCCGTCAGCCCGTCCGAAGCATCGGTGCGCTGAACCCTCTCCCCGGCGACGCGACGCTCCACAGTGGTCAGTGGATCGGGATCCAGACCCCGGGGACCAGTCGCTCGCGCAGCTTCGCCGCCTTTGCCGCCCAACCGTAGTCGGCACCTTCGACCTCGTCGACGTAGGTACGTGCCTGCCCTGCGTCAAGCTCACGCCAGGACAGACGGGGGGCGGCAATGCGCAGCGCGGCGTCGGCCGCGTCTCGTCCCCGTCCGAGGTGCTGCCGGTCGCCCCTGGCGGCGCGGTCGGCGTAGATGCGGGCGCGCTCGGCCAGGCCGGCGACGCGAGAGGGGCACGATCTACACGTGTAACATTTGTGCTACGCTGACGCCCGGAGGTACGAGGATGGACAGCGTCTTCTGGAGTGACCTGGCCCATGATCTAGAAGATCCAGAGTTTCTGCGGGAGTACATCACCGAGTCCGTGCGCATCGCAACCATCGATGCGATCATCAATGCGCTCGATGAGGCCCGCGTATCCGCCGGCATGTCCAAAGCCGAAGTGGCCCGAGCCGTTGGCGCCGAGCCAGCAACCATACGCAGGCTGTTCTCCTCCGGGAATGTCAACCCGACGTTAGGGACCCTCGCGGAGGTGGCCGCCGCCCTCGGGTTGCGTATCTCCATCGAACCCCTACCGACCGTGGAACGTGAGGCTGTCACCGAGCCTTTGCGGACGGGGCGGCCCGCAAAGTCCACCAAAGAGCGGGTCGCTCAGATGCGACGGGCCGGAGGCAGATCCGCGGCAGCATAGCTTGGCTCAGCCGATTGACCGCGGGTTCCGCCCCCGGTACTCTTCGCCGAGCTTGCGTACGACTGCATAGTCGGCATCCGACAAGGTCGTCCGGAACGGTTTATCCATCCCTGTCACCACGACAAGCAGCGGCTTGTCCCTGCCGGTGGCATCAAAGTCGAGTAGACAGTACAGGCGATAGTGATGCCGACCCTTGCCTCCGCTGGGCTTAGGGCCGTCGACCCGCACTTCGAACCAGCCCGCCATGTCGCCATGCATGGCCTCCCAGTAGCCCCCGCCGGCAAATCGATGCGGCGGGGCTCCCGCCACAGCTACCAGGACCGCCACAAACTTCGCCCGTACGCTTGCGGGGCATGAGTTGAGAAAGTCCCTACCCGGGATCGTCTCGGTCGGATCGTTGTCACGATGGCGCCGGAAGTACACCACCTCGTGGGGATCCTCACGCCGAGGGCGGACCCGAACGACCGGTGTTGACACGGGTGCCGACTTTAGCCGGATATCTGGCTCTTCGACGAGAACCAGCCGATGAGGAGCCGGCGCAAACGCACCGCTCGACCGCGCACAGAACGCGTCAGTCCACCCCAACCCGCCCAACTGCACCCCACAGCAGCGTCTCGATGTCTGCCAGACCCGCCTGCGCGGCCCCGCATGGTGGCCATGAACGCGACCCGCCGCCAGCCAGCTCCACGCATGGCTGTACGTCGATCAACTACCCGACCACGGTGCCGCACTCCAGCAGCGCTGATGACAGAGAGACGCCCAGGTCAGACGTGTGCTGACCCGGGCTCACCTCGTGGAGCCGCCTGTCGGAATCGAACCGACGACCTGTTCATTACGAGTGAACCGCTCTGACCGACTGAGCTAAGGCGGCGACAGGGGCCAAGTGTACGCGACGCCCCTCCCCCCGGCGCATCGGTTACCACGGACCCTGGTCGGTTACTACGGACGCTGGACGGTTAGTTGACTGCGTGACCCGCACACCGGCACTAGGCTGCGCATCCGTGACGAGTGTGCCTCCTGACCAGCCCAGCCGAGGCCCCGCCAACGACTCGGCGGAGCCGCCACCGCCCCGGCCGCACAGCTTCAGCCCGCACGAGCTGGGCTTCACGCGGCGCAAGCCGGTGCCGTGGCTCGGGCCGGTCCAGCTCGCCGCGACCGGCGTACGGGTCGCCCTGGCCGAGCAGTTCGGCGCCTACCTGGACAAGCGCGAGCTACAGAACGCGTTCCCGAAGCGGGTGCACGACCATAGCCAGCAGCCGGAGCTGTGGCTCGACTTCGTCGCCGACCTGGGGGACGGCTTCGACGCGACGTACTCGGTGGCGTACCTGCTCGCCCAGCCCGAGCTGGATCTCGACGGCGCGCGGCTGCCCCGCGGCGAGGTCCTGGTCATGGGGGGTGACCAGGTCTACCCGACGGCGAGCGGGCAGCGCTACGAGGACCGCGCCAAGGGCCCCTACCGGTCGGCGCTGCCCTGCCCGCCGGAGGTGGGCCGCCAACCCACCCTCTACGCGCTGCCGGGCAACCATGACTGGTACGACGGCCTCACCGCGTTCCTGCGGCTGTTCGCCCGGCGCGACGGCAGCCACCTCGGCGGCTGGCAGACCCGGCAGACCCGCAGCTACTTCGCGGTCCAGCTGCCGCAGCGCTGGTGGCTGCTCGCCATCGACGTGCAGGGCGGCGCCTACATGGACGACCCCCAGGTCGAGTACTTCAGCGAGGTGGCCGCCCAGCTGATGCCCGGCGACCGGGTCATCGTGTGCACGCCGCAGCCCTCGTGGGTGCTGGCAAAGGAGCACCCCCGGGCGTACGACACGACCGACTACTTCATCCGCACGATCGTGGACCCGACCGGGGCCGAGGTAGCGCTGATGCTCACCGGCGACCTGCACCACTATGCGCGCTATGCGCAGGTTGACGGGGTCCGCCAGCTGGTGACGGCCGGTGGCGGGGGCGCCTTCCTCTACGCCACGCACCGGCTGCCCGAGCAGATCACCGTGCCGCCCAAGGAGTCCATCGTCCGCAAGGCCAGCCCGTCCCGGGAGTACCGGCTGGAGCAGACGTACCCGTCGAGGCCGCGCTCGCGGGGGTTGGGCGCCGGCGTCTTCGCACGGCTGCCGCTGCGCAACCCCGGCTTCGTCGCGCTGCTGGCGTTCGTGCACGCCATGCTGCTGCTGGCGCTGGACAACTCCGAGCGGCGGGTGCTCACCCTGCCGGTGTTCCTGATGGTGCTGGTCGTGTTCGGTCTGGCGATGTTCTTCGCCGCCGGCCTCACCACCGGCCGGCGCGGGGTGCACCACTTCGCACTTGGCCTGGGCCATGCCGTGGCCCAGGTGGCACTCGCCCTGGGCGGGCTCGGGATCTGGCGGGAGCTCCCCTTCGACACGTGGGAGTGGCCGCTGCCGGCGCTGACCGCGGCGGCCATCTACGGGCCGGTGGCCGGGCTGGTCGCGGCCGAGCTGGTCGCGCTCTACCTGCTGGTCGCCAGCGAGCTCGGGGTCAACCTGAACGAGCTCTTCGCCGGCCAGGGCATCGAGGGCTACAAGGGGTTCGTACGGCTGCACATCGGCCCGGACGGGGCGCTCACCCTCTACGCCGTCGGCGTGGACCGGGTGAGCAAGCAGTGGCGGCCCAACCCGCAGGGGCGCCAGGACAGCCCCTGGTTCGAGCCGGTACGCCCGCTGCGGCCCGCGCTGGTGGACGGCCCGGTGACGCTCGTGCCGGCTCACCCGTCGCCGGCGTACCGCTCCTCGTAGGACTTCCGGGACCCGCACACGCTCGCCCGGCTGCACGTGCACCGGGACCCGTCGGCGTCGAGCCGGACCACGACGGCGTCGCGCGGCACGCTGTGGCCGACCACCTTCCCGTCGCCCTCAGGGATGGACACCCGGGCTCCGATCGCCGGGGCGCTCTCGGTGAACCGCTGGTAGAGCGGGTGCTCGTACTTCAGGCAGCACATCAGCCGGCCGCACGCGCCCGAGATCCGCAGCGGGTTGAGCGGCAGGTCCTGGTCCTTGGCCATCCTGATGGTGACCGGCTCGAAGTCGGTGAGGAACGTCGCACAGCACAGGTCGCGCCCGCAGGAGCCGATGCCGCCCTGCACCCGGGCCGAGTCCCGGGCGGAGAGCTGGCGCAGCTCGACCCGGCAGTGCAGGGTCGCCCCGAGGTCGCGGACCAGGGACCGGAAGTCGACCCGGTGCGGCGCGGTGAAGTAGATGGTGGTCCGCGGGCTGGCGTCGGTCGCGGACGGCGGCACATGGTCCACCGCGACGACCTTCATCGGCAGGTCGTGCTCCTGGATCAGCCGCTTGGCGGCCACCTTGGCCTCGGCCTTACGCCTGCGGACCAGCGCGTCGCGGCGCAGCTCATCCTCTCCGGCCAGCCCGGCCAGGCGGGGGAAGCCGGCGACGTCCTCGTCCACCCACTGCGGCGCCCAGACGCACTCGGCCACCTCCGGGCCGTCCTCGGTGGACACCAGCACCCGGTCGCCGACGGCGGGGTGCAGGTCACCGGGGTCGAAGTAGTACAGGCGGCCGTACCGGTTGAAGCTGACCGCGCACAGCATGCCCATGCCCTGACCCTACCGCCGGGGCGGGTCGGGTTGAACAGCGCAAACCAGACACCCGTCGGGGCAGGGACGGACGGCATGACCGTCCTCGATCGGCGCAATGGCCCTTCCAGCCTGGAAAGCAGACAACTCGGATGGTCCGGTCGGCGCTCCCCAGTCCCCACTCGTTCGAAATGACCGGGCTGGATGGATGAAAGCGACACAAGAACCGCGACAAATGGCCGGCGCCAGCGTTGGGTGATAGGTACTCAAGGCCTGCGGGGGGTGCAGGAGCCACGGCGTCGTCAGCCGGGGTGCGGGACCGATGCGCCCGCGCCCCAGCGGCGACGCCGTCGGCGTTGCGGGCTCAACCGGCGGGCTCGACCGCGGCTGCGGGCTCGCCGCGTGGCGAGGGCCGGGCCCTGGTCAGGAAGTGACCTCGATCGTGGTCTCCGGCCACGCCGGCTCCTCTGCGGCGGGGACCGGCGCCGCCAGCTCGGCCAGCCGGCCCGCCCACCCGGCCAGCAGCCCCTCACCCCGGTCGTACGCGTCGGCGAGGGCGAGCAGCACCCAGGCCGCCAGGTCCGCGGCTGCGGCCGTGACCTCGGCTGGCACCGGGCCCGTGCCGTGGCCGGCGGGCGGCGCGCCGGCGAGCACCACCGCCTCGCGGGAGGTGATCGCCTCCGCGAGGGCGCGGGCAACCAGGTCGCGAGCCGTGCCCAACCAGTCGGCGATCGCGGTGAGGTAGGCGGCGGTCAGGTCGAGGCGCCCGGCCATCGTCTCCGCCTCCACCTGCGTGCCGTCCGCCAGATGGCTGCCCAGCAGCGACCACCACCGGCCGAAGCTCTCCGCGCCAGCGCCCCGCCAGGCCAGCTCGGCGGGCACCGCCATGCGCTCCTGCGCGTACTCCCCCGCCAGGCGCCGCAGCGGCTCCACGGCGGCGGCGAGCGGGCCGGTCCGCAGCTCGGCGAGGGCGGCGACGGCCTCACCCGGCAACGCCCCGACCCGGCGCAGCAGCGGCCACACCCGGTGCCCCGGCGGGGCGCCGCAGCCCGCCAGCGTGGCGTCGACGCGGCCCATCAGCTCGGCCGCGGTGGGCGCCAGCTGTTCCAGGGCGTCCATCACGGCCCGCCCTCCGGTGCTCGTGCGTGCCGGCGCTGCGCGGCCTCGTCGGCCTCCGCGTAGCCGGCACCGGCCCAGCGCAGCATCTCGGCTGCGTCACCCAGCCGCGCCCCGTGCGCGGCGGCCTCCCGGGAGCGGGCGGCCAGCGCGGCCGCCACCTGCGCGTGCAGTGCCCGGCCCAGCTCGCCGAGACGACCCGGGGCGCCGGCACCGAACGCGGCGGGCGGCGGCGCGAGGCCGGCAAGTCGGGCGCTGGCCCCGGTCAGCACCTGGCCGGAGGCGCCGATCCGCGACGCCAGCTCATCCAGGCTCACCGCTGCCCCAGCGGTCGGTAGTCGCCGAACGTCTCGGCGTGCAGCTTCTGCCGGGCCCATGCGGCCGCGTCGGCGGCGGCCGCCACCGCCGCCCGGATCGAGTCTGAGACCTGCCCGTTGGTCCGCCCCGACAACGCCCCGACGATCGCCACGTCGCGGATCGCCCCGTCGCCGCTCACCACCACCTCGACCAGCCCGTCCGGGGAGAGGACGGTCACCTCCAGGCCGCGCACGGCCTTGTCGAAGTCGGCCTGCAACGCCTCGATGCGGCGGTATCGCTCGATCGCCTGCTCGATCCAGACCTCGTCGATCTCGCGGCCCATGACCGGCGGCTCCTCACGAATGTGTCGGCGGCTCCTACCGCGGCTCACCGTACCCGCCACGGAACCGCGGCGGTGTCCCCTGTGGACAGCGGCGACCGCAGCGCCGACGCTCGCGCTAGCCGCGCCACAGCGCGAGCATCATCGCCTCCACCGCGATGCGTGGCTTGACGTTCTGGGCGATCGCGTCCCGGCAGGCGAGGACCGCGGTCAACCGTCGCAGCGCGCTCTCCGCGGTCCACCGGGCCGCCGCCTGCTGCGCGGTGGCGGCAGTGTCGGCGTGCACCGGCGCGACCTGCGCGCCCAACCGGCTGGTGAGCACATCCCGGTAGAAGCCGGCGAGATCGACCAGCGCGCGGTCGAGCGCGTCCCGCTGTGCCCGGGTCGCCCGCGACCGCTGCCGCCGTTCCAGGTCCTTGAGCGCCCCGGCCGCACCGCGGATCGCCCCGGCCGTGCCACGCCCGGTGCCGCCGGCGCCGAGCGCCGTCTCCAGCGCGCTCCGCTCAGCGGCATCCACATCGGACACGGCCGCTGCGGCCTCGGCCTCGGCCGCCTCGATCAGGGCCGAGGCCGCCTCGAAACAGGCTCCGATGCCGCTGAGCCGGCGGGGCACGCCGAGTACGGCCGCGCGCCGCTCCTGCGCCTGCGGGTCGGCGGCGAGCCGGCGCGCCCGGCCGATGTGGCCCTGTGCCGCGGCAGCCGCCCAGGCGGCGGTCTGCGGGGCGACACCGTCGCGGTGCACGAGCACCTCTGCCACCGCATCGGCCGGGGGCTGGCGCAGCGCCACCAGCCGGCAGCGGGACCGGATCGTGACGGAGACGTCATCGGGGTGGGTGGACGGGGTGCACAGCAGGAACACCGTACGGGCCGGCGGCTCCTCCACCGCCTTCAGCAAGGCGTTGCTGGCCGCTTCGGTCAGCCGGTCGGCGTCCTCCACCAGCAGCACCTGCCACCGGCCGCCGGCCGGCACGCTCGCCGCGCGCAGCACCAGGGCACGCATCTCGTTGACGCCGATCGACAGCCCTTCCGGCACCACGAACCGCACGTCGGCGTGCGTGCCGGCGAGGGTGGTGTGGCAGCCGGCGCAGGCGCCGCAGCCCGTACCGGTGTCGCACTGGAGCGCGGCGGCCAGCGCCCGGGCGGCCACCGACCGGCCGGAGCCGGGCGGTCCGCTGAACAGCCAGGCATGGGTCATCGCACCGGGAGGGGCGTCCTCGCCACACACCGTGGCGGCTGCCGCGACCGCGGCGCGGCGCAGCGCGGCGACGGCCTCCTCCTGGCCTACCAGGGGAGAGAAGACGTCACCCATGGCCCTTGGCCGGTCCCCACAGTGGCATCCTAGGACCGCCGTTCCAGCTCGGCGTCCATCATGGACACGAGGTCGGCGGTTGACGGCCCGGCCTCGTTCGGCGGCCCGGCGGGAGCGGGTGGAGCGGGCGGGGCGGGCGGCAGGAGGGCGAGCACCCGCTCGACCGCCGCCGCGGTCAGCTCCGCCACCGGCTGGCGGGCGTCGAGCACGAGGTAGCGGCCGGGGTCGGCGGAGGCCAGGTCGAGGAACGCATACCGCACCCGCTCGTGGAACGAGAGCGACTCGCTCTCCAGCCGGTCCGCGCCGTGGCCCCGGCTGCCGGCCCGGGCCAGCCCGACCGCTGGCTCCACGTCGAGCAGCACCACCAGGTCCGGCTTGAGGCCGCCGGTCGCCCATCTGGACAGCCAGGACACCTCGTCAACAGGCAGGGTGCGCCCGGCCCCCTGGTACGCCAGCGACGAGTCGACGTACCGGTCGCTGATCACCACGGCTCCCCGCCGCAGCGCCGGCCGGACCACCGTGGCCACGTGGTGCGCCCGGTCGGCGGCGTAGAGCAGCGCCTCGGCGCGCGGCGCCAGGGTCACCGCCTCCATGCCGCTGCCCGCTCCACCGGCGGCGCCCCCGCTCTCCAGCAGCAGGCGGCGGATCCGCAGGCCGATGTCGGTCGCGCCCGGCTCGCGGGTGACCACGACCTCCCGCCCCTGTGCCTGCAGCGCGTCGGCGAGCAGCTGGACCTGGGTGGTCTTGCCGGCGCCCTCGCCGCCCTCGTACACCACGAACAGGCCGCCGCCGGTGTGCTCCGGGATGCCCAGCGGCCGGCCGCGCAGCGAGCTGATCAGGTCGGGCAGGATCGGCACGCCGGGCTTGTCGTCCATCTGCTGCAGCGCGGTCACGCCGGTGACCATGCCGAACGCGCCGGCGGCGAGCAGCAGCAACCGGGTGGACGAGACCTGGACGCCCAGCCCCGCCACGTCGAACACGCGCGAGCCGCCAATGCCCACCAGCACGCCGGAGAGCGAGATGGCCAGCATCAGGACGACCCGGGTGGAGGTCTGCACGAACGCGAACACCCGCCCGCGCACGTCGTCGCCGACCTCACCGCCGAGCAGCGTGGTGCCGGACAGGAAGGCCATGCCGGCGCCCACGCCGACCCCGAACGTGCCCACCGTGGCGAGCGTGAGGTGCCACGCGAGCGCCAGCATGATCACGGATATCGCGGCCAGCACGATGGACAGGCCGAACCAGCGCCGCCGCGACAGGGCCCCGATCAGCCGCGGGCCGAGCGCGATGCCTGCGCCGAGGCCGATGAAGAGCACGGCGAACAGCAGGTAGAACGTGGAGTCGCCGCCGTTCAGCGACCGGGCGTAGAACTGGGCCGTGCCCACGACTACGCCGCCCCCGGCGAAGGCGCCGAGGATGCCGAGCACCAGGCCGCGCACCAGCGGGGTGCGGCCCACGTACGTCCAGCCCTGCACGAACTCGCCCAGCAGGCTCGGCGGCTGGCCACGGCCGGCGCGGTCGCCCGCACCGCGGGGCCGCCCGCTGATCTCGCGGATGCCGAAGAGGACGACGACCGCGGTGGCGAGGAACGTGAGGGCGTTGAAGTAGAGCGCGATGTTGGTCGGCGTGGCCACGCTCTGCGTGCTCGGATGCAGCACTGCGGAGACGACGGTGGTGACCCCGGCCAGCGCCAGGGCGGCGAGGACGGGGGTCACGCCGTACGTGGTGGCGAGGGTGAGCTGGTTGGCCCGCTCCAGCCGGGCGCGCGGGAGCAGGTTGGGCACCGCAGCCTCCTTCGCCGGGGCCCAGACCATGCCGACCGCCTCGATCACGAAGGTGGCGGCCGCGGCCCAGCCGACCACGACGGCCGGGTTGGCCGAGAGCAGCCCTACGGTCGGGATCGACGCGAAGAGCAGGAAGCGGATGATGTCGCAGGTGACCATGGTATAGCGGCGGTCGAACCGGTCGGCTATCACGCCCGCGATCGGGCCGAGCACCAGTGCCGGCAGCAGCCGTACCGCGATCACCGAGCTGAACGCCAGGCCCTTCGCCGCGGAGCCGCTGACCTGCTGGGCGGCGAACGTCGAGGTGGCGAGCAGGCCCAGCCAGTCGCCGAGGGAGGACAGCCCGAGCACCGCCCAGATCCGGCGGAAGGCCCGGATCCGGAGGATGGCGCGTAGCTCAGCGAACCCGGACAAGCTAACCTGAGCTGTCCCGGAACTCTTCGCCTGCTCGACGAACGGCTCTGCCACCGGCTGTCGCGCATGCCCCTCCGGCGAGACGTCGCCGCCCGACTTCGTACCGATGGCCGTACCTCCACTGGGGCGACCTTGTCGGCTCAACTCTAACCGCGCAGGCGAGTACACATACCCCGACATTCCCCGGATAACAGATCGTCAATCCATGCTTACGCGAGAATGTTTCGCATTGCCGCCCATTGACCAGTAACGTGCAGCTGTGCCTTCTCCAACTGGCCAGTCAGCCGCTCTGCGGGACCGGTACGACGGCGCCACCGCCCACCTCGAGCCGCCGGTTGCGATTGTGGACCTGGCCGCGTTCGACGCCAACGCGGCCGCGCTGTCCAGACTGGCTGCCGGCAAGCCGATCCGGGTCGCGAGCAAGTCGGTACGCTGCCCGGCACTGCTGCGCCGGGTGCTCTCCCGCCCGGGCTGGCGCGGGGTGCTGGCGTACACCCTCGCCGAGGCGCTCCGGCTGGTCCGGGCCGGCGTGACCGGCGACGCGGTCGTGGCCTACCCGAGCGCGGACCGGTCCGCCCTGGCCACGCTCGCCGCCGACCCGGCCCTGGCCGCGGCCGTCACCGTGATGGTCGACTCCACCGAGCACCTGGACCTCATCGACGCGGTGGCGCCCCCGACCCACCGCCCCGAGCTGCGCCTCTGCCTCGACCTCGACGCGTCGTGGCGGCTGCTGCACGGCCGGCTGCACGTCGGCGTGCGCCGCTCACCGGTGCACACCCCGCAGGCGGCAGGGGACCTCGCCGCGCGCATCGCGGCCCGCCGCGGGTTCCGGCTCGTCGGCGTCATGGCGTACGAGGCACAGCTGGCCGGGCTCGGCGACGCGCCGGAAAGCCGCCCGGTGCGCGGCGCCCTGGTCCGGGCGATGCAGCGCCGGTCGTACCTGGAGCTGCTCGGGCGTCGCGGGCGGGCGGTGGCCGCGGTACGGGCAGCGGCCGAGCTGGAGTTCGTCAACGGCGGCGGCACGGGCAGCGTGGCCGCGACGGCGACGGACCCGGCGGTCACCGAGATCACCGCGGGCTCCGGGCTCTACGGGCCGACCTTGTTCGACGCGTACCGGGCCTGGCGGCCCTGGCCGGCGGCGCTGTTCGCCCTGCCGGTGGTCCGCCGGCCCGGCCCGGGCCTGGTCACCGTGCTCGGCGGTGGGTGGGTCGCGTCGGGCCCGCCGGGCCCGGACCGGTCCCCGACCCCGTGGCTCCCGGCCGGCCTGCGCCTGCGACGCGGCGAGGGCGCAGGCGAGGTGCAGACGCCGCTGGCCGGGGCCGGCGCGGACGGGCTGCGCATCGGGGACCGCGTGTGGTTCCGCCACGCCAAGGCAGGCGAGCTGTGCGAGCACGTCAACGAGCTGCACCTGGTGGAGGGCGACCGGGTGGTGGAGTCCGTGCCGACCTACCGGGGCGAGGGTCACCCGCTGCGCTGACCAGCGGCTAGCCGGGCCGGTCCACGTGCCGTTGCAGGTACTCCCGGATCAGCGCCTTCGCCTCGGCCAGCACCGCCTCGTCGCCCTCCGGGTCCCGGCGGAACGCCAGCTTGATCAGCGCGTCGGCCGCCTCGACCGCGACCTCCAGGGCGAACCCGAGCCGGGGCGAGCCCGCCACCCCGAGCCGGTCGACGAGCAGCTGGCCGAGCTGGTCGGAGATGACCGCGTTGTTGTGCCGCTCCGAGTCGAGCAGGTGCACGTCGACCACGTCGCCGAAGTGCAGCGTGCGGAAGCCGGGAACGCTGCGGTGCATGACGATGTACTCGTCGATCGCCGCGTCCACAGCGTCCCACCAGTGGTCGAACCGGGCGTCGCCGAGGCGGTCCGCGAGCCGGTCCAGGTATGCCTCGAGGTTGCGCATCGTCAGCGCCTGGACGACGGCCCGCTTGTCCGGGAAGAACTGGTAGACCGAGCCGATCGCCACGCCCGCCCGCTCGGCCAGCAGCGTGGTGGTCAGTGCCTCGTAGCCGATCTCGTCGACCAGCTCGGCACACGCGTCGAGCATCCGCTGCACCCGCGCCACACTGCGCCCCTGCACGGGCACCCGGCGCAGCGGCCGAGCGGTAGCGGTTGGTGCCCCCACGCTCCGCACCCCCTGTCCCTGTGCGCTGAAGACGAAAC
This sequence comes from Micromonosporaceae bacterium, assembly GCA_035707405.1. Lineage (GTDB taxonomy): Bacteria > Actinomycetota > Actinomycetes > Mycobacteriales > Micromonosporaceae > DASSUC01. The sequence continues at coordinate 15,005 of DASSUC010000460.1, read as the reverse complement.
CTTACCCGGACAACGACCACGAACCGGTGATCGGATCGGGGGTGCTACGAACACTTCCCACTCTGATATGAACGGTACTCATGTCCTCTGCCTCTGGTGCCGCATGGCGCAACTGGTCCGGCAACCAACACGCCACCGCGGTCCGGGCGGTGCGCCCGCGGTCCACGGCCGAGGTCGCCGAGGCGATCCACGCCGCCCGGCGGGACGGCCTGCGGGTCAAGCCAGTCGGCAGCGGCCACTCGTTCACCCCTGCCGCGGCCACCGGCGGGGTACGACTGGACCTCGGCGCACTCGACGGGCCGGTCGCGGTCGACCGGGAGCAACGGCTCGTCACAGTACCGGCCGGCATGCGGCTGCGTACGCTCAACACCCTGCTCGCCGCGCACGGTCTGGCCCTGCCCAACCTCGGCGACATCGACGCGCAGACCGTGGCCGGCGCCCTGGCCACCGGCACCCACGGCACCGGCGCCGGCTACGGCTGCATGTCCACCTTCCTGGCCGGCCTCGACCTGGTCACCGCGGAGGGCACGGTCCTTGGCTGCTCCCCGGCCGGGCACCCGGACGTGTTCACCGCGGCGCAGGTCGGCCTCGGCGCGCTCGGCGTGGTCACGGCGGTGACGCTGCGCTGTGTCGACGCGTTCGTCCTGCGGGCCGACGAGCGGCCCGCCCCGCTCGCCGAGACGCTGTCCAGGGTGGACGAGCTGGCTGCGGCGAACGACCACTTCGAGTTCTTCTGGCAGCCGTACACCGAGCGGACGCTGGTCAAGCGCAACAACCGGGTGGCCGTGGACAGCCGGCCGCTGTCGAAGCTGAAGGCCTGGTGGGAGAACGACTTCCTGCAGAACGTCGCGTTCGGCGCGGTGTGCCGGCTCGGCCGCGCCGTGCCGGCGCTGGCCCCGGCCCTGATGCGCGGCGTCGCCACGTTCTTCTCGCCGGTCACCTACACCAGGCGCTCGGACCGGGTCTTCGTCACGCCCCGCCGGGTCCGCTTCGTCGAGATGGAGTACGGCCTGCCGCGCGCCGCGCTGCCCGAGGCGTTCGCCGCGCTGCGGCGCGTCATCGACGGGCTGGCCTTCCCGCTGCTGCTGCCGGTCGAGGTGCGGGTGGTCGCGGCCGATGACATCTGGCTCTCCCACGGGTACGGCCGAGACTCCGTCTACATCGCCGTCCACCAGTACGTCGGCATGCCGTACGAGCCGTACTTCCGGGCCTTCGAGCAGGTCTGCGCGGACCTTGACGGCCGGCCGCACTGGGGCAAGCTGCACTGGCGGGACGCGGCGAGCCTGGCGCCGGCGTACCCGCGGTTCGCCGACTTCCTCGCGGTCCGCGACAAGCTCGACCCGGACCGGGTCTTCGCCAACGCCTACACCGACCAGGTTCTCGGGGCATAGTTGGCTCAGATATCTCTGCCACTGTGCTGTGGCTGAAACACTGGCCACGCAGCCACCGAGGCGAGGCATCCTGCAAGGGCAGCTGGACCGCTACCCAAGATGCGCCCGCGATGATCAAAACGTGTACCAAGGTCAGAGACCTCCGCTGTAACACTTTGCTCCAATAAACGCTGTGCCTCCTATTTCGCAATAGTTTGAGTGTAAGAGATTTGACAAACAGCCAGACCACACCAGAGATCGGTGACGAGTTTGGTGTGCTTCCTTATGCTGAGTGCCCAACCGTCGAACGTCTGGCTTGCGGTCGCCACAGATGCTGTGGCGTGCCGTAAATTATGTGGTTGCCCAGATAAATTGGAGGTGCTCGGTGCCTGGACAGTTAGGCCAGCAGGTGCCGGGGTCCAGTCCCGCGCGGTTGCCGCGGAGTGGTTCGGAGTTCATCGCGCTGCTGACCCGGTTGCTGCGTAGGCCCCGGCGTGGCGACCGGCGACTTCCACTGATCTGGTTGGTGCGATCGGCGGCGACTACAGACCTGGTCAGTATGCTGGGGCGCGCCGCGGCTCGGGGGCACCGACGGCGAGTGCCGCACGCGGTGCTGGACGCCTCTTCGGTGCCTTGTGACGATGTTGTCTCAATGCTGCGTGAGGCGCATCGTCAGCTGTCGTTGGAGGCTTTCGGTACTGAACGGCTGCGGTTCCGGCATTATCTGCTGGCCGACTGGTTGATGCACCAGATGCTTGTCCCCGGCATGGATACCGACGACAGCAGGGCCGCGCTGGTCCGGCAGCTACGTGACCGGCGCGGGTCGCCGCCGGGTGCGGACGCGCCGGTCGCCGCCGAGGACCCGGTCGGAACAGTCTACCAATTCGTGCTGTGGCTCATCCGGAGGGCGATACCAAACATCGTGTTCCGGGCGGCGGTCTCCGGTCGCGTACTGCTGTTGGGCCCGCACTACCGGTGGTTCATGCGTCAGCAGTATCTGGCGCCGCGGCAATCGGTGACCTTCCTCGGTTTCGCCGAGCGGCTCACCGCCGGGTGGCGCGACGGAGAGCAGCCCGAGCAGGTCAACAAGCTGCTGATCCACGCGTTTCTGGAGGATCTGCGATGTGGGTACGGTCGCCGTCTCTGGCAGGGTGCCGCCTGGCGCCGTACCGCGTACCCGATGCTGCTGCTGAACAACGTGGCACCACAGAACGGGGGTCACACCCTGGTCCGGCTGATCAACGACGTCCGCAACGAGACCGGCCGTAACGACCCGCTGTTGGTGGTCGCGGCCGGTGATGATCCGCCACCGGAGCTGCGACAGCCCCAGCCACTGCGACATTGCGACGAGGCGTACGAGGAGTGGGCCGATGTGCTGCCGGAGGCGCGGCGGCTGCGTCGCTCCAGCGCCTGGTTCATCGTCCTGGAGCTGGGCGAGGCCGAGTCCGGCACACCGCCACGCGGTGTGCTGCCCAGCTTCGAGGCGCCGGCGCCGCCCTGGTGGGCACGGCGGATAGTGCCCGCGGCAGCGTGCCTGGTCCTGCTGGCCGCGGGTGTGGTCTGGGCGGACGGCCGCTGGGGTCCGGGCTGCTACCCGCGGCCGTGGCAGGGACACGTAGCGGTCGAGCTGGTCGGCGATGAGTGCATCGGCTACAGCGATCACCGTGCGCACGTGTTCAACAAGGATCCAGGCCAGGGGCGGTTACGGGCGATCCAAGAGCGGATATTCAAACAGAACCGCGCTGCCGAAGAAGTGTGGCGGGCCAGCGGCCACCGCCGCCCGCTGGTGACGCTGGTCTACTTTGGCACGCTGACCGGGAACAAGACGCGCCCGGACGAGGAGTCCTACGCCTCCGAGCGCGAGGAGCTGGAGGGCATGGCCGTCCTCCAGTACGCGCTGCTGCAGGAGTCCGCCGACGCCGAGGCCGCGGCGCTGCTGCGCGTTGTGGTCGCCAACGGCGGCAAGCAGATGCGCCATGCCGACAAGGCGGTCGCCATGCTGGAGAAACTGGCCCGCGACGATCCGACCGTGCTCGGCGTGGTCGGCATGGTGGACAGCCGGGCCACCACGGCGGAGGCGATCCGCCGGCTCGGCCAAGCCGGACTGCCCACCCTGGCGCCGACCCTGTCGGCCGACGGAATCGACGACAGCTCCAAGCTGTACCTGCAGATCTCCGCACCAAACTCCGAGCAGGCAGCGTTGGTCGCCAAGTACGCCGGCCACCTCGATGTCAACGACGTCCATGTGTACTACACCACCGGGGACGGCAGCTCCTGGGAGGAGGACCTCTATGTCAAGACCCTCGTCGAGGGCCTGCGTGAGCAGCTCAAGACACTTATCTCCCGCGACGAAGAATGGGACAGGCAAGAGCTGAAAGCCGAGTGCGGCTATACCGGGCTACTCTTCTTCGCCGGCCGCTGGTCCGACTTCAACGAGTTCCTCCGCGCACTTAAGGTGTGCCGGGACGACCCCCCACGCAACCTGGCCGCAGATGACTCGGTCAACCGCTATATGGCGAACCCCATCCTGCGCGCCAGCGCCCCGGGCAACATTCCCCTGACATACGTGTCGAAAGCCGCAGCAGCCACCTGCACCGAACTAAACAAGGCCAAAAGCGAAGTCCGCAGAAGCTTCCTCGCCTGGGTCCAAGCCGACAACCTGCTCGACCCTCCACGGTGCCGCCCAGGAACCGACGAACCAGTAGGTGAACGGGTCAGCCTCGCTTACGATGCGGCAAGCCTGGTGGTCCAGGCGGTCGAGAGACTGGCCGCCCAGCTACGCCATGCCAACCCCGAGCCTTGGGATCCACGGGCCATCAAACCGCTCACCGTGCACCGCGAGATACTGCTTCAGAACATTGCCGAAGACGGCTTCGATGGCGTCACCGGGCTGATCAGGTTTCGCCGCGACTCCGGCACACCTAACGCAAGAAGGCTCACGCTGATGAAGGTGGAACGGATAACCGACGTCAAGACTCCGCCACAGGAAATCTACTGGTGTGAGACCAGTACACCCCCCGCGCATGAGCCGCAACGCCGCCCGGAGCCGCACTGCGGCGAGCCTCCGGGCGGCGTAAAGGGTTCCCCGGCCGGTGTCAGCCGGTGAGGGCCTTGAGCGTCACGAAGCTGTAGCCGCGGGCGCGTAGCCCGTCGATGACCTGGGGCAGCGCCGCGGCGTCAAGCGTGGTGCCGTCGTTCGGGTTGGACCCCACATGCATCAGCACGATGGCACCGGGCTGGGCCGCGGCCAGCACCCGGTTGACCACGGACTGCGTGCTCTGGCCGCCGGACGTGCCCTGCCACCCCAGCGAGTCCACGGTCCAGCGCACCGGGACGTAGCCCATCGAGTTGACGATGGAGATCACGCGCGCGTTGCGGTCACCGTAGGGGAACCGGAACAGCGGACGGGCGTCGCTGCCGTTGGCGAGCAGGATGGAGCGCTCGGCGTTGAGCAGCTGGGCCCGCACCTGGGCGTCGTCGAGCAGGGCCGGCAGGTGTGGATGGGTGTCGGTGTGGTTGCCCACCCGGAACCCGCCCACCGCGACGTCGTTGGCCTGCGCCGGGAAGGTCCGCACCCAGCTACCGGTCAGGAAGAAGGTGGCTGGGACGTTCTTGCGGGCGAGCGTGGCGCGGATCGACGACAGGCCGTTGGCGTTGGCTCCCGCGTCAAAGGTCAACGCGATCACTTTCGACGTGGTGGGTATCCGGGTCCAGTCGGTGCCGAGCAGCCACGACGCGGGTGGCGGGGGCGCCGCGGGCACCCACGCCCGGACAAACCCCGACCACGCGCCGTCAAAGAGCGTGATCCGGTACAGGGCGTTGTCAGTGCCGCGCACGACAACGTGGATCCCGCCGGCCATGGTGGCCATGATCTGCGTCGCCCCTGGGGCGTCGATGAGCTGGCCGCCCAGGCTGCGCCAGCCGGAGAACGAGCCGGTCGAGCTCTCGTTGAGGTAGAGCCGGTTGTCGGTGCCACGGACGAAGACGTAGACACCGGTGCTGTGCGGTGCCTTCGCGACGGCCGGGGCGGTGTAGCTGCGACCGCCGAGGGAGGCCCAGGGCGACCACACACCAGCCGATGACAGGACCTTCCGGTAGATCGCGCGGTCGGTGCCGGTCACGGTGACCTCGATGCGGCCAGCTACCGCGAGCGCACCCGGGCCAGAGGTGAGGACTCCGCCCAAGCTGATCCAGGGCGACCAGGTGCCGTCCGGCCGCAGGGTGCGGGTGTAGAGCCGGTCGTCGCTGCCACGGACGAACAGGTCGAGCCGGCCCTCGGGCGTGCCGGTGATCGCGGGAGCGGCCGACAGCACGCCGCCCAGGCTGTGCCAGGGCCCCCACGAGGTCCCGGTGTAGTACCGGATCCACAGTGCACTGTCCGTGCCGCGCACCGCCAGCGCGAGCGACGTGCCGGTCGCCGCCACGGCCGGCGCACCGACCGCGACGCCGCCCAACGAGGTCTGCGCCGACCACCCGCCGCTGAACGTCCGCTGGTAGATGGCGTCGTCCTGGCCCCGGTAGAAGGCGAGGTTGGAGCCGTCGCCCAGGGAGGCGAGCGCGACCGCCGACGTGGCGGCCTGGTTGCTGGGGACCGCGGCCGCCTGCTGGGCACTCGACCCGGCCGGCAGCCCAAGCACAGCTAACGCGACTACGGCGGCAGGAATGGTACGAGATGGTTGAAACATGACACACCTTCTCCACCGTACAGATTGCCACCTTTACGATAGGGTCGGCGGACCTTGGCACCCAGAGGCAAATGGCCCCCTGATCAGGGCTGACGTGCCCTACGGGCGGGTCATCCGGAGCACGTCAAGTGCCTCGTCGAGCTCTGCCTCGGTGATCCGGCCGGCGGCGACATGACCGCGCTCGACCACCACCTGGCGGATCGACTTGTCCTCGGCAAGGGCCTGCTTGGCGACGGCCGCCGCCTCGTCGTAGCCGAGCACGCGGTTGAGCGGGGTGACGATCGCCGGTGAGCCCTCGGCGTACGCCCGCGCCACGTCCACATTGGCGGCGAGCCCGGCCACGCAGCGGTCGGCCAGCAGCCGGCTCGCCGCGGCCAGCAGCCGGATGGACTCGAGCAGGTTGCGGGCCATCACCGGCAGCATCACGTTGAGCTCGAAGTCACCCTGCGACCCGGCGAAGGCCACGGCCGCGTCGTTGCCGACCACCTGCGCGCAGACCTGGCGCACCGACTCGCACACGACCGGGTTCACCTTGCCGGGCATGATGCTCGACCCCGGCTGGAGGTCCGGGATGCGCAGCTCCCGCAGGCCGGCCCGGGGCCCCGAGCCCATCCAGCGCAGGTCATTGGCGATCTTGTAAAGACCCACCGCGATGGTACGCAGCTGGCCGCTCGCCTCGACCAGGCCGTCCCGCGCCCCCTGCGCCTCGAAGTGGTTGTGCGCCTCGGTGAGCGGCAGCCCGGTCTCCTCGCGCAGCCGGGCGATGACCCGCTCGGCGAACCCGGGTGGCGCGTTCAGGCCGGTGCCCACCGCGGTGCCGCCGAGCGGCAGCTCGGCCAGCCGGGGCAGGCTCGACATCAGCCGCTCCACGCCGTAGCGGGCCTGCGCCGCATACCCGGAGAGCTCCTGGCCGAGGGTGACCGGGGTGGCATCCATCAGGTGCGTGCGGCCGGCCTTCACCACCTCGGCGAGCTCGACCCCCTTCGCCTCCAGCGCGGCCGCCAGGTGCCGCAGCGCCGGCACCAGGTCGTGCACCACCGCCGCGGTCGCCGCCAGGTGGATCGATGACGGGAACACGTCGTTCGACGACTGCGACGCGTTGACATGGTCGTTGGGGTGCACCGGCCGGCCCAGCGCGGTCGCGGCGAGGGACGCGATCACCTCGTTGGCGTTCATGTTGGACGAGGTGCCCGACCCGGTCTGGAACACGTCGATCGGGAACTGGTCGTCGTGGCGGCCCTCGGCGACCTGCGCGGCCGCGGCCCGGATCGCCTCGGCCAGGTCGACGGGGATCACCCCCAGCTCCGCGTTGACGGCCGCCGCCGCCCCCTTGACCTGGGCCAGGGCCCGCACGTGCGCCGGCTCCAGCCCGCGACCGGAGACCGGGAAGTTCTCCACCGCCCGCTGGGTCTGCGCCCGCCACAGGGCGTCGGCCGGGACGCGTACCTCACCCATCGTGTCGCGCTCGATGCGGAAGTCAGCCACCCCGCTATCCTGCCTCGGACCCGTCCGCCCCGCCCGGCCCACCGACGGTGAGCACCGGCTTGGCGGTCTCGGCGTAGAAGTCGTTGCCCTTGTCGTCCACGACGACGAACGCGGGGAAGTCGACCACCTCGATGCGCCAGACCGCTTCCATGCCCAGCTCCGGGTACTCCAGCACCTCCACCTTGCGGATGCAGTCCTGCGCCAGCCGGGCCGCCGGGCCGCCGACCGAGCCCAGGTAGAACCCGCCGTAGCGCTGGCAGGCCCGGGTGACCTGGGCCGACCGGTTGCCCTTGGCCAGCATCACCAGCGAGCCGCCGGCCGCCTGGAACCGCTCCACATAGGAGTCCATCCGGCCGGCCGTGGTCGGGCCGAAGCTGCCGGAGGCGTACCCCTGCGGGGTCTTCGCCGGTCCCGCGTAGTAGACCGCGTGGTCGCGCAGGTACGCCGGCAGCGGCTCGCCGGCGTCGAGCCGCTCGGCGATCTTCGCGTGCGCGATGTCGCGGGCGACGACGAGCGGGCCGGTCAGCGACAGCCGGGTCCTGACCGGGTAGCTCGACAGCTGGGCCCGGATGTCGGCCATCGGCCGGTCCAGGTCCACCCGGACCGGCTCGTCGATGCCGAGCGCGGCGTCGGTGACGTCGGGCAGGAAGCGGGCCGGGTCGGTCTCCAGCCGCTCCAGGTGGGCGCCGGTCGCGTCGATCCTCGCTCGGGCCTGCCGGTCGGCCGAGCAGGAGACCGCGATCGCCACCGGGCAGGAGGCCCCGTGCCGCGGCAGCCGCACCACCCGCACGTCATGGCAGAAGTAGCGGCCGCCGAACTGGGCGCCGATGCCGAACTGCCGGGTCAGCTCGAGCACCTCGGCCTCCAGCGCCAGGTCGCGGAAGCCGTGCCCGAGCGGTGAGCCGGCGGTCGGCAGCGTGTCCAGGTACTTCGCGGACGCGTACTTGGCGGTCTTGAGGGCGTGCTCGGCCGAGGTCCCGCCGACCACGATGGCCAGGTGGTACGGCGGGCACGCGCTGGTGCCGATCAGGCGCAGCTTCTCCTCCAGGAACGCCCGCATCCGCGCCGGGTTCAGCAGCGCCTTGGTCTCCTGGTAGAGGAAGGACTTGTTGGCCGAGCCGCCACCCTTGGCCAGGAAGAGAAAGTGGTACTCGTCATCGCCCTCGGCGTAGATCTCGATCTGCGCCGGCAGGTTGCTGCCGGTGTTGCGCTCCTCCCACATGGTCAGCGGAGCCAGCTGCGAGTAGCGCAGGTTCAGCCTGGTGTACGCGTCGAACACACCCCGGGCGATCGCCTCCGCGTCCCGGCCGTCGGTGAGCACGTGCCGCCCGCGCTTGCCCATGACGATCGCGGTCCCGGTGTCCTGGCACATCGGCAGCACCCCGCCGGCCGCGATGTTCGCGTTGCGCAGCAGGTCCAGCGCGACGAAGCGGTCGTTCGGCGAGGCCTGCGGGTCGTCGACGATCCCGCGCAGCTGGGCCAGGTGCGCCGGCCGCAGGTAGTGCGCGATGTCGTGCATGGCCTCCGCGGTCAGCGCGGTGAGCAGCTCGGGCGCCACGGTCAGGAACCGCCGCCCGCCGGGGCCGTCGACGACCTCGACGCCGCCGGCGGTCACCGGCCGGTACTCGGTGGTGTCCGGGCCCAGGGGAAGCAGCGGGGCGTAGCCGAACTCGGTGCTGCCGGTCATGGACAGTCAGCGTACCGAGCCGGCTCAGCTCGCAGTCGAGCCGTAGGTCAGCAGGCCGAGGTTCCGCCCGGCCGCGAGCAGCAGCCCGTCCGGGCCGACGCCGACCAGGCGGGCCGAGGTCCGGGCGTCCACCAGCAGCCGCCCGGAGCCGGCCTCGACCGCCATCACCCGGCCCTCCTCACCGTCCACGAACACCGCTGCGTGGCGGGTCAGCGACGCCTCCACCTCCGGGCGCACCTCCCGGCGCCACAGGTCACCACCACCGCCCAGGTCCACCGCGCGCACCGCGCGGCCGTCACCGGAGCGCACCAGCGCGACCAGGCCGTCCGTGGCGAGCACCCGCTCCCCCGGCACGCCCACCCACAGCTCGCGTCCGTCGTACGCGTTGAGCAGTACCTCGCGGTTGTCCCCCCGGACCGCGGCGAGCGCGCCCCCGCCCCCGGCCGGGTCCCGGCGCTGCTCGCACCCTGCCCCCGACGCGGTGCCGAGGTCGTAGCCCTCCTTGCGCCACACCAGGCCACCGGTACGCGGGTCGCGCGCCTCCAGCTTGTACCGGCACTGGCCCTGCTGCCGCTGCGCGGTGGAGTGCAGCAGCCGGCCGGCCACCACGACGACCCGCGTGGTGCCCCCCGCCTCCGCCTCCCGCACCCGCCGGCCCGACGCCAGCTCGACCACCTGCACCTTGCCGCCGAGCGGGAAGCCCAGCATCGGCGGCGCCTCGACCGGCCCGGCCATCCGGCCGTCCAGACCCGCCGGCACGAGGTCACGGCTGCCCAGCAGCTCGTGGTTCACGCCGGCGAGCACCTTGCCGATGCCCGGCAGGGCCGTCCGCCAGCGCACGCCGCCGCCGAGCGGGTCGCGCGCCGCGAGCGCGCACTCCGCGAGCCCCTGGCAGGTCAGGGCGAGGACCACATCCCGGTACGTCCACACGCCGACCGCGTGCTCGTCCGTCCACCGCACGGCGCCACTGCCCGGGTCGACGACCTCGTACCCCCGCTTGCCCGCCCGGCCGGCGACCACCACGGCGCCCCCGTCAGCCCCGGCGACCGCGGCCCACGACACGTCGCGCGTCCACATCTGCCCGCCGGTGCGCAGGTCCCGCGCCTCCACCCGGCCCCGCATCAGCACGACGACGGCCGGACCCGCCGGCACCGCCACCTCCGGCCGCCCGCCCAGGCGGACCTGCCACACCGTCTCCGGCTGGGAGACCGAGCGCATCCGGTCCAGCCAGTCGAGCGTGCCCGGCACCGGGTTGAAGCCTGTGATCAACACGTACGACACGACGAGCGCGAGCACGCCGACGATGCCCAGCACCGCCCCCAACCGCCCCCCGCCCCTCCCCTGCGCCACGGATGCACGTTAGCCGGCCCCCACCACACCTTCAGCCCCGTACGGCTCCACCTGCCCGCTGGATAGCGGCTGTGCTACCCGTCGGCCACTGCCAGATCTATCCATGACAAAATGCCGTCAGGTTCGTCGAGGAACCACGCATGGCTACCCCTGGCGAGGTTCGGCAGGTGCTTCTTGGCGGGTGCGGACGTCCGTGACTCGAATGCCGACAGAAAGCGCAGCTGGTTCTCCCGCAGCCCGTTCCCCGTGGCCCAGTCTGTCAGCCGCGCCTTACGTTCCTCTGTCACCGGGCCATCCGTGGCGGCCACCTCGATGAGCCAGAACTCGTCGCGGCTGGGGTCGAGGTCCGCGACAAGGCAGTCGGGCAGAAGCCGGCGATGGTCGAGGGACATCCCAAGCTGCTGGAGAATTCGTCTGTCCTCGACGCGGATAGGCTCCCGCGGTTGTGAGATGAATACGACGGCCGGGTCTGAAAGCACCCGGCAGAAGTCCTCTATGACACCACGAAGGATCTCGCTGGAAGTCCCTGTATGCAGGACTCGAGTATTACCACCGGGCAGTTGAACGGTGACCCCGGCTTCGTCACGCGCTCTCGCCAGGTCCCGCTCACGACGCATCCGCGCTATTGGGCTGAGATTGGCCTCCTGCCACTTTGCGACACGCCTGGTGAAGGCATCACCAACGAGATCCGGGTCCAAAAGCTCAGCAAAACCCGTGGCCAGGCTCCACCGCGGTCCCGATGCGTTGGTAGTCGTAGTCTGGTCAAGAAGCATCGCTCCGTTGGCGGCCCAGGCCCGGAATGTCTGGTCACGCATCGGCTCTCGACTGTCCTGGGCGTACCACTGCTCGAACCCCTCCGCCCACGCCGCAAGGAGCTTGCTGACCGCAGCCCGGCTCTTTAGCGCCGCCCGGTACCAACGGAGTCTTTCATCGTCGCTGCGGTGTGCTGCCGCACCGTCGGACATCCACAGGACGGTAGAGGGACGAATAGGGTGCAGGCCACCAATCGCACCGACGTACATACAGGTAAAAGCGGCAGCGGCAGCGGCCGGGTTAGCCGTATCGGTGGTACCTGTCAGCCTTTGCGGCAGGATTACTTCGAGCCGCTCCCGGTATGCGGCACGGTCAGGCAGCAATCTCGGCAAGTTCGAGGCAGTGCTGCTCGACATGCGGCTCCTCGTACACGGTGGTGATCGCAGCGGCGAGCTCCTCGTCGTCAAGTCCCGCCCAGCGTTCGAGGGTAGCAGCATCGGGTAGCGGTATAGCGCCGAGCTCATACGCTGACACCGCCACGCTTCCGGTCAGACAGCGGTAGAGACGGTCGACCACCTCGGAGCGCAGGAGCGCCACCAGAATCCTCGTGCTCAACGGGCTCTCCCCCCAGTAACAGGTGAGGACATTAACGTGGTTCTCCACGACCACCCGGGCGCCCCACTCCTGCAGGGTCGCCTTATCAAGGGCTGCCGCAACAATGCGTCGCATCTGCTCGGGCGCTGTCGTACGTTGGACGAGCACAGCAGGTCGGCTCAGCACCATGAAGCTGTCCTTGGCTGGCGCCAGACGCACGTAGCGCTGCCGGTCGCGGCGCCCGTCCTGGTGGACCCTCCCGCCGTCAATATCCGCAGCCCAGACTATTTTGATATCACCCTTGCGCGGATCCTCGAAGATCTGGTCCTTCCGACGGTTCCAGACCAACGGTCCGGTACTCACACTCCAGCCATAGTCAGCGAGCCGGTGACGCATCCGTGCCGCCACGCTCACGAGCGCGACATCGTCTGGGGTCCGGGGCAGCAACCACGGCTGGCCGACCTCCTCGGGAAGCCAGCCGGCACCTACTCCGACGCGTCGGTACCGGCCGTCCCCGTTCGTGATCCGCTCACAGATGACGCGGCCCTGCTCGCTACCGCGCCGAAAGGTGGCTACGACGGTCTCCTGCAGTACGCCCGTTGCAAACACGCCCGAGCGCTCGGCGAGGAACGCGACCCGTTGCAGCTCGCTAGCAGCGCCTAGATATCCCCGCAGCCGCTGAGAGTAGGAGCCGCCCAAGAAACCAGCGGGGACCAGCGCTGTCATAACGCCATTCTTGGGGAGATGCTCCACTCCACCGGCCAAGAAGAGCCCGTACTGGTTGGCGTGGCCGAAAAGGGTATGCCCCCATCGTTTGCGGTCGTCATCGCTCAACCTGACCCGACCATACGGCGGATTCATGATCACGACTTGTGCGGCAGCCGCTGGCTTTGCGAGCCCATCAGCCACCCGCAACAGCGTCGGTAGCGGCTTCCTGCGCGGTGGCGGCACCTGCCGCCACCGGCTGAGCAACTGCGCACCGAGTATCACGTTGCCCAGCCATACCGCAGCCGAATCAAGATCAAATCCGCGTACTGCGCTGGCAACGCCCTGTAGCACCAGCTCCGGTGCCTTATCGCAGTGACGGGCCAGCCAGTCCCGCAGTGGTGCTATGAGTAACGAGCCGGCCCCACACGCCGGGTCCAGGATGCTCGTCCAGTCCTGACCGCACGCGTCAAGAGTCTGGCTCCACATCTGGTCGGCCAGCGCAGGCGGGGTGTAGTGGCGCCCACCCGCCGCTCGTACGTGGGAGTCCAACGAGGTCACGTACGCTTCGGCGATCTCGTGACCCGGTGAGTCGAGCAGCTCGTCGATGACCTCATCCGGCGCAAGGTCTGTGAAGGGGACCGGGGCTACAGCACGCGACACGTCCGTGCACCAGCCGTCAAGTCCGGCTTCGGCGGCGCGGCGGGTCCACCATCGCGAAGCAGTGGCTAGGACGGCGAGCGCCTGCAGGCTCAGGTCAGCCGGGAGCGAGCCCCTCAGCTCTGCCCGAGCTGCCCGGTTTACCCGAGGAGTAGCCGCTGCCGTCATGGTCGACATCATGTCGCAGGGGTGCGACAGATTGCGTGCGGGACGCGCTGGATCGGACGGCTTGGCACAACCAGGGCGGGCGTGGGCGTGCTACGCCTTGCTGGCGGCCGCACGGACCAGGGGGAGCGTGCGGTAGGGGATCTGCTCGGCCAGCGCGATGATCGTGGACGCGCGCAGGATCGCCTCGTCCGCCACCAGGTCGTCGATGACCCGCTGCAGGTCGGCGTTGGACCGGGCGACGATGCGGCACAGCAGGTCGGCCGAGCCGGTGATGGTGTGCGCCTCCAGCACCTCGGGGACGGTCTCCAGGTGGGCGGCGACCGGGTCGTGGCCGCGGCTCTGCCGGATCTCCAGCGTGACGAAGGCGGTCACGGTGAAGCCGAGCGCGGCGGGCGCGATCTCCGGACCGAAGCCGCGGATGACGCCGCGCGCGACCAACCGCTCCAGGCGGGCCTGCACGGTGCCCCGGGCCACCTGAAGCCGGCGCGATGCCTCGAGCACGCCGATGCGGGGCTCCGCGGCGAGGACCTCGATCAGGCGAACGTCCAGCGCATCGATCGTCACAGAAACTCCAGCCAAGATCGTTACTGTACAGATTGTACAGAACAAATCGGATGACAGCTTGATACATGTGCAACCTGACCAGCGTTTCCCCTTACGGTTGCCCACCGCAACAGCCCAGCGCATTCTCGCCCAGGGGGCCGAGCGGCCCAGGCACAAGTACGCAGTGAGAGGGGCATCCGAGATGGTTCGCGGGACCGGCACCGCCGCGCGCGTGAACTTTGACGAACTGGTGGGCGCGGTCGCGCACGACATCTCCCGCGACCCGTTCCCGGTGAAGGGCATCGACTACATCAACTTCGTGGTGGGCAACGCCAAGCAGGCGGCGCACTACTACTCCACCGCCTTCGGCATGACCTGCGTGGCGTACCGGGGGCCTGAGCAGGGTGAGCGCGACTGCGCACAGTACGTGCTCACCAGTGGCTCGGCGCGGTTCGTCCTGACCGGAGCGGTCCGGGCGGGCACGCCGCTCGCGCAGCACCACGCCAGGCACGGGGACGGGGTGGTGGACATCGCCTTGGAGGTCCCCGACGTCGACGCGGCGTACCACCATGCCCTCGCCCACGGGGCACGCGGCCGCACGGCACCGCGGACCGTGGCCGACGAGCACGGCGAGGTCCGGCTCGCGGCGATCGACACCTACGGCGACACCCGGCACACGCTGGTCGACCGGTCCCGCTACCGCGGGCCGTTCCTGCCCGGCTTCGTCGCCCGCGACCCGATCGTGGACCGTACGCCAGCGATCAAGGTGGGGCGCGAGCCCAAGCGGTTCTTCCAGGCGGTCGACCACGTGGTGGGCAACGTCGAGCTGGGGCACATGGACGAGTGGGTCGAGTTCTACCACCAGGTCATGGGCTTCACGAACATGGCCGAGTTCATCGGCGACGACATCGCAACCGAGTACTCGGCGCTGATGAGCAAGGTGGTCGCCAGCGGCACCCGGAAGGTGAAGTTCCCGCTCAACGAGCCGGCGGCGGGCAAGAAGAA
>DASSUC010000459.1:0-24114 GCA_035707405.1 Micromonosporaceae bacterium | reverse complement strand
CAGCAGCGGGTCGTCGGGGAGCTTGCCGTCGATGCGGATCCACGCCCGCTGGTACGGGTCGGCCGGCCGGTCGCCGGGGCGGACCCAGCCGGGCTCGCCGACGTAGCGCACGTCGATCGGGCGCGGGATCGCCGCCCAGATGCCCGCGCGCTCCGGGTAGCGCGCCAGCCGGTGCGCCATGGTCGGCAGCTCGTCCGGGGACGGCACGTCCAGCGGGGCCGGGGCGTGGTGGTCGAGCCCGGCCTCGGTCCGGTGGAACGACGCGGCCATGAAGAAGATCGGTTTCTCATGCTGGTACGCCACGCTGCGCCGGACCGAGAACGAGCGCCCGTCACGCACGCTCTCCACCTGGTACGTGATCGGCTCGTGCGGGTCGCCGGGGCGCACGAAGTAGCCGTGCAGCGAGTGCACGGAGCGGGCCGGGTCGACGGTGCGCCCCGCAGCCACGAGCGCCTGGCCGGCCACCTGGCCGCCGTACACCCGCTGCGGGCCCACCGGCGGGCTGATGCCGCGGAAGGCCTGCTCCCCCAGCGGGGTCAGGTCGAGCACCTCGAGCAGCTGGTCGACCGCTGCCTGGCCGACGAGCTGGCCGTTCACAGGGAGCCCAGCCGGTGCACCCGCAGGGTGTTGGTCGATCCGGGGAGGCCCGGCGGGCTGCCGGCGACCACCACGACGTGGTCACCTGGCGCGGCCCGGCCCAGGCTGAGCAGCGCGTGGTCGACCTGGCGGAACATGTCGTCGGTGTGGTCGACGAACGGCACGATGAACGCCTCCACCCCCCACGAGAGGGCGAGCTGGTTGCGCACCGCCTGCTCGGGCGTGAACGCCAGCAGCGGCAGCTCGCAGTGCAGCCGGGCGAGCCGGCGTACGGTGTCGCCGGTCTGGGTGAACGCGACCAGCGCCTTGGCGCCGACCGCCTGGGCGATCTGCGCGGCGCCGACCGCGATGGCGCCGCCGCGGGTGCCGGGGGCGCGGGTCAGCGGGGGCACGGACGGCGAGCCGGCCTCGGTCGTGGTCACGATCCGGGCCATGGTAGCGACGGTGAGCACCGGATGCTGCCCGATGCTCGTCTCACCGGAGAGCATCACCGCGTCGGTGCCGTCGAGGACCGCGTTGGCCACATCGGACGCCTCGGCGCGGGTCGGCCGGGAGCTGTCGATCATCGAGTCGAGCATCTGGGTGGCCACGATGACCGGCTTGGCGTTCTCCCGACAGAGCTGGACCGCCCGCTTCTGCACCAGCGGCACCTGCTCCAGCGGCAGCTCCACGCCCAGGTCGCCGCGGGCCACCATGAGCCCGTCGAAGGCGTGCACGACCGCCTCCAGCTGGGCCACCGCCTCGGGCTTCTCCAGCTTGGCGAGCACCGGACGGCGCACCCCGACGCTGTCCATGACCTCGCGCACCAGCTTGACGTCCTCGGGCGAGCGCACGAACGACAGCGCGACCAGGTCGACGCCGAGGCCGAGCGCGAAGCGCAGGTCGGCCACGTCCTTCTCGGACAGGGCCGGCACGCTGACCGCCACGTTGGGCAGGGAGATGCCCTTGTGGTCGGAGACCGGGCCGCCCTCGACCACCAGCAGGGTGATGTCGGGCCCGGCGACGCCGGTCACCTCCAGGGCCACCCGGCCGTCGTCCACCAGCAGCCGGTCACCGATCTTCACCTCGGCCGGCAGCCGAGGGTAGGTGCACGAGACGCGCCGGGCCGAGCCGAGGACCGGCTCTGCGGTGATCACCACGGTGTCACCGGTGCGCCACTCCACCGGCCCGGCGGCGAACCGGCCGAGCCGGATCTTCGGCCCCTGCAGGTCCGCGAGCACGCCCACCGCCCGGCCGCTGGCCTGCGCCTCCCGCCGGACCAGGCGGTAGACCTGCTCGTGGTCGGCGTGGCTGCCGTGGCTGAAGTTGAGCCTGGCCACATCCATGCCGGCCGCGACGAGGTCGTGCAGGCGCTCGGCGCTCGCGGTGGCTGGGCCGATCGTGCACACAATCTTGGCGCGGCGGGTCACGCCCCTGAGGCTAGTACGTGGGTACGACCGCCCGCCTAGCGCAGGCAGGTGGCGACCTCTGCCCAGAACAGCGACAGCGTGTCCGTTGCCGCGGCGAGCGGCGTCGTCCGGCTGTCGCGCACGATGAACTCCTGCGCCCCGGCGGCCCGGTACCTGGCGAGCACGTCGACAACCTGCGGTGGCGTGCCGGCGACGCTCCGGTCGTCGCCGGACCCCGCTTTCGCGGACAGCTCCACCGTGGCGCCGCCCACGCGCCGGATCGTCGACGGGTCGCGCCCGATGTCGGCACAGTGACGGTCGAGCACCTGGTTCTTGTGGCCGAGCTCCTCGGCCGTGCCCCACGCGTGCCACTCGTCGGCGAACCGTGCGGCTATGCGTAGCGTCCGCCGCTCGCCGCCGCCGCCGATGAGGATCGGCAGGCGGGACTGCACCGGCTTGGGGTCGCACGGGGCGTCGGTAAGCCGGTAGTGCTCGCCGTGGTGCGTTGTCCGGGGCCGGGTGAGCAGCGAGCGTATGGCGGCGCAGGCCTCCTCGAACCGGTCCATCCGGCTGCGGGTCGAGCCGAGCTCCAGCCCGTACGCGGCGTGCTCGTTGACCTGCCAACCGGCGCCCAGCCCGAGCACGAACCGGCCTCCCGTCACGTGGTCCAGCGTGGCCGCCATGTTCGCCACGACCGCCGGATGCCGGTAGGTGTTGCCCAGCACGAGCGTGCCCAGCCGGAGGCGCTGCGTGTGCCCGGCCAGCGCGGCCAGCGTGGTCCAGCCTTCGAGCATCGGCCCGTCAACGGCGAGCCCGCCGGCGTGGTAGGGCATGAAGTGGTCGCAGACATAGACCCCGTCCCACCCGACCGCCTCGACGTGCCGGACCAGGTCGACCACCTCGCCCCATGGCCTGCCTGGATCTACACAGACGCTGAACCGCACGGGACCAAAGCTAACGTCCCGGCAGCGGATCAGTGCTTGCGGACGACCCGCTCCGGCTCGCCTGGCCGCCAGATCGTGACGTCCATGTGGCCACCACTGACCTCCACCGCCGACGCGCCGGTCAGGTCAGCCGCGTAGAAGTGGTCGAAGTCCTGCCCCCGTAGGTCCAGCCCGGTGTCCTCGAACAGGTCCGTGGCGAACCGCTGGTGCAGCGCCTTGTCCTGGACGTCCACCACCACCCCCCACAGCTTCGCGTCACCGTCCGTGACCTGCGTGTCGGTGGTCGCGGTGTGCAGGCAGAACCGCGGGTCGCGGCCCAGGTCACGGAACTTGGTGGTGTCCGGCATCCCGACGACCCACAGCTGGTCCTCGAAGATCCTGGGCTCGATCGGGCTGATCCGGGGGTAGCCGTCCGAGCGGAGCGTGGCCAGCAGGCAGAGGTTGCCGGCGGCGGCATGGCGGCGGGCGAAGACGGCAGCGATCCGGGGTGCGCGTTCGGTGAGCTCTTTCCACGTCGTCATGGTCGTGACGCTACGACACCCGAAATGAGCCTCCCGCAGCACCGGCCGGAACGCCCGGTGCCGACGGTGTGCGGGCAGCAGGCAGGGAAAGGAAAAATCGAACGGGCGGAGTTTTCATTGGCCTTTATGCATACGATTATCTAGGATTGACTCGGTGGGCCTTGGTGCCGCGAGATTACGGATCCGCGATCTACCAGGTCGGTTCGAAAACTGTTGGGCTGTCATGATGGGCGCGCCAGAAAGCTTGCCGCCGGCAGATGTCCGGCTCGACGTGAAGCAGGCCCGCCGCAGCCGGTCCCCGTACGCCCCCTCCACAACCCCACGGCGAAGTGGGCGGCGTCCCACCCGGCGGGAGCCGTCCCGTGTCAGCTTAACGACACCTCGCCCCGCGCTCCGGCGGCACCCACACTCTCCCGAGGACGAATATCCCAGGTCAAGACGCATCGACCGCAACAAACACGTTGTACCCGCTGCCCGCTACCGGTCCCCTGCCCCGGGAATCAGGGGAAAATCAGTGCCCATCCCGGATCGAACATCGTCGCTGGTCAACGAGGCTGGCACCATGGCCGTCCAAGAAGCGAGGACCCGGCAGCCAGCGGTGACCAGTGTCACGGTCAACCGGGACACGTCAGCTCAGGACGCGACGACGCCCCGGGGCCGGAGCGCGGAGGTACGCCTCCTGGTCCAGGCCGGCGTCATCGCCGCCGCGGTCGCCGCATACTTCCTCGTCCGCGGCGCGACCGAGAGCGCCGCCGCAGACGCTGTCCGCAACGCCCGCCAGGTGGTCGACGTCGAGCGGGCGTTGGGCCTCTACCACGAGCCGGGTCTCCAGGCGGCCCTGGCCGCGTCACCCGCCGTCCGGACGGTGCTCAACTGGGTCTACATCTGGGGGCACTGGCCGGTCATCGTCGTGACCCTGGTGTGGCTGGCGCGGCGGAGTCCCGAGGTGTTCCGCCGCACCCGCAACGCGATGATGGCCTCGGGCGGGATCGGGCTCGTGCTCTTCGCACTGTTCCCGGTGGCCCCGCCCCGCCTGGCCGACCTCGGCATGGCGGACACGGTCAGCCTGACATCGCATTCGTACCGGGTGCTCCAGCCGGCCGCCTTCACCAACCAGTACGCGGCAATGCCCAGCCTGCATGTGGGCTGGAACCTGCTGATCGGGCTCGCGGTCGTGCTGACGGCCCGCCATCTGGTGCTACGAGTGGCCGGTGTGGTGATGCCGGTGGCGATGGTGCTCGCCGTGGTGCTGACCGCCAACCACTACATCGTCGACGCGCTGGCCGGCGCCGCGCTGACCGTGGCGTGCTGGTACCTCGTCGCCCAGCGCCCGGCCGGCCGGCACCGGACCCGTCACCGCAGCCGCCAGGAGGACCTGGCACCGCGGTGGTGAGGGCTACTCCGCAAGCAGGTCGAGGATCTGCTGGCCGTACCTGGCGAGCTTGGTCTCACCGATGCCGCTGATCCGCCCGACGGCGTCCAGGGTGGACGGGCACTCGGTCGCGACCTGGCGCAGGGTCGAGTCGTGGAAGATCACGTACGCCGGCACGCCCTGGTTCCTGGCGACCTCCGCGCGCCAGGCCCGCAGCCGCTCGAACACCGCCACGGCCGCCGGGGACAGCTCAGCGGCCGAGACCGCGGGGGCGGGCGAGGCCGCCGCACCGGACGCCTTCGGGGTCCGGGAGGCCGGCGCCGGCCGCGGCGGCTCGCGCCGCAGCATCACCTGGCGGGAGCGGCCCAGCACCTGGCTGCTCGACCCGGTGAGGGCCAGCGTGCCGTAGTCGCCCTCGACCGCGAGCAGGCCCTGTGCCAGCAGCTGGCGGACCACGCCGCGCCACTCCGCCTCGCCCAGCTCGGTGCCGACACCGAACACGGTGAGCGAGTCGTGGCCGTACTGGGTGACCTTGTCTGTCTCGCGGCCGAGCAGGATGTCGATGCAGTGGCCGGCGCCGAACCTCTGGTTGCGCTCGCGGTCGAGCCGGAGCACCGTCGACAGCAGCTTCTGCGCCGGGACCGTGCCGTCCCACGACTGCGGCGGCGCCAGGCACGTGTCGCAGTTGCCGCACGCGGCGCTCTGCTGGCCGAGGTACGCCAGCAGCTGGACCCGGCGGCACTGCACCGTCTCGCAGAGGGCGAGCATGGCGTCGAGGTGGGCGGTGAGCACCCGGCGGCGGGCGGGGTCACCGCCGGAGCCCTCGATCAGCTTGCGCTGCTGCACGACGTCCTGCAGGCCGTAGGCGAGCCAGGCGGTCGACGGCAGGCCGTCGCGGCCGGCCCGGCCGGTCTCCTGGTAGTAGCCCTCGATCGACTTCGGCAGGTCGAGGTGGGCGACGAACCGTACGTCGGGCTTGTCGATGCCCATGCCGAAGGCGATCGTCGCGACCATGAGCAGCCCGTCCTCGCGCAGGAAACGCTGCTGGTTGGCCGCGCGGGTGCGGTTGTCGAGCCCGGCGTGGTACGGCAGCGCGGGGATCCCGTTGCGCTCCAGGAGCTCGGCGGTCTTGTCGACCGACGCCCGGGACAGGCAGTAGACGATGCCGGCGTCGCCGGGGTGCTCGGTGCGCAGCAGGTCGAGCAGCTGCTTGCGCGGCTCCTTCTTCGCCACGATCCGGTACTGGATGTTCGGCCGGTCGAAGCTGTCCACGAAGTGGCGGGCGTCGGCGAGACCCAGCCGGGACGCGATCTCCGCGCGGGTCGCGGGCGTGGCCGTCGCGGTCAGGGCGATCCGGGGTACGGCCGGCCAGCGCTCGTGCAGCATGGACAGGGCGAGGTAGTCCGGCCGGAAGTCGTGGCCCCACTGCGCAACGCAGTGCGCCTCGTCGATGGCGAACAGCGCGATCGTCCCGCGGTCGAGCAGCCGGACGGTGGCGGCGGACCCCAGCGCCTCCGGCGCCAGGTAGAGCAGGTCGAGCTCACCGGCGACGAACGCCGACTCGACCCGGCGGCGGGCGTCGAGGTCCAATGTGGAGTTGAGGAACCCGGCCCGCACGCCGAGCGCGGTCAGGGCGTCGACCTGGTCCTGCATCAGCGCGATCAGCGGCGAGATGACGACCGCGACCCCGTCCCGGACGAGCGCGGGGATCTGGTAGCACAGCGACTTGCCGCCACCGGTCGGCATGAGCACGAGCGCGTCGCCGCCGCTGATGACCTGGTCGATGATCTCCTGCTGGCACCCCCGGAAGCTGTCGTAGCCGAAGACCCGGCGGAGCACCCGCAACGCCTCGCTGGTCCGCTGGTCGGTGAGGAAGGCCACCCGGGAATCCTACGAGGAGCCGGGCTCGGACCGGACGGGCCGGCCCGGCAGTCCCACCAAGAGAAGCTACGGCTGGCGGCGATCTCGCCACCGGCCGTGGGCGTTCTTGAGCTGTTCGGGTAGAGCCGGCCAACACGGTGGTGCAGACCTGCTGCGCGGCTAGTGCTCGGCGCTCGGCACGCCGGCCCGCTCCCGTCGCGGTCCCAGCACCTGAACCTGCTTGACCTGCATGTCCTCGAGAGCATCCGGCGCCGGCACCTGGTAGGTCGCGAGCGGCTGCAACCAGTCCCGGGGAAGGAACGCACGGCCGGGGTCGCCGACGAGCACCCGGGCGCCGCGCGCCGCGACACGCTCCAGGAACCGCCGCATGCGGGTGGCCATCTCCTCGGAGTAGAAGACGTCCCCGGCGAGTACGACCTCGGCGGCTGCGCCGTCGCCGTCGAGCAGGTCAGCCCCGCTGGTGGTGACCACCACGCCGTTGGTGTGGGCGTTGAGCGTGGTCGCGCGCTGCGCGTACGGGTCGATGTCGTTGGCTTGGACGCTGGCCGCACCGGCCATGGCCGCAGCGATGGCGGCCTGGCCACAGCCGGCGGCCAGGTCGAGAACCCGCAGGCCACGGACGGTTTCCGGGTGGTCCAGCACGTAGCGCGCAAGAGCCTGGCCGCCGACCCAGGCAGAGGCCCAGAACGGCGGCGGCAGCACCTGGCCCGCCTCGGCCTCCAGCCGCGCCCAGAGGACGATGGCGTCCTCGGCGAGATGCATGCGTAGCTCGGGAACGAACGGCACCCCGGTGAGGCGGACCTGGTCGAGACCGACCTCGCCGGTTGCCATGCACGTCTCCTTTCGCGGACGGGGCGTCGCACGTCCACGTCGCAGGCCGGTCGTACCCGCACAACACTAGAGCGTCGGCCGGGCAGCGTGCCGCTCGCCGGCACGACCGCACAGACCAACGAGGTACGGCCCTGCCTGGTCGACCGCCCCAGCGGGCTCATGTGACCGCGGTCGTGTCCGGTTCGTCCTGTCCCACCGCGTCCACCTCGTCAAGATCGCGATCGCAGCAGCGGATGTGCAGTACAGCTGCACGAACGGCGTCCGCGATCGTGATCTTGGTTGACGGTCACCGTACGGACAGGGGGGCCGATGCCGGTGTCACCGGGGCCGGCAGGTGGCCGGCGCCACCCAGGTACGCGTGGATACCCGCGGCGGCGGCCCGCCCCTCGGCGATCGCCCACACCACAAGGGACGCCCCCCGGTGCATGTCCCCGGCCACGAACACGCCATCGGCACAGGTCTGCCAGTCCGGTCCGCACTCGACCGTCCCCCGCCCGGTCGGGGCGATGCCGAGCTGGGCCAGGGCCTGGCCGGCGTCGGTACCGGCAAAGCCGATCGCGAGCAGCACGAGGTCGGCGGGCAGCTCCCGCCCGGTGCCGGGGACCGGCGTGACGACCCGCCCCGCGCCCGTTCCGGTGACCGTCACCCCGGTCACCCGTACCGCCCGGACCCGGCCCCGGCCGTCGTCCACAAAGGACTGTACGGCGACCGCGAAGCCACGCCGGCCGCCCTCCTCGTGGGCCGGGTAGGTGCGCAGGACCCACGGCCAGGTCGGCCACGGGTCCCGGACGGCGTCGCGAGCCGGTGGAGGCTCGGGGTAGACGTCAAGCTGGGTCACGCCGGCCGCGCCCTGCCGGTGGGCCACGCCCAGGCAGTCCGCGGCGGTGTCACCGCCACCGATGATCACCACCTGTGCGCCCGCGGCGTCCACCGGAACGTCCAGCGGCTTGCCGGCGACCGCCCGGTTCGCGCTGACCAGGTGCTCCATGGCGAGGTGGACGCCGGCCAGCTGGCGCCCGGGCATACCCGGGATGTCGCGCCCGCGCAGCGCTCCGCACGCGAGCAGCACCGCGTCGTGCCCGGCGCGCAGCTCGGTGGCGGAGCTGTCGACACCGACGTCCACCCCGGTCCGGAACCGCACGCCTTCGCCGCGCAGCTGGTCCAGCCGCCGGTCGAGGTGGCGCTTCTCGATCTTGAAGTCGGGGATGCCGTAGCGCAGCAGGCCGCCGGGCGCGTCGTCGCGCTCGTACACGGTGACCTGGTGGCCGGCGCGGGCGAGCTGCTGGGCGGCGGCGAGGCCGGCGGGCCCGGAGCCGACGACCGCGACGCTGCGCCCGGACGGGCTGGCGGCCGGGAGCGGCACGAAGGGTGCCCGGCCGGCGATCTCGACCTCGACCTGCTTGATCGTCACTGCCTGGTCCTCGCCGCCGATGCTGAGCACGCAGGCGGCCTCGCACGGCGCCGGGCAGAGCCGCCCGGTGAGCTCCGGGAAGTTGTTCGTGGCGTAGAGGGCTTCGGCGGCGGCTGCCCAGCCGCCGGTGCGGACCAGCTCGTTCCAGTCCGGGATGCGGTTGCCCAGCGGGCAGGCGCCGTGGCAGAACGGGATCCCGCAGTCCATGCACCGGCCGGCCTGCTGGCGCACCAGCCCCTCGGGCGCGCGGTCGTAGACCTCCCGCCAGTCGCGCAGCCGCACCGGGACGGGCCGGCGGGGTGGTAGAACCCGGGGGTCCCGCAGGAAGCCGGTCGGGTCAGGCACGCGACACCTCCCGATCCACCGATAGAGCGGCGAGCGCCCGCCGGTAGTCGCGCGGGACGACCGCGGTGAGCTCGGCGACCACCGCCGGCCAGCGGGTGAGCAGCCGGCCGGCGACCGCCGAGCCGGTCTCGGCCCGGTGCCGCTCCAGCAGCTCCCGCACCACCGGCTCGTCGGCCGGCCCGACCCCGCACAGGTCGACCAGCTCGCGGTTGACCTTGCCGGGGTCGAGCCGCCACACGTACGCCGTCCCGCCGGACATCCCGGCCGCCAGGTTGCGCCCGGTCGGCCCGAGCACCACCACCGTGCCGCCGGTCATGTACTCGCAGCCGTGGTCGCCGACGCCCTCCACCACCGCCACCGCGCCGGAGTTGCGCACCGCGAACCGCTCCCCCACCCGGCCGCGGCAGAACAGCTCGCCGCTGGTCGCGCCGTACAGGATGGTGTTGCCGGCGATGACCTGCTCCTCGGCGGCGAAGCGCGCCGCGGGCGCCGGCCGCAGGACGAGCCGGCCGCCGGACAGGCCCTTGCCCACGTAGTCGTTGGCGTCGCCGAACAGGCGCAGGGTGACTCCCCGCGGCACGAACGCGCCGAAGGACTGGCCCGCGGTGCCGTGCAGGGTGACGTCGATGGTGCCGTCGGGCAGGCCCGCGCCGCCGAAGCGGCGGACGACCTCCCCGCCCAGCATGGCGCCGACGCTGCGGTGCTCGTTGCGCACATCGGTGGTGAGCCGCACCGCAGCCGCGCCGGCCAGGGCCGGCGCCGCCCGGGCCAGCAGCCCCGCGTCGAGCGGGGCGGCCGGCCCGTGGGACCGGCCGCCGGCGACCCGGCGCCGGGCGGCGCCCGCGGGCACGTCCGGCACGTGCAGCACCGGCGCCAGGTCCAGCCCGCGAGCCTTCCAGTGGTCCACCGCGGGGCACAGGTCGAGCAGGTCCGCCCGGCCCACCGCGTCGTCGAGGGCGCGCAGGCCCAGGGCCGCCAGGTGGTGGCGCACCTCCTCGGCGAGGAAGAGGAAGAAGCTCTCCACGAGCTCCGGCCGCCCGGTGAACCGCTGCCGCAGCACCGGGTCCTGCGTGGCGATGCCGACCGGACAGGTGTCCAGGTGGCACACGCGCATCATCACGCACCCGGCGACGATCAGCGGCGCGGTCGCGAAGCCGAACTCCTCCGCGCCGAGCAGCGCCGCGACCACCACGTCCCGGCCGGTGCGCAGCTGCCCGTCCACCTGCACCGTGACCCGGTCGCGCAGCCCGTTGCGCAGCAACGTCTGCTGCGTCTCAGCGAGCCCCAGCTCCCACGGGATGCCGGCGTGCTTGAGCGAGTTGAGCGGGGACGCGCCGGTGCCCCCGTCGTGCCCGGAGATCAGGATCACGTCGGCCTTCGCCTTGGCCACGCCCGCGGCCACGGTGCCGACCCCGACCTCCGCGACCAGCTTGACGTGTACGCGGGCCGCCGGGTTGACGCATCTCAGGTCGTAGATGAGCTGGGCCAGGTCCTCGATGGAGTAGATGTCGTGGTGCGGCGGCGGCGAGATCAGCCCCACGCCTGGGGTGGCGTGGCGGACCCGGGCGATCCACGGCCAGACCTTGTTGCCCGGCAGCTGCCCGCCCTCCCCCGGCTTGGCGCCCTGCGCCATCTTGATCTGGATGTCGTCGGCGTGCACGAGGTACTCGGTGGTGACCCCGAAGCGCCCGCTCGCCACCTGCTTGACCGCCGAGCGCCGCAGCGGGTCGCGGAGCCGGTCGGCGTCCTCGCCGCCCTCGCCGGTGTTGGACCGGCCGCCCAGGCGGTTCATCGCGACCGCCAGGGTCTCGTGCGCCTCGGCCGAGATCGAGCCGTACGACATGGCGCCGGTGGCGAAGCGCCGGACGATCGCCGCGGCCGGCTCGACCTCGTCGAGCGGCACCGGCGGCTGGGCGCCGGTGCGCAGCGTGAACCGGCCGCGCAGCGAGCCGGCCTGCGCGGCGAGACTGTCCATCGTGGACGTGTAGCGGCGGAACACGTCGTACCGCCTGGACCTGGTCGCGTGCTGGAGCAGGAACACCGTCTCCGGGTTGAACAGGTGCAGCTCCCCGTCGCGCCGCCACTGGTACTCCCCGCCCGGCTCCAGCCCCGGCTGCCCAGCCGGCGTCCCAGCCGCCGCGGGAGCGGCCGGGGCCGGCCAGGCCCGGGCGTGCCGGGCGGCCACCTCCGCGTGGATGCCGGCCAGGTCGACCCCGCCGATCCGGCTCGAGGTGCCGGCGAAGTACCGCTCCACCAGCTGTGCGTCCAGGCCGACCGCCTCGAACACCTGCGCCCCGCAGTACGACGACACGGTCGAGATGCCCATCTTCGACATGATCTTGAGTAGTCCCCGGCCGAGCGCGGTCACGTACCGGCGCACGGCCGTTGCCGCGTCGACCTCGCGTAGCGCGCCGACGGCCACCATGTCCTCGATGGACTCGAACGCCAGGTACGGGTTGACCGCCGCCGCGCCGTACCCGATGAGGACCGCCAGGTGGTGCACGTGCCGGCAGTCGCCGGACTCCACCACCAGCGCCACCTGGGTCCGCGTCGACTCGCGTACCAGGTGCTGGTGGACCGCGGCGGTGAGCAGCAGCGACGGGACCGGGGCGAGGTCGGCGGTGCCGTCGCGGTCGGAGAGCACGAGGATGCGCACGCCGTCCTCGATCGCCTCGGAGACGTGCCGGCAGATCTCGACCAGCCGCGCCCGGATGCCGGCGGCACCGTCCCGGACCGGGTAGAGCCCGGAGACCCGGACCGCCTTGAAGCCCGGCTTGTCGCCGTCGTCGTTGATGTGCAGGATCTTGGCGAGCTCGTCGTTGTCGATGACCGGGTACGGCAGCACCAGCTGCCGGCAGCTGGCCGGCCCGGGCGCCAGCAGGTTGGCCTCCGGGCCGATGCTGAGCGCAAGGCTGGTGACCAGCTCCTCCCGGATGGCGTCCAGCGGTGGGTTGGTGACCTGGGCGAAGAGCTGGTGGAAATAGTCGTAGAGCAGGCGCGGCCGGGTCGACAGGGGCGAGATCGGGGTGTCCGTGCCCATCGAGCCGACCGGCTCGGCGCCGGCACGGGCCATCGGCGCGACCACCAGCCGCAGCTCCTCCTCGGTGTAGCCGAAGGCCTGCTGCCGGCGCAGCACCGACTCGTGGCCGTAGGTCACGTGCTCGCGCTGCGGGAGCGCGTCCAGGTGCATCAGGCCGGCGTGCAGCCAGTCGCCGTACGGCAGCGCGGCGGCCAGCTCCGCCTTGACCTCGTCGTCACCGACGATGCGCCCGGCCGCGGTGTCGACCAGGAACATCCGGCCCGGCCGCAGCCGGCCCTTCGCCACCACGGTCGCCGGGTCCAGGTCGAGCACGCCGGCCTCGCTGCCGAGCACCACCAGGCCGTCCTCGGTGCGCCACCACCGGCCCGGCCGCAGGCCGTTGCGGTCGAGCACGGCGCCGGCGACCGTGCCGTCGCTGAAGGCGATGCTCGCCGGGCCGTCCCACGGCTCCATCAGGCAGGCGTGGAACTGGTAGAAGTCACGCCGGGCCGCATCCATCGCCGGGTCGTTCTCCCACGCCTCCGGGACCATCATCAGCACCGCGTGCGGCAGGCTGCGCCCGGCCAGGTGCAGCAGCTCCAGCACCTCGTCGAAGGTGGCCGAGTCGCTGGCGCCCGGGGTGCAGGCCGGCAGCAGGCGGCGCAGGTTCCCGGGCAGCGCCGGCGAGGCGAGCAGCGCCTCCCGGGCCGCCATCCAGTTGCGGTTGCCGCGGATCGTGTTGATCTCACCGTTGTGCGCGACGTACCGGAACGGGTGCGCCAGCGGCCAGGACGGGAACGTGTTGGTGGAGAAGCGCGAGTGGACCAGGGCGATGGCGCTGGCCACCCGCTCGTCGGCGAGGTCGGGGTAGTAGGAGGCCAGCTGGTCCGGGGTGAGCATCCCCTTGTAGACCAGGGTGCGGCCGGACAGGGACGGGAAGTACGCGGCCACGCCCCGCTCCCGGGTCTCCCGCTCCACCTGCCGGCGCACGCAGTAGGCCACCCGCTCCAGCTCGATGCCGCGGAGCAGCCCGTCCCCGGCCGGTCCCGGGCGGGGCGCGGTGAGGAAGACCTGCCGGATGTGCGGTTGGGCCCGCGCCGCGGCAGTGCCCAGCCCGGCCGGGTCGACCGGCACGTCGCGCCAGCCGAGCAGCCGCGCGCCTTCGGCGGCCACGTACCTCTCCAGCACCGCCACGGCCCGCGTCCGCGCCGCACCGTCCACCGGCAGGAAGACCAGGCCGGTCGCGTACGCCCCGGCGGGTGGCAGCGGGAATCCGGCGACCGAGCGGAGGAACGCGTCCGGCACCTGGAGCAGCAGCCCGGCGCCGTCCCCGGTGTCCGGCTCGGCGCCGCGGGCGCCGCGGTGGTCCAGCCGGCGCAGCGCGGCCAGCCCCTGCCGTACCACATCGTGGGAAGCCCGGCCGTGCAGGTCCGCCACCAGGGCGATCCCGCAGGAGTCGTGCTCGTACGCCGGGTCGTACAGACCGTGCTGAGGGTGCGACTGTCCCACGGGCCCTCCCCGTCGTCTGGTGGATCGCGTGCGGGGACTGCGCCGGCCCTGGTCGGAGGTCGAGTCTACGGGGACGCCCAGCAGCGGGGTCCCATCGGAGCGTGCAGATCCCAGGAGCCGGGAAGCCAGGTCGGGCCGGCCCGGGGGCCGGGGCCGGCCGGAGGCTCAGCCGAGAAGGTCGCGCGTGGTGGCCGCCATCAGCCGGCCCAGGGCCGCGGCCCGGGTCCGATGGGCGAGCCACCCGCGCGCCGCCAGCACCGCCCCGATCCGGTGGGACTGCCGGGCCACCCGCTCCGCGCGGGGCCGGCGCTGGCGCGTATACGCCTCCAGCGCGCCAAGCAGCGACCTGCCCGGGACCGCCTCGCGGCCGGCCGCCCGCAGGATCGCCGCGTCCTCGAACGCGAGGCAGGCGCCCTGGCCGAGGTGGTCCGCGATCGTGTGCGCCGCGTCGCCGAGCAGCAGCACACCGCCCGGCCCGGATGGGAAGTCGTACCCGTGCGGCGCCGGCCGCAGCTCCTCGACCGCGTGCTGCACCAGGTGCTCGGGCTCGGTGGCGGCGAGCAGGTCCGGGATGGGCGGGTGCCAGCCGGCGAACCACCGGCGCAGCAGGGCGAGCTGGGTGGCGGGCGGCTCGGGCCGGGGCGCGCCGAGGGCGGTGGCCACCCAGTAGACGCCTCCGCGGGTCGACCCGCCGGCGGAGCCCCGCTCGCCCAGCGGCGCGTACTGGAAGCGGTAGCCCACGCCGATGGTCTCGCCGCCGGTGACCAGCCCGGCCGGCAGCGCGGAGGCGCGGTACCACGGGATCACCGCCCGCCAGCCGGCCCAGCCCGCACTGACCACGGCGGCCTGCGGCGCCAGCCGCCGGCGGATCGTGCTGTGCGTCCCGTCGGCGGCCACCACCAGGTCCGCCTCCCAGGTGCTGCGGCCGTCGCTGACCGCCGGCCGGTCGTCCCGGGAGACCCGCACCGTGCGTACCTGGACGCCGTGGCGCACCTCGACCTGGTCGCCCAGCCCGGCGACGAGCGTGTCGTGCAGGTCCTCCGAGTGCACCACGCCGGGCGCGACCCGGGGTCGCTCCGGGTCCGGCCGCACCAGCCACTGCCCGTCCGGACGGCGGATCCCGTCGGGCACCACGGGCGTGGTCACCCCGTCCAGGCCGCCGGCGAGGCCGAGCTCGCGCAGCGCACCGGCGCCGTTCGGCCACAGCAGCAGCCCGGCCCCGTCGGAGCGCAGCCGCTCCGCCTGCTCCAGCAGCGTGACCCGCCAGCCGGTACGCGCCAGCGCCCCCGCCGCGGCCAGCCCACCGACGCCTGCGCCGACCACGACCGCCGAGCGCATGCGGGGTGCTCCTTCGCCGATAGTCGGGGACCTGCTGACGCTAGCGCTGGTCGCCGGAGCGGGAGTCGCCGCTGGCCGCCCGTACCTCGACGTCCCGGTCCGGCCCGGCGTCCTCCTCGGGCCGAGTCTCCTCCACCCGGGTCTCCTCGGCCCTGGTCTCCTCGGCCCGGGTGCCGGCGTCCGGCACCGCCTCGGTGGCGTCCTCAACCGCGGGCCGGTCGGCCGGGGCCTCCTCGACGGTCCTGCCGGTCACCACCGGGGCGGTCTCCTCAGCGGCGGCCGGCTCGGCACCGGTGTCCCCGGTCACGTCCTGCGTGGCACCGGCCGGCGCCCCTGCCTCGAGCTCCTCCCGGGTCACCGCCCGGTAGCCCGGCCCGTCGGCCGGCAGCAGATACTCCTGCGGCCCGCGGACCCGCAGGAAGTAGACCAGCGCGCCGAGGAAGACCAGCACCGCGATCCAGATGTTCAGGCGCACGCCCGCGACCTCGGTCGCCGGGTCGGTCCGCAGGGCCTCGATCCAGGCCCGGCCCACCGTGTACGCCATCACGTAGAGCGCGAACGCCCGGCCCTTGCCGAACCGGTACCGCCGGTCGGTGAGCCACACCAGGACCGCGACGCCGAGGTTCCACAGCAGCTCGTACAGGAACGTCGGGTGGTACAGGCCGGGCAGCAGGACCGCGTTGCCGGCGTCGTCGCGCAGGAACTCGCCCGGGTTGTTCCGGTCCGGCTGGTGCACCTCAAGGCCCCAGGGCAGGATGGTCTGGCTGCCGTAGAGCTCGTTGTTGAACCAGTTGCCCAGCCGCCCGACCGCCTGCGCGACCGGCAGTCCCGGAGCCACCGCGTCGAGGACGAAGGTGAGCGGGATACCCAGCTGCCGGCAGGCGAGCCAGGCGCCGACCGCGCCGCCGGCTATCGCCCCCCAGATCCCCAGGCCGCCCTCCCAGATGTAGAGCGCCTTCAGCGGCTCGCCGTTCTCGCCGAAGTACGCCCCGGGCGAGGTGATCACGTGGTAGATCCGGGCACCGATGATGCCGAAGGGCACCGCCCACACGGCGATGTCGAGGATGGCGTACGGCGGCGCACCGCGCCGGCGCATGCGGATCTCGGCCACCACGCACGCGGCGACAATGCCGAGAATGATGCAGAGCGCGTACGCCCGGATCGGCAGCGAGCCGATGTGCCAGACGGCAGTGCTCGGGCTGGGGATGGCGGCCATGTTCACGGAAGCACACGCTACCGCCCCGAGCAGGAGCGCAGTGGCCCTGGCCCATTCACCCGCCCGGTTCTAGGCTTTCGTCCATGAGCCAGCTCACCTCCGCGGTGGCCGCAGTCGTTACCGACGCCGCCGGCCGCGTTCTGCTTTGCCAGCAGAGCCAGGGGCACCGCCTCTGGGGCCTGCCCGGCGGGAAGATCCGCAGCACCGAGAGCCCGATCCAGGCCGTCATCCGCGACGTGCGCGAGGAGACGGGCATGGAGCCCGAGATCGTCGACCTGGTCGGCATCTACCAGATCACCGGCGACGGCTGCGGCGAGAACCTGCCCGATGTCCTGATGCACGTCTTCCGGGCCACCGCCACCTCGGCCGAGGCGACGGTCAACTCGCCCGGCCGCATCCGCGCCCTCGCCTGGCACGACCCCGCCGCCCTCCCGCACCCGACCACCGCCACCACGCGGACCGCCATCGCCGACATGGTCGCCGGCCGCTCCGGCGTGCTCCGCGACGTGCAGCGGGACCGCGAGCCGGAGATCCCCGAAGCCACCGACGGCCCCTTCGAGCCAGCGCGCCCGGCGTACAACGCCGCCCTGGTCGCGGCCGGCCCGGGCTGACGCGCGACCGCCTCCTCGCGGCTTCGCCGGGCGCACCGGCATATCTTCCCCGCTCGGGCGGCCCCACCTGCCGGTCGACCCTGAGATGCGGGTCGTTCGTCTCTGTGGCCACAGCTGGCGCACGGGTCAGCGTGAGGTGTGCGATCTCAGACGGAGACGATGAAAGCGCTGGTCAAGAGCGAGGCTGCGGCCGGCCTCTGGCTGCGCGAGGTGCCCCGCCCCGCGCCCGGTGACACGGATGTGCTGATCCGCGTGCTGCGTACCGGGATCTGCGGCACCGACCTGCACATCTACGGCTGGGACGGGTGGGCACGCCAGCACGTTCCGGTCCCCCTCGTCGTCGGCCACGAGTTCGTGGGTGAGGTCGTCGAGGTCGGCGCAGGCGTGTCCGAGCCCGCAGTGGGCGACCTGGTCAGCGGTGAAGGGCACGTGGTCTGTGGCACCTGCCGCAACTGCCGGGCCGGCCGGCGGCACCTGTGCGCGCACACCGACAGCATCGGGCTGACCCGGGCCGGTGCCTTCGCCGAGTACCTGGTGCTCCCGGCGGGCAACGTATGGCGGCACCGGCCCGGCATCGACCTGGACGTGGCCGCCGTCTTCGACCCGCTCGGCAACGCGGTGCACACCGCGCTGGCCTTCCCGGTGCTCGGCGAGGACGTCCTGGTCACCGGGGCCGGGCCGATCGGGCTGATGGCTGCGGCGGTGGTCCGCCACGCCGGTGCCCGGCACGTGGTCGTCACCGACGTCAACCCGTACCGGCTCGACCTGGCCCTCAAGATGGGCATCACGCACGTGGTCAACCCCACCGTCAGCTCGGTCGCCGACGCCCAGCGGGAGCTGGGCATGCAGGAGGGGTTCGACGTCGGGCTGGAGATCTCGGGCAGCGGGGCCGCCCTGCGCGACATGGTGGGTAGCATGACGCACGGCGGTCGCATCGCGCTGCTGGGCCTGCCCAGCGAGCCGGTCCTGCTCGACCTGGGCACCGTCGTGCTGAACTCGCTGACCCTCGCCGGGATCTACGGCCGGGAGATGTTCGAGACCTGGTATGCCATGTCGGTGCTGGTCTCGCAGGGGCTCGACATCACACCGTCGATCACGCACCGGTTCCCGGCCGGGGAGTTCGAGGAGGCGTTCGCGACCGCGCGCGGTGGCCGGTGCGGCAAGGTACTGCTCTACTGGGCGCAGTGACGCCCGCGGCAGGAGGCGAGATGTTCACCAGCATGCGCGGGCACCTGCGCAGCACGCTCGACGAGATCCACGACGCCGGGCTGTACAAGAGCGAGCGGACGATCACCGGACCGCAGGGCGCCCGGATCGAGGTGGCCGGCGCGGGCCAGGTGCTCAACCTGTGCGCGAACAACTACCTCGGCCTCGCCGGCCACCCGGCGGTCGTGGCGGCCGCGAAGGCGGCGCTCGACGAGTGGGGCTACGGCATGGCGTCGGTCCGGTTCATCTGCGGGACCCAGCTGCCACACAAGCGCCTGGAGGAACGGCTCTCGGCCTTCCTCGGCACGGCGGACACGATCCTCTACAGCTCGTGCTTTGACGCCAACGGCGGGCTGTTCGAGGCGCTGCTCGGCCCCGGGGACGTGGTGATCTCCGACGAGCTCAACCACGCGAGCATCATCGACGGCATCAGGCTGTGCAAGGCCCGCCGGCGGCGCTACCGCAACCGGGACATGGCAGATCTTGAGGACCAGCTCCGGCAGGAGTCGGGTGCGCGGTACCGGATGATCGCCACGGACGGCGTGTTCTCGATGGACGGCTACCTCGCCCCGCTGGCGGACATCTGCGCCCTGGCCGAGGAGTACGACGCGCTGGTGATGGTGGACGACTCGCACGCGGTCGGCTTCGTCGGGCCGAACGGCGGCGGCACGCCGGACCTGTTCGGGGTCACCGACCGGGTGGACGTGCTGACCGGCACGCTGGGCAAGGCGCTCGGCGGCGCCAGCGGCGGCTACGTCAGCGGCCGGGCCGAGATCGTGGAGCTGCTGCGCCAGCGGTCCCGCCCGTACCTGTTCTCCAACTCGGTGGCGCCGGCTGTGGTGGCAGCTTCGCTGGCAGTGCTCGACCTGCTCTCCGGCACGGCCGAGCTGCGCAAGCGGCTGTTCGACAACGCCGGCTACTTCCGCAGCCGGATGACCGACCTGGGTTTCACCGTGCTGCCCGGCGAGCACCCGATCATCCCGGTGATGGTCGGCGACGCCGCGGCGGCCGGCCAGCTCGCCGACCGGCTGCTGGGCAAGGGCGTCTACGTCACCGCGTTCTCGTACCCGGTGGTGCCGCGGGGCAGCGCGCGGATCCGTACCCAGATGTCCGCCGCGCACACCCGCGCGGACCTGGAGCAGGCCGCGACTGCTTTCGCCGAGGCACGCGACGAGCTCGGCCTGGCCGCCCCCGCCGCCAGCTGACAAGAGCCCCAGCACCGCGACGCCCGGACGATCGAGCCCATGCCGGCCGCGTCGGCGCGCGGCGTCAGGACAGGTCTGGCCGCATGCCGTATCCGGTAAGGACGGACTCGACCCGGGCAAGGTCCCATGTGGCGTTCATCTTCCGGTAGAGCGAGAAGGCCTCGGTGAGGCAGTCCTGGGCGCCGGCCATGGCCGAGCGGCTGGCAAGCGCCGCGCCGGCAGCCTCCAGCGCCTGGGCACGGGGCAGCAGCCGTTTCGCGACCCGGTAATGGTCGGCCGCCTGGAGCAGCGGCTGCGGGTCGTTGTCGAGCAGACCGCGACAGTGCGGACCGACGGCTCGGCAGTGTGGCACGTCAGAGGCGGCCGCTACGGCTTCGGCGCGGGACACGACCGCGTACGCGGCGCTCCGGTCGCCGACCGTCACGGCAAGGCGGGTGGCGTCGGCGAGCAGGCCGCTGGCGTCGGACCTGTCCGCCATCTCCGACAGGCCGTCCAGCAGCACGGCGAGCGCCTCAGCCGGCGCCTCGGCCTGCTCCCGTTCCAGGCTCCTGGCCAGCGCGAGCGGGCCGACGATCCGGTCGCCGACGCGTGCCGCGTACGGTACGGCGTCGACGAGGTGCTGTCTGGCCTCTTGCTCCCCCCGGTGGAGCCGGATGGCAGCGGCGATGCCGTAGTCGGTGCAGGCAACGGTGGGGCTCTTCCCCTCCGTGGCGGCGGGGTTGACCTCGGCCAGGGCGTCGTCCCACCGCCCGAGGTCGAAGAGCAGCTCACCCAGGGTGCTCTGGGCCTGCGCCAGCCGGACCAGGTTGCCGGACGAGCCAGCCATCCGGCGCGCCTGTCCGGCGACGGCGACCGCCTCCTCGTACCGGTCCATCTCACCCAGCGTGACGGCCTTGTTGAGCTGTAGCAGCAGCCGCAGGTCGGCCAGGGCGGCATCACCCTCGGCGGCCGCCAGCGCCCGGTCAAACAGCTGCAGCGCTTCCGCGGTGCTGCCCTGCATGCCGTGCACGATGGCCATGATGAGCAGCGCCCACCCGGTGGCCCAGCGGTCGCCTGCCGCGGTGGCGGCCGCGAGCGCCTCGGCCGCCACCTGACCGGCGGGGCCGGTCCGGCCGAGGTTGCGCTGGGTCCGGGCAACGAGAAGGAGCAGGCGGGCCCGGTGGGCCGGGCCGAGCCCTGGAGCAGCCAGAGCCTGCTCCAGCGCCACCAGGCACTCCTCGGACCGCCCTTGGATGGCACGGCATTGGGTGAGTGTCCAGTGCAGGTCGACGAGCACATCGGGCGACCTCGCGTAGGGCAGCGCCGCAGCCGCCACCCGGGCCGCATCGGCGAACTCACCCACCCGGTAGAGGGCATCGGCGAGCCGGCACGTCAACCGGTCCCGCGTAGCCCCCTCGGCTGCTGCGGCCAGGGCCCAGCGCAGCAGGCGGATCGCGGCGTGGGGTGCCTGCCCGGTCAGCTGGTGGCCCATCTCCGCCAGCCAC
Source organism: Micromonosporaceae bacterium (assembly GCA_035707405.1). GTDB lineage: Bacteria > Actinomycetota > Actinomycetes > Mycobacteriales > Micromonosporaceae > DASSUC01. The sequence goes on along the minus strand of DASSUC010000459.1, from coordinate 3,236 downwards.
CGTACCGTCCACTGGTCAGCCTGGTCGGCCGCGCCTGGCAGGTCGAGTATCGGCAGCAGCTGCCGCGCGACGCGTTCGGCCGACGCGCCGTCCTCGGCGAGGGCCCGGGCCGCGTCCCGGTGCCAGGCGGCCCGGAGCGCGGCGGGTGTCCCCTCGTACAGACAGGCACGCAGAAGCGGGTGCCGGAACACCAGCTCGGGACCGTCGTCCAGCAGCACCCCGGCAGCAGCCGCCTCGTCGAGGACCGGCAACAGGTCGGCGACCCGCCGACCGGACACCACCGCCAGCTCGGAGACCGAGAAGCCCCGCCCGAGCAGGGCAGCTATGCGAAGCACCTCCCGCGCCGGGGTGGACATGAACTCCATGCGGTGCGCCACCGCCGCGGACAGTGAGTCCGGCAGCTGCTCACCCACGACCTCCACGCGCTCGTCGATCGCCAGGCCCTGGCTGCGTACGAGTGCGTCGACAAGCTCGATGACGTAGAGCGGGTTGCCGGCTGCACTCGTAGCCAGCTCAAGGAGGCTTTCGCCGGGAATGCCGCCCGTTCTGCGCGCGACCAGCTCGGCGACCTCCGGATCGGACAGGCCGCGAAGCACAAGCCAGGAAGCCGGGACCGCGCGGCGTAGCGCGCTCAGGTCGTCGCGGCGCGGCCCCGGCCTGGTGACGCCGACAAGGAGCAGGGGCAGCCGGTGCACCGATCGGGCCAACCGCCCGAACGCCGTCACCGTGGCCGAGTCGGCCCATTGGAGGTCGTCTACGATGAGCATGACCGGCGCTATCGTGCAGAGCTCCTCGACAAGTGCCAGCAGCCGCTCCACCGCGGCGGTCACCGCGTCGGCCCGGTCACCGAGGATGTAACCGGCGCGCAGCAGGTCGGAGATCTTTGGCCGACCATGGGTCATGGCCCGTCCCGGCGTCTCCAGCGCGTCAAGCAACGGCAGCAGGGGAAAGGCCTGGCTCAGCTCGTCGCAGGTCGCCCGGACGACCCGGCAGGTCACCGCCGCCGCCTCGGCCGCAACGACCCGGGTCAGCGCCGACTTGCCAACTCCTGGCTCCCCTTCGACCAGGACCGCGCGGCCGTGGCCAGCCGCCAGGTCGACCAACCACCCTCGCGCCGTATCCAGCTCGGACCGCCGGCCGACCAGCGTAGGGGGCTCTCCGACGGTAGGGATGACGGAACGGGACGCCGAACCATCGGTCTTTCGCGCTTTTATCCACAGCTCACGGAACCGCTCGACGTCCCCGCCGAGGTGCCTGACCACAAGCTCCAGCGGGCCCCACCGCGGAACGCGTTGACCGCTGAGCACCGCGTTAACGGTGGTGTGGCTCAGTATGCCGGCGCCCAGGGCTCGCGCTATGGCCCGGCTGCTCGGCTCGCCCGCTCTCTGGTGCAGCCGGCGCAGCTCGGTGAAGAGCAACCGACCGTACTCGTCGGGCACGCCACGCGCACGGAAGCTGGTCATGACGTGGGCCCCCTTCACACGTACTCCATTCCCACGCTGCCAGAACCCGCCAGACCGCGATACGGACCAGTTGTGCGTCAGCATTCGCCTACGCCCTGGGATATCGGAATGGCCCGATGGAAAAGAGCGGCCGACCTCCAAAGCTCCGGCAACACATCCGGACTGTCACGCAACAATTTTGGACAACGCTTTACGCTCGCCACGGGTCAAGCACGACCGACGCATTCATGCCGGCCCGACTTCGGCATGTACATCCAAGGCTCCGCATAGCAGGAACCCGACAGGCAAGATCGACAAGCCGCCGTCGCGTACCCCGGCTTTGCGATGTCGCGGGCTACGCCCTAACCTCGATATCGAACATACGTTCGATGCGCCTTCCCCCGCAACGCACGTCAGCAACGCGAGACGTGAGGGGACGGCGTGCTACGGCCACCGATCGAGCCCATGCTGGCCAAGCCGGTGGACACGCTGCCGGCGCCCGACGCGTGCGCCGGAGGCTGCGCGTACGAGCCGAAGTTCGACGGCTGGCGTTGCCTGGTCTTCCGCCACCGTGGCGAGGTCTACCTCCAGTCCCGGTCCGGCCGGCCCCTGGCCGGCTACTTCCCGGAGATCGCGCGGCTCTGCCGCCAGGCGCTGCCGGACGGCGTCGTCGTCGACGGCGAGCTGGTCGCGTGGGAGCCGGTGTCCGGCCGGACCTCGTTCGCGCTGCTGCAACGCCGGGTTTCGGCGGGGCGGCGGGTCCTTCAGCTGGCCCGGCAGCATCCGGCGCACCTGGTGGTGTTCGACCTGCTCCAGGCCGACGGGCGGCCCCTGCTCGGCGCGCCGCTGGTGGACCGGCGCGACCGTCTCGTCACCCTGCTCTCGCAAGCGCCTGACCAGGTGACCCTGTGCCCCCAGACGACCAGGCGGTTCGAGGCCGTCGAGTGGTGCACCGAGTGGACCACCGGCGGCGTCGAAGGGCTGGTCATCAAGGGGCTCACCAGCCGCTACCGGCCCGGTCGCCGCGGCTGGTCCAAGTACCGGTCCAGGACCGCCATCGAGGCGGTCATCGGCGGCGTCACCGGGACGACCAGAGCGCCGGACGCGCTCCTGCTGGGCCGCCTCGACCACCAGGACCGGCTCCGCTACGTCGGTCGCACCCACCCGCTCACCCCCACCCAGCAGGCCCAGCTCACCGGCCTGCTCACGCCGGCGGTCCGGCGCCGGCGCGACGGCGGCACCGACCATCCGTGGCCACATCCGCTCCCCGCGTCCTGGGCCGGTCAGCTCGGCGGCGCCATGCCGGTGCCCTACCGCCAGGTCGAGCCGGAGGTCGTGGTGGAGGTCCGGGTCGACACGGCGTACGAGTACGGCCGCTGGCGCCACCTGGCCCGTCACGTCCGGGTACGGGCGGAGCTGCACCCAACGCAGCTGCCGCGCATCTCGGCTGACGACTGGGGCCGTGCCCCGAAGCCGTACTGACCGGCGGTTGTCCCAAAGGACCTCCGCAGGATGCGGGGCGCACCATGGGCTGGTGCGCCCCGCATCACCTGTTGGCGGTTCGGCCACGGGTGGCTGCCGTCGGTCCGCTGGCTCGGGCGTCGCCGTCGTCAGCGAGCGTGACCGCGCCGTACAGGCTGCGACCGTACGGTCCCACGGTCACGGCAAAGTCGGAGAGTGTGCGCCTGGGAGCTTTTCGTGAAGGTTCAGGGTGGACTTGACAGGGCGGGCACAGCTCCGATGATCTTGAGGTTGTCGACGCCTTCAGATCACACCGTGGAGTACCGTGCCCGC
>DASSUC010000458.1:0-34121 GCA_035707405.1 Micromonosporaceae bacterium | reverse complement strand
CGGGCACCAGCGCCAGTACGCGGCGGTCAAGTTCTTCCTGTACTCCCTGGTCGGCGGCTTGTTCATGCTGGCCGCGGTGATCGGGCTCTGGGTGGTCAGCGCGGAGGTGGCCGGCGAGCGCACCCTGGACTGGGCCGCGCTCACCCGGCTGGACCTGGCCACCGGCACCGAGCGCTGGCTCTTCCTCGGCTTCTTCGTGGCGTTCGCGATCAAGGCGCCGTTCTTCCCGTTCCACACCTGGCTGCCGGACGCCGGGGGGGCCGCCCCGGCGGGCGCCGCCGCGCTGCTCGTCGGCGTGCTGGACAAGGTCGGCACGTTCGGCATCCTGCGCTACTGCCTGCCGCTGTTCCCTGACGCGTCGCGCTACTTCGCCCCGCTGGCGCTCACCCTGGCGCTGGTCGGCATCATCTACGCGGCCCTGCTGGCGGTCGGGCAGAACGACCTCAAGCGGCTGGTGTCCTACACCTCGATCGCGCACTTCGGCTTCATCGGCGTGGGCATCTTCGCCTTCACCACCCAGGCCGGCACCGGGGCCGTGCTCTACATGCTCAACCATGGCCTCGCCACCGGGCTGCTGTTCCTCGTGGTCGGCATGCTGGTGGCGCGGCGGGGCAGCGCGCTCGTCTCCGACTTCGGCGGGGCCGGCAAGCTGGTGCCGCTGCTGGCCGGGGTGTTCCTCGTGGCCGGGCTCGCCTCGCTGGCGCTGCCCGGCACCGCACCCTTCGTCTCCGAGCTGCTGGTGCTGCTCGGCACGTTCTCGGTGAACCAGACCGTGGCCGTCATCGCCACCGTGGGCATCATCCTCGCCGCCGCGTACGTGCTCTGGATGGTCCAGCGCACCGTCCACGGCGCGCTGAACCCGGCGCTGTCCACTGTGGAGGGCATGCGGCGCGACCTCACCGGGCGGGAGCGGGTGGTGGTCGCCCCGCTGATCGTGCTGCTGATCGTGCTCGGCTTCTACCCCAAGCCGGTCATCGACGTCATCAACCCCGCGGTGCAGGCCACGCTGAGCGAGATGGGCGCCACAGATCCCGCGCCCACATCGGTCCGCGAGGCCGCCCGGTGAGTGCCGCCGCACGCAGCGGAAGCAGAGGAGAGGTCCAGTGAGCGTTCTCGCGCAGGAGGCGCTGCAGCTGCCGAAGATCGACTATGCGGCGCTCGCGCCGATGCTGATCCTCTTCGGGGCCGCGGCGGTCGGCGTACTGGTGGAGGCCTTCGTGCCCCGCGCCCGCCGGCACCCGGCCCAGCTCGCGCTCACCCTCGCCGCACTGGTCGCGGCGCTGGTGATGGTGGTCCGCGAGGCCGGCACGCGCACCGTCACGGCCGGTGAGGCGGTGGCGGTGGACGGGCCGACGCTGTTCCTGCAGGGTGCGATCATCGTGCTCGGCATCACCGCGGTGCTGCTCATCGCGGAACGGCGGCTGGAGACCGGCGGGCCGTTCGTGGCGCAGGCCGCGGTGACCGTGGGCTCGGACGCGGACCGCCGGCAGGCGGCCGGCGAGCCGGGCGGCACCGAGGTCTTCCCGCTCACGCTCTTCGCGCTCGGCGGCATGGCGCTGTTCGTCGCCGCCAACGACCTGCTGACGATGTTCGTCGCGCTCGAGGTCTTCTCGCTGCCGCTGTACCTGATGTGCGCGCTCGCCCGCCGGCGCCGGCTGGTCTCCCAGGAGGCGGCGCTGAAGTACTTCCTGCTGGGCGCCTTTGCGTCGGCCTTCTTCCTGTTCGGCATCGCCCTGGTCTACGGCTTCGCCGGCCGGGTGGACTTCGCCGGCATCAGCGCTGCCGCGCTGGCCTCGACGAACAGCCGGGTGCTGCTGCTGTCCGGCCTCGCCATGCTCTCCATCGGGCTGCTGTTCAAGGCGGCCGCGGCGCCGTTCCACGTCTGGACGCCCGACGTCTACCAGGGCGCCCCGACGCCGGTGACCGCGTTCATGGCGGCGTGCACGAAGGTGGCGGCGTTCGGCGCCCTGCTCCGTGTGCTCTACGTCGGCTTCGAGCGGGTGACCTGGGACTACCGCTGGGTGCTGGGCGGGGTCGCGGTGCTGACCATGCTGGTCGGCTCGATCCTCGCGGTGACCCAGACCGACATCAAGCGGCTGCTCGCCTACTCATCCATCGCCAACGCCGGCTACCTGCTCGTCGGCGTCCTGGGCGGGGCCCGGCAGGGCCTGTCCAGCACCCTGTTCTACCTGGTCGCGTACGGCTTCACCGTGGTCGCGGCGTTCGCCGTGGTGACCCTGGTCCGCGACGCGGACGGGGAGGCTACCCACCTGTCCCGGTGGGCCGGGCTGGGCCGGCGCTCACCCCTCTACGCCGCGGTGTTCACCTTCTTCCTGCTGGCCTTCGCCGGCATCCCGCTCACCAGCGGGTTCACCAGCAAGTTCGCGGTGTTCTCGGCCGGCCTGGGCGGGGGGCAGCTGTGGCTGGTCATCGTCGGCGTGGTCAGCAGCATGATCCTGGCGTTCCCGTACCTGCGGGTGGTGGTGATGATGTGGCTGTCGGAGCCGGGCGACGCCACACCGGCCGTGTCGATCCCCGGCATGTTCACCGCCGCGTCGCTGACCGTGGGCGTGGCGGTGACGCTGCTGCTCGGGTTGGCGCCGCAGCCCATGCTGGATCTCACCGACCAGGCCGCGGAGTTCATCCGGTAGGCGTTGCACGCCGTGTTCCGTCCGTTAGGCGTTTGTACGCCGAGTTCGTCCGGTAGGCGTTCGCACGCCGAGTTCCGTCCGGTTGGCGTTCGGCGTTGCACGCCGAGTTCGTCGGTTAGCGTTTGCGCCGGGGGCTGGCGTGGGGCCGGCCCCGGTCGGGGCACGGGGGTGGTGTGGCATGGTGGGAAGCGTGGGCGTGCTCGGGTGTGCCGATGTCCCGCGGCTGGGCGTTGGCCCAGGTAGCGCATTGACATCGATCGGTGTCAACTTTTTCGACCCCGAGCTGGAGGCGTCGGTCCGGCAGACCCTGGACCAGGTCGAGGAGCAGCTGCGGACCGCGGTGACCAGCGCTGACCCGTTCATCACCGAGGCCGCCCGGCACCTGGTCGAGGCGGGGGGAAAGCGGTTCCGCCCGCTGCTGGTGGCGCTCGCGGCGCAGTTCGGCGACCCGCACATGCCGCGGGTGGTCCAGGCGGCCGTGGTCGTCGAGCTGACCCACCTGGCCACCCTCTACCACGATGACGTCATGGACGAGGCCCCGGTACGCCGCGGCGCGCCCTCGGCGAACTCGCGGTGGACCAACTCGGTCGCCATCCTCGTGGGCGACTACCTGTTCGCCCGCGCCGCGGACGTCACCGCCGAGCTCGGCATCGAGGGGGTGCGGATCCAGGCGCGCACGTTCTCCCGCCTGGTGCAGGGCCAGCTCGCGGAGACGGTGGGGCCCCGGCCCGGCCAGGACCCGATCCAGCACTACCTGGACGTGGTCACGGCAAAGACCGGGTCCCTGATCGCCACGTGCGCCCGGTTCGGCGGCATGTTCAGCGGTGCGTCGCCTGCCGTGGTGGAGGCGGTCTCGGCGTACGCCGAGACGATCGGGATGGCCTTCCAGCTCTCCGACGACCTGCTGGACATCGCGTCCGAGTCCACGCAGTCGGGCAAGACGCCCGGCACCGACCTGCGCGAGGGCGTTCCCACGCTGCCGGTGCTCTACGCGCTGGCGGCGGAGGAGGACGACGCGGCCTCGGTCCGGCTGCGCGAGATCCTCGCCGCCGGCCCGGTGACCGACGAGGCCGAGCACGCCGAGGCGCTGGGGCTGCTGCGCGAGTCGGCCGCGCTGAAGCGGGCCCGGGAGACCGTCCGCAGCCACGCCGAGGAGGCCCGCAGCCGCCTTGCGCCGCTGCCCCGGATCCCCGCCCGCCGGGCGCTGGAGGCGCTCTGCGACGTGATCGCGGACCGCACCTCCTGACCGCGGCGTCACTGTGGCGGGCGCGACCGGCGGGAGAGCCACATCAGGGCCGCCCCGACCAGCATCGCCGCGGCGGCGCCGGCCCACGCCGTGGGGTAGCCGGCGCCCGCCGCGGTCGCGCCGAACGCCAGCGGGCCCAGGCAGTTGCCGGCGTAGACCCCGGTCTGGGTGACCGACGTGGCCGCCGCCGGGGCCTGTGGATGCAGCCGCACCACGGCGAAGTTCAGCAGGCCCGGCCAGGCCCAGCCGATGCCGAACCCGAGCCCCACCCCGGCTCCGAGGGCGACCGGGCCGGGCAGCGCCAGCAGCGCCAACCCGCCGGAGCCCACGGCGAGGAAGGTCGCGACCAGGGCCAGGTAACCGCCCGCGCGGCGGTCGGCGTACCAGCCGCCGACCAGGCGTACGGCGATGCAGACCGCGCCGCCGGCGGCCAGCGTCAGGCCGGCGGGGCCGGGCGCGACGCCCCCGGCGACCGCGGAGTCGACGAGGAACGTGGACAGCGCCCCGGCCGCGCCCGCGGCCAGCATGGCCGCGGCGCCGAGCACCACGAGCCCCGGTGGCGGGCGCCCCCCACCGGCCGGCACGGCCCGCCGGGCCGCCCCATCCGGGGGTACGGCGAGCAGCGCGCTGACCGCCAGCCCGGCCGCGATGACAAAGGTCCACCGCCACCCGGCGGTGAGCGCGACCGTCGGCACGGCCACCCCGGCGAGCAGCGTGGACAGCGGGATGGCGCTCTGCTTGATCCCGAAGGACAGGCCCTGCCGCCTGGGCGGGACCCGCGCGGCGAGGCTGGCGTTGGCGGCGAGCTGCCCGAGGGTGTTGGCCGGCCCGGCGGCGACCAGCAGGCCGGCCAGCGCGGGGTAGCCGCGGGCGGTGGCGATACCACCGAGCGTGGCCGCCGACAGGATGATCGCGGCCCGCGCGGTCCAGGTCGCGCCGAAGCGCTCCACCAGCGCCCCGGCCGGCACCGACGCGAGCGCGCTCACCGCGAAGTAGATGCTGACCAGCAGTCCCAGGCCGGCGGGGTCGAAGCGGAGCTCCGCGCCGATCTGGACGGCCTGCCCACCGACGAGGAAGACCGGTATGACACAGGCGACCGCAGTGGTGACGGCACCGATGACGGCCCGGACCGGGCGCCCGGCCGGTTTCGCCGGACCCGTATGAGACACCGCCTCGACCATTGACGAGGACGCTAGGACACGGGGTAGGCACACTGGGCGACGAGATACGCACTGGGGGGTGTTCTCACAGTGGCACAAATTTCATATGGTGTAAGGCTACTGATCCTGGAGGTGCACGATGCGTGACCCGCTCGCTGAGCCTTCGGACCTGATCCGCAGCGTGTCCCGGGCGCTGCGGGTGCTGGAGGCCGTGGGCAGGTCGCCGCGGGGACTCACCGTGAAGCAGGTCGCGCGCCGCTGCGACCTCACCGTCGCCACGACGTACCACCTCGTCCGGACGCTCGCGTACGAGGGCTATGTGATCCGCCGCGAGGACGGCACCTACGTGGTCGGCCTGGAGATCGCCGACCGGTTCCGGGAGCTGGTCGCCGCGTTCCGGGGCCCGGCCAGCATCGGCGAGAGCCTGCGCCGGGCAGCGGTGGAGACCGGGTACAGCCACTACCTCGGGCGGTTCATCGGCGGGCACGTGGCGATCACCGCGGTCGCCGAGGGGCCCCGCTCGCCGTACCTGGAGGAGCTGGTGCCGGGCTTCGACGAGGGTGCGCACGCCACCGCGCTGGGCAAGGGCCTGCTGGCCACGCTCAGTGCGGACCAGCGCTCGCGGTTCCTCAAGGAGGCCGGGATGCGGCCGTACACTCCGCAGACGCTCACCTCGACCGACGTGTTCGAGGCGGACCTGGCGGCCGGCGACAAGCGCGGCATGCAGCTGGAGATCGGGCAGTACCGGCCCGGCGTCGCGTGCGCCGCGGTCCTGGTCAACGCGGACCGGGACGTAGAGCGCCGGGTGGTGCTGGCCTGCTCCATGCCGGCCGCGGAGCTGATGACCTCGGCCCGGGTCGTGCGCACCAAGCTGCTGATCACCGCCCGCAACATCGCCGACCAGCTGGACAAGGGAGAGCTGCCCGGCCCGATCTCGGCGTGACGGCACACCCTACCGGTGCCCGGAAGATCCCGCTGAACCACGCGTCGCCGGGCTGCGTGAGACTGGGGTGATGACCGGGAGCGGTGCGTGACCGACGACGACGCGGAGCTGCTGCGTGCGCTGCACGCCGAGCACGGCGACGCGTTGTACGCGCACGCGGTGCGGCTCTGCGGGGGCGACCGGCAGCGAGCCGAGGACCTGGTGCAGGAGACGCTGCTGCGGGCGTGGCGGCATCCGGAGGCGCTGGATCCGGGGCGCGGGTCGGTACGGGCGTGGCTGTTCACCACAGCGCGCCACCTGGCCATCGACTTCTGGCGGCGCCGTTCGGTACGGGTCAGCGAGGTGGTCACCGACGTGCTGCCGGAGCCGTCCGCGGACGACGAGACCGACCGGGCGGTCGAGGCGTGGACGGTGGCCGAGGCGCTCGCCCGCCTCTCCCCGGCGCACCGGGAGGTGCTGCTGGAGTGCTTCTACCGCGGGCGCTCCGTGGCGGAGGCGGCGGCCCGCCTGGGCGTGCCGCCGGGCACGGTGAAGTCGCGCACCCACTACGCCCTGCGGTCCCTGCGGCTGGCCCTGGAGGAGCTGGGGGTGACGCGATGAGGTGCGAGTACGCCGGTGAGGACGGCGTGTATGTCCTCGGCGCGCTGTCCCCCGCCGAGCGGGCCGTCTACGAGCGCCATCTGGCCGGCTGCCCGTCCTGCCGGAAAGCGGTGGCCGACTTCGCGGTGCTGCCCGGCCTGCTGGGCCGGCTCGACCCGGCGACCGCCGAGCAGATCGCCCAGGGGGGTGCGCCGGCGGAACCCGACCGGCTGCCCCGGCTGCTCGCCGCCGCCCGGGCCGACCGGGCCAGGCAGCGGCGACGGTGGCGGGCGGGTGTGGTCGCCCTTGCCGCGTGCCTGGTCGCGGTGGTCGCCATCGGCGTGGGCGGGTGGGTGCAGGCACTGGCCGACCGGCCGGACCCGGTGACCCCGGTGACCCCGGTGACTCTGGTGGCGATGACGCCGGTGAGCGGGAGCGGGGCGGTGACCGCGGAGGTGGGGATCACCAGGACCACCGGCGGCACCCTGGTCACCGTGCACTGCTCCTACCGCAGCGCCGAACGCCGCAAGCCGTACACCTTCCGGCTGTACGCGATCGGCGTTGACGGGTCGTCGGAGCAGGTGGCCTCGTGGTCCGCGGCGGCAGGCGACGACCTGCGCTTCGAGGGCCTGACCCGGATCGACCAGGCGAACCTCGACCGGATCGAGCTGCGCCGGGCAGATGGCTCGCCGATCCTGGTCTACTCGCTGCGCTGAGCCGTGGCGGCCGGCCTCACCCGTCCTGGGAGTATCTCTGCGCGAGCGTGGTGAAGAGCGCGGCGGACTCCGCGGGGGCCAGCGCCGCCCGGCTCAGCTGTTCGTAGAGCGACCGGAACAGCTCCACCTGGTCCGGGTTCTCGACGTAGAGGGCATCTTCGATCGCCTCCAGGTAGACCACGGCGGGGTCGCCGTCGGCGAAGCTCAGGATGGCGAAGGGCGACCCGAGCACCGGTGTCGCCAGCTGTGCGAACGGCAGCACCTGGAGACTGACCGACGGCTGGCCGGCCAGCTGCGCCAGCCGCCGCATCTGCCCGGCCATCACCTGCCGGCCACCGACCACCCGGTGCAGCGCGGCCTCGTCGATGACCGCCCGGATGGACAGCCCGGCGGCGATCCGCTCCTGCCGGAACATGCGCAGCCGGATCCGGCCCTCGACCGTCTCCGGGCTTCCGTCCGGGATCCCCGAGGCGATGAGCGCCCGGGCGTACTCCTCGGTCTGTAGCAGGCCCGGCACGATCTGCTCGAAGATCTGGATGCCCTGGGCCTCCGACTCCAGGGACACGTACGTGGTGATCCAGTCCGGGACCTCGACACCGCCGTACTGCTGGCTCCACCAGCCGCGCCGGTTCGCCTCGACGGCCAGCCGCTCGAGCTCCTCCCGCTTGGCGTCCGGAGCCCGGTACGTCTGCAACAGCTGGCGCAGGATGGAGACCTTCGGCGCGGTATGCCCCTGCTCCATCCGGGACAGTGTCGACTTCGTGATCGAGGTCAGCTCCGAGACCGCCTCCAGCGACAGGCCGGTCCGCTGCCGCAGGCCCTTGATCTCGCGCGCGATCCGCCGGCGCAGGACGATCGGGCTGCGGTGTGCCACGGCCACAGTGTGCCAGGTCACCCCGGTTGTCCTGCACCGGGATGTGTCACCCGTTGGTGAACGTCGATCAGATGACCCGGTGCTCCGCCGCTCGTCCGAGCCCGCGGCCGGCCGGTGCGCCGGGGCCGGCCCCGGCGCACCGCCGCGCGGCCGGCCGGCGGTCGCTATGGCGCCGTGTCCGTCCAGCGTAGAGTGAGGCTGCTCGTTACGTATGCCAGGTGAGTCGGGGCTGACCTGCATGGATGGGCGTCAGCATCAAGGTCGTGACCGGGGGCGTCGCGTGTTGTGTGTTGAGCGGGCAGCGTGTCCACCTGGTCGACTCCGAGCCAGTCGACGAGCTGTCCAGCCGGCGGGGGTGGGCCCGGTGGCCGCCAGGGTGCCGCCGCCGGTGACACCGCGCTGCGGACTGGGACATTTCCGAGGTCCGCTGAGCTCCTGGGTCCGTCGTTCCCCACAGCGGGACGGGAGGAGAGCGGCAATGGGTAGCTTCGAGCTGCCACCCGGCGTGGACCTCAACGAGGTCGTCGAGGTCGACGAGCTTTCTGTCGCCACCATCGAGATCGTGGACGCCGGCCACCGGGTCTGCCACCCGGTGCTGGACGTGACCGGTGTCCACTGCCTCACCAGCCAGCCGTTCCGCCGGAGCCTGGTGATGAACAAGGACGGCCTGGCCTGGCTCGCCACCAACACGATGCTGGTGGGCCGGCAGCTCTACGGGTCCGGGTTCGAGCAGGCGCTGGCGCAGTACGAAGGCCTGACGGCTGAGGAGGCGGAGTGACCGAGACCGGCCGGGGTAGCAGCCCCCCTTGATGCACACCCCGGCCGGCCCGCTCGGTGGGAGCTCTCAGCCCTCCCGGGCTGGCTCCTTGATCTCTTCCAGCTCGTTGAGCCTGGTGATCTCCCTCAGCTCCTCGTGGCGCGCGCCCTGCTGGGCCAGCGCTGCGGGACCCGGCGTCCCGAACCACTCGCTCTCCTGGCGGGGGGCGGGGACCGCAGCCCGGACCACCGCGGCCTTGGAGCGGTACGTCGTGCCGAGGTAGCCGTCGCCGGTCAGGTCGCGGGCCACCGACCGGGAGAACGCCACGGTGACCCGGTTGTTGAACGCGTGTCGAAGAGTCGCCTGTATGTAAGCGCGCTGGCGGTTCCACTCCTCATCGGTGCCGTCCTGCCGCCCGCACCGGTAGGCGTCGAGACGGTCCTGACGACCGGAGATCCGGCCCAGCGCATAGGTGCTGGAGCCGATCAGCACGATAAGGAACAGCCCGAGCAACGGATGGGTCACCTGGCCCCCTGGGTCGCTATTTCTGCGAACGCAATGATCGTCCGTAATCTGCAACTCCCATCTTTGGCGTCACCGAGAGCGACCAGTATCCCCCGAACAGGTAGTCAAGAAAGAGTATGGTCAGCCGCTTCGGCCCCGATCAGGCAGAGACCGTGAGGATCGGTGCAACCGGTGTCGCCCCGGGGTTCGGCGCGGCCGGCTGGTTCGTCGCGGTGGCCCGCTCGGGGGGTGGTTGCGCGGTAGGAGCGGCGTTGCGGGCCCGTTCCCGGGCGAAGCGGCGTCCGTGCCGGAAGGCGTCCCAGGTGAAGACCGCGAGGGCCAGCCAGACGAGGGTGAACCCGGCCAGGCGTAGCGGTGGCATCGGCTCCTGGTAGACGAAGACGCCTACGCACAGCTGGATGACGGGTGCGACGTACTGCAGCATGCCCAGGCCGGTCAGCGGGATGCGGTTCGCCGCGCCGGCGAAGAGCAGCAGCGGCACCGCCGTGACCACGCCGCTGAGCAGGGTGAGCACGGTATGGGCGAGGGAGACCGTGCCGAGGTCCCCGGCGCCGCGCCAGGACAGCCAGCTGAGGTAGCCGACCGCCGGCAACGCGAGCACCGCGGACTCGGCCAGCAGCCCGTCCGCGGGTGGCAGCTGGAGCCGCTTCTTGACCAGGCCGTAGCAGCCGAACGAGATGGCGAGCGTGAGCGCGATGTAGGGCAGCCGCCGGTAGTCGACCGTCAGCACGGCGACCGCTGCGGCGCCGAGGCCGACCGCGGCCCACTGCGCCCGGCGCAGCCGCTCGCCCAGCAGCGCCACCCCGAACAGCACCGAGACCAGCGGGTTGATGAAGTAGCCGAGCGAGGTCTCCACCACCCGCTCGGTGTTCACGCCGTAGATGTAGGTGCCCCAGTTCACCGCGATGAGCGCGGCGGCGAGCAGGACGCCAGCGAGGGCCCGCGGCTGGCGGGCGAGGGCGGTGACGGACTGCCAGCGGCGCAGGACCGTCAGCAGCAGGGCCACGAAGACGACGGACCACACGATGCGGTGGGCGAGGATCTCGAGCGGGCCGGAGGGCAGCAGGCTCTTGAAGTAGAACGGGAAGAACCCCCAGGACACGTACGCCGCAAGGCCGTAGAGGTAACCTCGGCGCAGCTCGCTCATGCCGACCACAGTAAGGGCTGGATGGCTACCCGCTCCTTTCGGTTAAGGTCAAGTGACCGGCGTCACCCGAGCCGGATCTCCATCCACTGGTCGGGCCGCACCATCGGCGTGAAGCCGAGCCGGGCGTAGACGCCATGCGCGTCGGCCGTCGCCAGCACCATCCGGCGCAGGCCCCAGCCCCGCGCCAGGTCACACAGTGAGCCGACGAGCCAGGTGCCGAGGCCCTTGCCGCGTTCGGGGCGCTGCACGTAAACGTCGCAGAGCCAGGCGAACGTGGCCTGGTCAGTGACGAGACGGGCGAAGCCCACCTGGCCGCCGTCCGGCCGGTAGAGGCCGAGGTTGACCGACCGGACGAGGGACCGCGCGACGGTGTCCCGGGAACGGCCGAGCGCCCAGTACGCGTCCTGCGACAGCCACTGGTGCACGAGGTCGACGTCGAGGCGGGTGTCGTCGTCGCAGAGCTCGTACCCGTCGTCGCGGTGCAGCAGCATGAGCCGACTGTAGGCGTCAGTCCTTGTCGTCCCGCACCACCAGGTTGAGCACCCAGCTGATCACGCCGACGAGCAGCGCGCCGAGGACCGCCGACGGCCAGAAGTCCGCGACGTGGAACGGCAGCTCCAGCTCGCCCGCGATCCAGCTGGTGAGCAGGAACAGCAGGCCGTTGACCACGAGGGCGATCAGCCCGAGCGTGACGACGTAGAACATGCAGCCCACGGTCTTGATGATCGGTCGCAGCACGGCGTTGACCACGCCAAATATGACGGCGACGGCGAGGAGCGTGCCGACCTTCGTCAGGACCGAGTCGCCGCCGAGTGTGATGCCGTCGATCACGAGCGTGGCGATCCACAGCGCGAGCGCGCTGATGCCGAGCCGGAGGAGGATGCCCATGCCGGCGATCGTGCCACGGGGCCGCCAGCGCGGGGGCCCCGGCGCGCCGCCGTGCCGGACTGGTAGGCAGGACGGATGCCGTCGCGCCAGGACCAGCTTCGCTCGTACCAGTTCACGGTCCGGCGGGTGGTCGCCGCGTTGGTCACCCACGGGACCGACCCGGTGCGGGCGCCGCTTCGCCCGGTGGCGGGCGCCACCGGGGTGGGCGTGCTGGTCGCGGCCCTGGCGTTGGCCGCTGTCGCCGGATACGGCGTGCTCGTGGGCGGCGGGGCGGACGCGGGGACGGCATGGCGGGACGGTGGCGCGGTGGTCGTCGAGCGGGGCACCGGCGCCCGCTACGTCTATCGCGAGGGCAAGCTGCACCCGGTCCTCAACTACGCCTCGGCGCTGCTCATCATCGGCTCCGGCCAGCGCCGGCCGGTGCAGGTCTCCGCCGGGTCGATCGAGGATGTGCCGCGCGGCGTGCCGCTCGGTATCCCCGGGGCGCCGGACTCCCTCCCCGAAGCCGCCCGGCTCACCGGGGCGCCGTGGACGCTCTGCTCCCACCCGGTGGGCTCCGGCTCGGGCGGCGGGCCCGGTGGGCGTACCGGGTCGGTGCTTTTCATCGGGGCCCAGCCGGACGGCGCCGGGCCGGCCGGCGGGCGCTCGCTGGGGGATGCCGGCCTGCTGGCGCGCGACCCGGCCGGCGCGGTGCTCCTGCTCTGGCGTGGCCGCCGCCACCTGGTCCGGGAGCCCTCCGTCGTGCTGGGCGCTCTGGGCTGGGCTGCCCGCCCGGTGACACCGGTGGCCGCGGCGCTGGCCAACGCCTTGCCGGCCGGCACCGACCTGGCGCGCATCCCGATCGCCGGCCGGGGCGAGCGGTCGCCCCGGTTGCCCGGTGCACGCGTGGGCGAGGTCTTCGTGGTGGAGAGCCAGAGCGGCGCCCGGCAGTACGCGGTCGCCCTCAGCCGCGGGCTCGCCGCGCTGACGCAGGTGCAGGCCGACCTCCTGCTCGGTGACCCGCTGACCGCCCGGCTGCTCGGCCAGACCCAGCCGCGCCGGCTCGACCAGGGCGCCTACGCGACCCTGCCCAAGGTAGGGGAGCTGCGCCCCGGCGGCGACCTGGCACCGCCCGCGGCGACACCGAACCTGGCCGCGGTCACCCCGGCCGGCGGGGTGTGTGCCGAGGTCCAGGACGGCGCCGAAGGGCCGGACCTGCGGGTGGACGTCCGGGTGCCGGCCGCGGAGGAGACGGCCGTGCCCGCGAAGGCCCCGGTCCGCGGGGCCGTACGCGCCGACCGGGTCCTGGTGGCGCCGGGGTGGGGCGTGGTCGTCTCGGCGCTGGCGTCGCCGCAGGCGCCGTCGGGCGCCCTCAGCCTCGTGACCGACCTGGGGGTACGCCACGACGTGCCGCACCCGGACGTGCTGGCCATGCTCGGGTACGCGGCCGTGCGCCCGGTGCGGCTACCCGCTGCTCTGGTCGCGCTGCTGCCGGCCGGCCCGGCGCTGGACCCGGAGGCGGCCCGGTCACCCGCGGTGTGGTGAGGCCGCGGCATCCCGGCCGCGCGGCGGTTTATCCACAGGCTTCCGGCCGGGGCTACCGCGGCCCGGTGCTGACCGATAGCGTCAGCCGGGTCATCGCGCCACGCGCTGCGTCCCGGGTGTCCGCAGTGGACGGTGGCGCAGGTCCGCGACAGAGACAGGGGTGGCAACGGGTGTCCTCGGTGCACGCGCAGTCTGCGGTGATGGAGCAGGCTGCGGAGAGGTTCGACAGCGTGAACCAGTCACTCGATGCGATGCTCAGGCGGCTGATGGGCGAGCTCGACGCGCTGCGGCAGCAGTGGCAGGGCGCCGGTGGGCGCTCGTTCGACCAGACCCGTCTCGAGTGGTCCGACGGGCAGGCCCGCCTGCACGCCGCGCTGGCCGAGACGGCGACCGCGATCCGCACGTCAGGACGCACCTACGCCGCGTCGGACGCGGAGGCGGCCAGCCGGGCCCAGGCCGCCGGCCGGGGCGGCCTGACCCTGCCGCTGTGACGTCCCGGGAAGGATCACGATGAGCGACGAGATGCTGCGGGTCGACTTCGCCGCCATGCGGGCCGCCAGCGACAACATCGCCTCGGCCGTCAGGACGCTCGATGAGCAGCTCAGCCAGCTGGAGCGCGATGCGGCTCCGCTCGTGGCCGCCTGGGACGGGGCGGCCCGGGCGGCGTACGACGAGCGCCAGGCGGCCTGGCGCAGGGCGGCCGGCGACCTCGCCGCCATGCTGGGCGACATCAGGCGCGCCCTGGACGAATCAGCACACGACTACGCGGCGGCGGAGCAGCGCAACGTGCGGCTGTTCCAGTAGGCGCTCCCCGTAGCGGGCCCGGGTCGGGCCGGCCGGGGCCCCCGGTGGCAGCGGCGGGGCTCGGCACCGCCATCTGGCCGTTGTAGGTTGTACGCGATGTGCGCAGCCCCAGGTCGGTAGTGCCGGCGGTGGTGGCGGGATCGAGCGACGTTGGTGGCGAGGAGGTGGCCGTGACCGAGTGGGAGCCGGCCACTGAGGCGGAGACCGCGATGCGCGACGCGCTGCGCTCGGGTGACCAGGAGCGTTACTTCCGGATACTCGCCCGCACCGAGCTGCTCCTGCCGGTCTCCGCCGATGCGCTCGCCGGCCGCGCACCGATCGGCTGGGGCACCTGGACATCGGGGTCGCGCACGCACGTGCTGGCGTTCACGTCCTCCGAGGCGATGCGCTTCTGCCTGGCCGACCACGCGGGCTCGGCCCGCCGGATCGCGTACCACGAGCTGGCCGCCCACTGGCCCAACCCGGACTGGTGGCTCGCGGTGAACCCGGGCCTGCCGATCGAGGGATACCTGCCGGCGTGGTTCGTTTCCCAGCTCACCCGCGGCGAGGTGCGGCTGCCCGGCCGGGACGCCGGCACCGGCCCCCGGGACAGGCTGGAGCGCGTCGAGAGCTTCCAGCGCGCCCGCGCGGTGGCCGCGGTGCCCGGCCGGGTCCGTCCCGCCTCATCCGACTGGGCGGCGCTGTCCGCCTCGGCGGCCGCGGACGGTGACGGCCCGACCAGCGTGGAGGGCGCCGCTGCGGCGCGGTCGCAGCCGGCTCCCAGGGCCGCCGGGGTGGCTCCGGTGAGCCCGGCTCCCGACCCCCAGGACCGGCCCGGGGAGCTCCTACCGCCAGGGCGGCCGGCACGGTCGGCCTTCGAGGCCGCTGCGCCGCCGGCCGTTGCGCCCTCCCGGCCCGCCGCACCGCCCGCGGCGCCGGCGGCCACGCCGGCCTCACTGCTCCCGCCGGTCGTCGCGCCGGTGCCGGCGGAGGCGGCCCGGGCCGAGCGGACAGCCATCGGAGGCGGGCCGACCCGCCGGCCGTCCCGTGCGGCGGCGAGCGGGTTCGGGGCCGGTGCCGCGGCGGCCCGGGCCGGGGGCCCTGCGCCGGTCCGCGCCGAGCCCACCCGTCCTGACCTGGGCCGTCCTGAGCGGGTCCGTCCTGACCTGGGCCGTCCTGAGCCGATCCGCGCAGAGCCCGGCCGTCCGGGGCCGGTTCGCGCAGAGCTCGGCCGTCCCGAGCCGGTCCGCGCGGAGGCCGCCCGTCCCGAGCCGGGTGAGGCACCGGTGGCCGAGGCCAGGACCGAGCCGGCCGGCCCCGCGTTCGTACCCGCCAACGCCGTCGAGAGCGCCCTGCTGGCCGCCGCGGGGGAGGGCAACACCGACTCGTTCCTCTCCACACTGCTGCTGGCGCGCGTGCTGGTGCCGGTGCCGGCCGGCGGATCCACCGAGAACCACCCCGGTGACCCGAGCTTTGTCTGGCGCACCGAGACCATCGAGGACCACCTGCATGTCGTGGTCTTCACCTCGCCCGAGCGGCTGGTCGAACACGTAGGCGGGACGCGCGACACGATCGAGGTCAAGTTTGCCCAGCTCATCCAGCACTGGCCGGACGAGCAGTGGTCGTTCGCGGTCAACCCGGGCACCCCGGTCGGCGGGAAGCTGCCCGGCACGCAGATCGTCGCGCTGGCGAACTGGGCGGCCGAGGTCGGCCTCGGTGCCGAGCCCACCGGCGAACAGGTCGCGCCCGAGGCGCCGGAGCTCGTCCCCCAGGCCGCTGCGGCGCCGGTCGCCACGTCGGCGGCCGGCCCGACCGTCATGCAGAAGACCGTCCCGCCCAGCCAGGTGCCCTACTACCTCGACCGGGGGTACGACCGGGTGTCCGGCTTCGTGCACCGGGCGAACGAGGTGGCCCACCTGCGTACGCCCGCCGACCTGTTCACCGCGCTCGGTCTCGGCTGGGCGGGCTCGCCGTTCGACGCCGAGGCCGACGAGGCGTACGTGCTGCGGTGGCCGGCCCACCGGCCCAGCCTGTACCGGATCCCGTACGGCGGCCAGCACGAGGCCGCGATGCGGGCCATGAAGGGCTGGGTGATCGAGCGGGCCCCGTTCCGGGGCAACGGCTTCGCGCCCAGCGAGAGCGGCGACGTCATCGCGGAGTTCAAAGTGGACAGCGCACGCCTGCCGCACGGCGCCCAGCTGTGGCGGCTCACCCGTGACGGGGCGGAGACACTCGTCGCGGTCCTCGACGCGGACGGCCCGCAGTGGCGCCCGGTGGCACCGGACGGCCCGGATGCGTGACGGCTACTTCGCCCGCTGGCGCGGCACCGAGTACGACGCGAGCCCGGCCGGTGACGAGGTCCGGCTCTACCGCGGCGAGCCGGGCGACGGCTTCGAGGAGGTCCGCCCGGGCCGGTGGCGGCGTACCGTACGCGCGGACGAGGTGGAGGACCTCTGCTACGTGCGTACCGCCTGCGTCTGGCGGGGCGAGCCGTTCATCGTGCTCGGCGAGCACGAAGGCTGGCTG
Source organism: Micromonosporaceae bacterium (assembly GCA_035707405.1). Taxonomy (GTDB): domain Bacteria; phylum Actinomycetota; class Actinomycetes; order Mycobacteriales; family Micromonosporaceae; genus DASSUC01. Next base: position 17,802 of record DASSUC010000458.1, on the reverse strand, counting down.
CGCGTGGAGTATGCGGGCGGCCGGGCTCCGGCGGCCGAAAGCATCGGCCTGGAGGAGTTCGACTTCGGCGTCTACCAGGGCTGGGCGCCCACGTCCGAGGTGAGCGACGTCCGCGAGCACCGGGTGTGAGCCGGCGGGCGGGTCAGCTCTTGGCCCAGCGCAGGATCTCCCCGGTGACCTGCTCCGGCGCCTCCCGGTGCGGGAAGTGGCCAACCCCGTCGAGCAGCCGCCACTCGTAGTCCGCGACCACGTACCGGCCCGAGCCCTGCGCGGTGCGCGGCAGGATCGCCGGGTCGGCCGCGCCGTGCAGCTGGAGGGTGGGCGTGATGATCGGCTGCTGAAGGAGCCGCACGAACCGGTAGCCGTGCAGCCGTAGCACCGACCGGAACGCCCAGCGGTAGGTCTCCAGGGCGCAGAACGCGGCCTGGGGGATGAGGAACGCCTGCCGGCACCGCGCCTCGTACTCGGCGAAGGCGGCGGAGCGCACCCAGGCCCGCCCGCCCCATGCCCGCAGGTACGACCCGACGAGAGCGGCCTGGTTGCGGGTCAGCACGTGCTCGTACCTGGGCAGCTGGAACTTCAGCATCGGGGTGGTGGCGGCGAGCTGGCCGCGCGGGTCGGCGAAGGCCGCGGACCGGGCGCGCAGCGGGTGTGCCGCACCCATGACCACCAGCCGGTGCACCAGCCGGGGGTGGAAGGCGGCCGTCGTCCACGCCAGCATGCCGCCGTACCCGGCGCCGACCAGGGTCGCGTTGCGCTCGCCGAGGGCCCGGATGAGCCCGGTGACGTCGGCGGCCATCGTGTAGCCGTCGTACCCGCGGGGCGGCTTGTCGCTGGCGCCGTACCCCCGCAGGTCCACCGCGGCGGCCCGGAAGCCGGCGTCCGCGACCGCGGCCACCTGGGTGTGCCAGGCCCACCAGAACTCGGGGAAGCCGTGCAGGAACAGCACCAGCGGGCCGGCGCCCGCCTCGACCACATGGAAGCGGCTGCCGTTCGCGCTGACGAACCGGTGGGTCCACGGCCCAGCGGTCAGTACGCAGGACTCGTCCACAGGCGCCATGTGGCCAGCCTAGGCCTGTCCCACGGAACCTTCCGGAGCGCGTCCGGCCAGCTACGCGCCGGTGACCTCGCGGCGGCGCCGGGTAACCTCGCCGCATGACGACCTGTCCCCCGGTACCCGTCGTGTCCGTCACCGGCACGCCGGCCCAGTGCGGAGCCGCCTACGGCGCGCAGACCGCCGGGCTGGTCGCGCAGACCATCGAGGCGTATCACCGCCGCTTCACCGACCAGGCGGGCCTGACCAGGACGGCGGTACGCGCGGCCGGGGCGACCTACCAGGAGGTGACGCGGGAGCACCACCCGCGGGTCGCGCAGATGCTGGACGGCCTGGCCGACGGGGCCGGCGTGCCGGCCGAGGAGATCTACGCGCTCAACGCCCGGACCGAGCTGATCTACGGCGACCCGGCCCAGCTCACCGCCGGCCGTCCGGCCCCCGACGGGCCGGACGGCGGCTGCACCTCCCTCGGTGTGCTCGGCACCCACACCGCAACCGGCCACCTGCTGCTCGCCCAGAACTGGGACTGGCACCCGGACCAGCGGGACACCATGCTGCTCCTGCGCACCACGGACGAGCGCGGCCACACCGTGCTCGCGCTGACCGAGGCCGGCATGCTCGCCAAGACCGGCCTCAGCTCAGCCGGCGTCGGGGTCTGCGTGAACATGCTGGGCTGCGACCGGGACGGCCTGCCGGCAGGCGCCCGGCCCGGCGTGCCGTACCACGTGCTGGTGCGCTCGGCGCTGGAGGCCGAGCACCTGCCGGACGCGCTGCGCCGGACCGTACGGCCGCCCCGCAACTCGTCGATCAACCTCCTGCTCGGGCAGGCCGGCGCCGGGCCCGAGGACGGCGAGATGGTCAACCTGGAGCTCGTGCCCGGTGATGTGGGCTGGCTGCACCCGGTCGACGGCATCATCACGCACGCCAACCACTTCGACACCCCGCTGCCGGTGTACGACACGATCAAGGACTGGGGCGGCTCGTCGCTGTTCCGGGCCGCCCGGGCCCGCCGGCTGCTCACCCCGGCCGCACAGGCGGGCAAGGTCACCGAGGACGACCTCGCCGGCGTGCTGCGCGACCACGGCGGCTTCCCGCTCGCCATCTGCCGCCACGCCGAGGAGCGGGACGCCTGGTACGACCGCGCCGAGACGGTGTACTCCGTACTCCTGGACCTCGACGGGCGGCGGATGGCGGTGGCGGCCGGCCCACCCTGCACGAGTGACTACGCCTGGGTGGGCCTCCTCCCCTGAGACCCTCTAGTCCTCGTCCGCCTTGGGGGTCCCCATACCGCTGCGGATCAGGTCCATCACCGAGGAGTCCTGGAGTGTCGTGACATCCCCGAGTGAGCGGTTCTCGGCGACGTCGCGCAGCAGCCGGCGCATGATCTTGCCGGACCTGGTCTTGGGCAGCTCCGGCACGAGCATGATCTGCCGCGGCCTGGCGATCGGCCCCAGTGTCTTTGCGACGTGCTCGCGCAGCTCCTTGATGAGCGCCTCGCCGGCGCCGCCGTCGGTGTCCACGCTGCCGCGCGGGATGGTGAAGGCCACGATCGCCTGGCCGGTCACCGGGTCGGTCGCGCCCACCACCGCCGCCTCGGCGACGCTCGGGTGCGAGACCAGCGCCGACTCCACCTCGGTGGTGGAGATGTTGTGACCGGACACGAGCATCACGTCGTCCACCCGGCCGAGCAGCCAGATGTGCCCGTCGCTGTCCCGCTTGGCGCCGTCGCCCGGGAAGTAGACCCACGCGTCACCCTGGCCCGCGGTGCCCGCACCCGCCCCGAAGCGGGACCAGTACGTGTCGATGAACCGCTTGTCGTCGCCCCAGATGGTGCGCAGCATGCTGGGCCACGGCTCGCGTACGACGAGGAACCCGCCGCCGCCGTTGGGCACCGAGGAGCCCTGGTCGTCCACGACGTCCGCGACGATCCCGGGCAGCGGCTGCATGGCCGAGCCCGGCTTGCACGTGGTGACGCCGGGCAGCGGCGAGATCATGATGGCTCCGGTCTCGGTCTGCCACCAGGTGTCCACGACCGGGCACCGGCCACCGCCGATGTGCTCGCGGTACCACATCCAGGCCTCCGGGTTGATCGGCTCGCCGACGGACCCGAGCAGGCGCAGCGATGACAGGTCGAACTGGGCCGGGACGTCGTCGCCCCACTTGGCGAAGGTGCGGATCGCGGTGGGCGCGGTGTAGAGGATCGTCACCCGGTACTTCTCGACCAGCTCCCAGAACCGTCCCCGGTGCGGGGTGTCCGGGGTGCCTTCGTACATCACCTGGGTCGCCCCGTTGGCCAGCGGCCCGTAGACGATGTACGAGTGCCCGGTGACCCAGCCGATGTCGGCGGTGCACCAGAAGATGTCGCTGTCCGGCTTGAGGTCGAACACGGCGTGGTGGGTGTACGACACCTGCGTCAGGTAGCCGCCGGTCGTGTGCAGGATGCCCTTGGGCTTCGCGGTGGTGCCTGAGGTGTAGAGGATGTAGAGCGGGTGCTCGGCGTCGAACGGCTGCGCCTCGTGCGCGGTGTCGGCGGCCTCCACCGTGTCGTGCCACCACACGTCCCGCCCGGATGCCCAGTCAACCTCCTGGCCGGTCCGCCGCACCACGAGGACGTGCTCCACGCTGGGGCAGTCGGCGACCGCCTCGTCCACGATCGGCTTGAGGCCGCCGGGCTTGCCCCGCCGGAAGCCCCCGTCGGCGGTGATGACGAGCTTGGCGTCGGCGTCCTGGATGCGCCCGCGCAGCGAGTCCGCGCTGAACCCGCCGAAGACCACGCTGTGGGTGACGCCGATGCGGGCGCAGGCCAGCATCGCGACCACCGCCTCCGGGATCATCGGCAGGTAGATCGCCGCCCGGTCGCCGGCCCGCAGGCCCAGGCCGGTCAGTGCGTTCGCCGCCTGGCAGGTGAGCCGGTGCAGGTCCGCGTAGGTGAGCGTGCGCTGGTCACCGGGCTCGCCCTCCCAGTGGATCGCCACCTTGTCCCCGCCGCCCGCCTCGATGTGCCGGTCCAGGCAGTTGTACGCCGCGTTGAGCTGCCCGCCCACGAACCACTTGGCGAACGGCGGGTTGGACCAGTCCAGCACCTGGTCCCACTCCTTGGCCCAGTGCAGCCGGCGCGCCTGCTTGGCCCAGAACGCCAGCCGGTCCGCGTCGGCCTCGTCGTACGCCTCGCGGGTCACGTTGGCGTGCGCGGTCAGCTCCGCCGGCGGCGGGAACTGCCGGGTCTCCTGCAGCAGGTTCGCGAGAGTCTCGCTCATCGGTCCGGCTCCCTTGTGCCTTCTTGTGTGATCGCCCTTGTGTGATCGCCGTATGGGTAAGCACGTTAGTGGCGCCGCACCGGTTCGGCGAGCGGCAGCGCGGGGGTGCGGCGAGTGACCCCGGCCGAGCGCCGGGTGGCGACCGGTCCCGCACCGCCTGGCACGGCTACCCTCGGCGACCGTGACCGACCCGCTGGCCCCGCTGCTCACCCTGGCCGGCGTCGCCCCGGCCCTGGACCGGGCCCGCGCCGCCGCCGACGCGGCGCTCACGCACCGCGCGCTGCGCCGCCGCGGCGGCCAGGTCGCGGCCGAGCTCAGCCTGCGGTCCGCGGTGGCCAGCGCGGCTCTGGAGAACCACCGGTACGACGTGGAGCAGGTGCGCTCCGGCGTGGTGACGGACCCGGTCGTGCAGGGGGCACTGCGGGTCGCCGCCGCACTGCCGGAGCTCGTCGACACCTGGCCCCGGGCGCCGCGACAGGTGCTCGCCCGGCTGCACGTGCTCGCCGCCCGGGACGCGGTCGACGCCGCCCGGCTCGGGCGGCCGTCCGGGGAGCCGGCGGTCGCCGTACGCCTGGACGCCCTGGCGGACCTCGTCGCAGGCGGCACGTCGGTGCCCACCCTGCTGCTGGCCGCCGTGGTGCACGGCGAGCTGCTCGCGCTGCGCGCATTTCCTGGGCCGGGCGGCGTGGTGGCCCGCGCGGCCGCCCGGCTGACGCTGGCCGCCGGGGGCTTCGACCCCAGGGGGCTCATCCCCGCGGAGGTCGGCCACCTGGCCCGGGAGCCGGAGTACGTCGGCGCGGCGGGCGCCTTTGCCACCGGCACGCCGGACGGCATCCGGGCCTGGCTACGGCACTGCGCAACAGCGGTGGAGCTGGGCGCCGCCGCCCTGGTCGAGCAGGCGGCCGGGTGACGTCCGGGGCAGATACGTGGACGGCGCCCCACTCGGAGGCGCCGTCACGCACGTCCATCCGGGTTACCAAGCGTGCACCTGAGTCGTTGTCAGCGGTCCTTGCGGTGCCGCCGCAACGCGCCTCCCGCGGCTGGTCGCACGTGGGTGCCCGGTGGCCGTGCACGGAGCTTGTCGAGATTGACCCAACAGGTTCCGCACTTACGTTTCTACGCCCCTCACGGCGGACACGCCAGTCCTGATCTGGAATGTGTGGCGGCCGGGCACTGCAGTGGCGTACGTGGCCAGCTCGTGACCGGCGTCCTGACCGGGCCGGCACTCCGGCCCGGTCGGCGTGTCCAATGTGCTGGCGGCGTGTCCAATGTGCTGGCGGCGTGTCGTGTGTGCTTGCGACGTGTCGTGCGCGGCCGGCGGCGACGGGGCGGTCAGGCGGGCGAGGAGCGGGACCGGCGCCGCCGGCCGTACCACGCGATGCCGACGGCAAGCCCGACGCCCACCCCCACCATCGCGGCGGCGATGGGCACCGCTGGCCGCTCCCGCAGCCGACGGCTGAGGGGCACGGGATGGCGGAACTCGAGCACCGGCCAGTCCCGTTCCACCGCCATGCGGCGCAGCGCGCGGTCCGGGTTGACCGCGGTCGGGTGCCCCACCGTCTCCAGCAACGGCGCGTCGGTGACCGAGTCGGAGTACGCGTACGACGCAGCCAGGTCGTACCCGCGCGCGGCGGCCAGCTCCTTGACCGCGGTGACCTTGTGCGGACCTGCGGCATAGAAGTCGATCTCGCCCGTGTAACGGCCGTCGGCGACCCGCATCCGGGTCGCGATCACGTCGGCGATGCCGAGCTGCTGCCCGATCGGGCGGACCATCTCCTCACCGGAGGTCGAGACCAGCACCACGTCCCGGCCAGCCGCCTGGTGCTCGCCGATCAGGGCGGCCGCCTCGGCGTACACGTATGGGTTGATCAGCTCGTGCAGCGTCTCCGCGACGATCTGCCGGACCTGCTCCACCTGCCAGCCGCGGCACAGCTCCGCGAGGTAGTCGCGGGTGCGCAGCATGGTCTGCTCGTCGGCACCGCCGACCCGGAACATGAGCTGGGCGTACGCGGACTTGACGACATCGCGCCTTGTGATCAGCCCGTCCCGGTAGAAGGGCCGGCCGAATGCCAACGCGCTCGACTTGGCGATCACGGTCTTGTCAAGATCAAAGAATGCGGCGCTCCGGCCCACGGCGGGCAAGTCTAGTGGGCCGGCCCTTCCGCAGCCGTTAGTCGCCCGGGCCGCCGCCAGCCGGCCCCGGCTTAGCACCTGGCGGGGAAATCGGTGCTCGGCAGCGCGCGGAACATTTTCGTGTCCCGGCGTGTTTAGCGCACCCCACTCGACGGTTACCCGTTACTCAGGCATGCTTGAGGAGACACGCAAGGCGTGTCGTGCGACAACCCGTAGCATCAGTGCTACAGGCCCTCGGCGGTTGCACCCCCCGTGACCGCTGAGCGGGTTCGGCTCGACCCCCCGGAGCCGGACTCCCCGACGGCCCCCGCCTCCCCCCGGCGGGGGCCGTCCCACGCTTCGCATTTGCCATGTTGCACACGGTGGAAATTGTGGGCTCTGTACCCGTGTTCTTTCCGCGCTATACCAAATAGTCAGTGACCTGCGCCACATATCCACAGGCGGCTGGGTTGTCCACAGATCGCGCTCCACGGCTTGGTCGGCGAAGGCGTCAACGGCACGGTGTGCCCGTACGCGGAACCCGACCCGTTGGAGGCGGCAATGCCGACCCAGTCCCTGGCCTGCGCCACGTCCCTGCGTAACGCACTTGCCGTCACCGCCGACCCCGACCTGCTGGACGAGCTGCTGCGCCTGGCTGCCGCGGCCGGGGTGACCCTCGACGTCGCGGTCGACCCGGCCGCGGCCCGCAGCCGGTACGGGCCGGCACCGCTGGTGCTGGTCGGGCTCGACAGCGCGCCGGCGTGCCAGCGGGCGCACCTGCCACGCCGGTCGGAGGTGGTCCTGGTCGGCCGGGCCGATGACGGCGCGGAGCCGCCGTGGACCCTGGCGCAGGCCCTCGGCGCGACGCACGTCGCGATGCTGCCGGCGGCCGAGCCGTGGCTCGTCAACCGGCTCGGCGACCTCGTCGGTGCGAGGGGCGCCCCGGCAGCCGCCGGCGACGGCACGCGAGGGCAGGTCATGGCGGTCATCGGCGGGCGTGGCGGAGCCGGTGCCAGCGTGCTCGCGGCCAGCCTGGCGGTGACCGCGGTGCGGTCCGGGCTCCGGGCGCTCCTGGTCGACGCGGACCCGCTCGGCGGCGGCATCGACCTCGTCCTGGGGTGGGAGGACATCGACGGGCTGCGCTGGCCGGAGCTGCGCGAGGCCAGCGGCCCGGTGCACCCGTCTTCGCTCGTTGACGCCCTGCCGCGCCGCGGCGAGCTGGTGGTGCTCTCCTGGGACCGCGGCGAACCGGTCGTGGTGCCGCCCGAGGCGATGGCCGCCGCGGTCGACGCCGGCCGCCGCGGGCGCGACCTGGTCGTGGTGGACCTGCCGCGACGGCTGGATGACACCGCAGCGGTCGCGTTGCGGGGGGCGGACCGCGCACTGCTGGTCGTTCCGGCCGAGCTGCGGGCAGCAGCCGCCGCCGCCCGGGTCGCCGCGGTGGCCGGCGCCCACTGCTCGTCGCTCGGGGTGGTCGTGCGGGGTCCCGCTCCCGGGCGGCTGCGCCCGCGGGAGATCGCCCGCTCGCTGGGGCTGCCTCTCGCCGGTGTGCTGCGCCCCGAGCCTGGGCTCGCACCGGCGCTGGAGCGCGGCGCCACGCCCGCCGACAGCGGTCGGGGCCCGCTGGCCGCGTTCTGCCGCCGGCTGCTCACCGACCTGGTGCCGGCATCGGCCGAGGTCGCGGCGTGAAGGGGACCGTGGCTGCCCCGCCCGGCGAGCCCGCTCTGGATGGCGCCATGACCGCGGACCTCGCCGCCCGGGTGCGGCACCGCTTCACGCTCAGCGGTGTGGACGCGACCTCACCCGCCATCGCCTCGGCCGTGCGGTCGGAGCCGGCGGCGGCTGTGCTCGGCGACACCACCGTGCTCAGGCTGGCTGACCGGGTGCGTAGCGACCTGGTCGGTGCCGGCCCGCTCGCCCCGATACTGGCCGACCCCGACGTGACCGACGTGCTCGTCAACGGCCCGGGCGAGGTCTGGGTCGACCGCGGAGCCGGCCTGCGGCGGGTGCCCGTCGCGCTCGGCTCCGCCGAGGACGTACGCCGGCTCGCCCAGCGCCTCGTCGCCGCCTGTGGACGGCGGCTCGACGACGGCTGCCCGTACGCGGACGCCCGGTTGCCCGACGGCACGCGGCTGCACGCGGTGCTGCCACCGGTCGCCGTGGACGGCCCGTGCCTGTCGCTGCGCACCTTCCGGCCGCGCCCGTACACGCTGCGAGACCTGGAGCGCCTGGGCACGTTGACCGGACCCGCCGCCGAGCTGGTTGCGGCCGTGGTGACCGGGCGCCTCGCCTTCCTCGTCACCGGGGGCACAGGCTGTGGCAAAACAACGCTGCTCAGCACGCTGCTGGGCCTTGTGGCCAGCCGGGAGCGGCTGGTGCTGGTCGAGGACGCAGCCGAGCTGCGGCCGGCGCACCCGCACGTGGTCCGGCTCCAGGCCCGCGTGTCCAACGTGGAGGGTGTAGGTGCGGTGTCCCTGCGGGACCTGGTGCGTCAGGCGCTGCGGATGCGGCCCGACCGGCTTGTCGTGGGCGAGTGCCGAGGGGCGGAGATCGTGGACCTGCTCGCCGCGTTGAACACGGGCCACGACGGAGGAGCCGGCACCCTGCACGCCAACACCTCGGCGGATGTGCCGGCCCGGCTGGAGGCGCTGGGCCTGCTCGGTGGGCTGGCCCGGCCGGCGCTGCACGCCCAGGTCGCGGCGGCCCTCCAGGTGGTGCTGCACCTGCGGCGTACGCCCGGCGGGCGGGTCCTCGACGAGGTGTGCCTGCTGCTGCCGGCCGGACCTGACCGGCTGGTGTCCACGGTGCCGGTGTGGCGCCGCGGCGCCGGTCCCGGGCCGGGCGCCGCGGCGCTCGGCCGCCTGCTCGCAGACCGGGGAGTGCCCCTGCCCGCGTCGCTGGCCACCGGCCGGAGCGCCCAATGACCCTGTTGGTCGAGGCGGCCGCGCTGGCGACGGCGGCAGTGGCGGCGGCCTGGCCGGCCAGCACCGGCCGGGTCCGCCGGCACCGCCTCGGCCTGATGGCTACCGCCAACACGCCGTTGCCGGCCAGCGTCTGGCGCGCGGTGGGGCGGCTACGCGCGGCGCCACCGGTGGCGGCCGCGGTGGCCGTGGCAGCGGGGGCCCTGCTGGCCGGGCTCGCGGGCGGGCCGGTGGCCGCCGGACTGGTCGCCGTCTACACCGGCCTGGGCGCGCGGGCGCTCCTGCGCCGGCGCCAGGCCCGGACCCAGGCCGGCGTACGGGCACAGGAGCTGGACGACCTCGCGGACCTCGCCGCCGAGCTGCGTGCCGGACGCCCGGCCCCCGCCGGCCTGGCAGGGCCGGCGGGCGCGGCAACGGCCGGCGGCACCGTGCGCGCCAGGTCGGCCGCTGCGGTCGCGCTCGCCGGGGAGACCGGCGCGCCACTGGCCGACCTGCTCGAGCAGATCGAGGCGGATGCCCGGGCGGCGGACCGGGCCGCGGCAGCCGCGGCGGCCCAGACGGCCGGCGCCCGTACGACCGCCGTCCTGCTGGCCGGCCTGCCCGCTGCGGGCATCGCGCTCGGGTACGGCATCGGCACCGATCCGCTGCACGTCCTGCTGCGCACGCCGCTGGGTGCGGGGTGTGCGGCAGGCTCGGTCGCCCTGCAGCTCGCCGGCCTTGTGTGGATGTCCCGGATCACCGCGCTGGGGGGTGGAGCGTGACGGCCGGCCTGCTCGCCGTCGCGGCCCTGCTCGTGGCGTCCGGCCTGCTCGCCTGGCCCGCGGCAGGGCGCAGCGCCCGCCGGCTGCGGACCGTTGCCCGGCCGGAGCCGGCCGGGCGGCCGGGCGACCTGCACCGCACCGCGAGGTGGGCCGCCCTGCTCGCCGGGGCCGCCGTGGCGGTCGTCGCCGGCGGGTGGTGGGGCGTCCTCGCCGGGAGTGCCTTCGCGGTCGTGCTCGGGGTGGCCCTGCCCCGCCTGCCTTCCCGGGCGGCGCGGCGGGAGCGGCTACAGGTGGAGGCCGACCTTCCGCTCGGTGCGGACCTCCTGGCTGCCGCGCTGCGAGCCGGAGCCCCGGTGGACCGCGCCTGTACGGCGGTCGCCACCGCCCTGCCCGGGCCGCTCGGGGAGCGGCTGGGTCGCACCGGTCGGGCACTGCGGCTCGGCGCCGCGCCGGAGGACGCCTGGGGTTACCTGGGCACCGCGGCCGGGTGCGACCGGCTCGCCCGGGCCGCGGTCCGCAGCAGCGCCAGCGGCGCGGCGCTCGCCGGTGCGCTGGCCCGGGTGGCTGGGGACCTGCGGGCGAGCCGGCTCGCAGCGGCTGACGCCGCCGCCCGGCGGGCGGGCGTGCTCGTGGTGCTTCCCCTCGGCCTGTGCTTCCTGCCCGCCTTCGTGCTCGCCGGGCTCCTGCCGGTGATCGTCGCCCTCCTCGGCGACGTGTTCTGAAAGACACCTTCAAGATCTCCAGAAAGGGGAGCATCGTGATGCGCAGGCTCCGGAGCCGGCTCCGCGGTGACGCCGGGATGAACACCGCCGAGTACGCCATCGGCACGATCGCGGCGGTGGCGTTCGCCGGCATCCTGCTGAAGGTGGTGACGTCCCCGTCGGTGCAGGCCGCGCTGACCGCGATCATCGCCCGGGCGCTGCGGTGACCGCTCGGCGTGACCGGGGCTCGGCGACGGCGGAGCTCGCGGTCGGCCTGCCCGCACTGGTGGTGCTGCTGCTCGCCGGGCTCACCGCGGTCAGCGCGGTAACCACCCACCTGCGGTGCGTCGGTGCCGCCCGGGATGCGGCCCTGGCCACCGCCCGGGGCGAGCGTGGCCAGGCAGCAGCCGGCCGTTCAGCCCCGGCCGCCGCCACCATCCAGGTGACGGTGCGCGGCGACGCCGTCCACGTGACGGTGAGCGCCCCGGTGCGGCCGCTCGGCGGGCTGGTGCCCCGGCTGCGGGTGGCGGCCAGCGCGGTCGCCGCCGTGGAGCCAGGGGCGCCTGCGGCGACGGCGGCGGAGGCCGGCCCCGGCGGGCAGCCGCCCTGGCAGGACGGGCCAGCCGGGTGACCGTGGGTCGGAGGGTGGCCCGCGGTGACCGGGGCGCGGCGTCGGTGTGGGTGCTCGCCGCTGGGCTGGTGCTCGTCCTCATGGGAGCGCTCGCCGCGATGGTCGGTGCGGTGACGGTGGCCCGGCAACGGGCCGCCGTCGCGGCCGATCTCGGCGCGCTGGCCGGTGCGGCACAGGCGGTGGAGGGCGCGCCGGCGGCGTGTGCCGCCGCGGGCCGGATCGTCACCGCGAACGGGGCCCGGCTGACCGGATGCCGGGTCGAGGCACTTGACGTGCTGGTGACCGTGGAGGTCGGCACGGCCATGGGCCCGGCTGTCGGCACCGCGCGGGCCGGCCCGCCGCGGGCCGCACCTGGCGGCTGGCCGGGCGGGCCCGGCCCGGAGTACGGCCGGGCCGGGTCACGCGGCGGCTCGCAGGGCGGCCAGGACAGCGTCGAGGATCCGCACCGCAGGGTCCTTGGCGAGCGGCTCGTTGCCGTTGCCGCACTTGGGGGACTGTACGCAGGACGGGCAGCCGGTCTCGCAGCCGCAACCGGCGATGGCGTCCCGGGTCGCGCCCAGCCAATCGGCGGCCGCCGTGTACGCCCGCTCGGCGAAGCCGGCACCGCCCGGGTGCCCGTCGTAGACGAACACGGTCGGCGCGTCGGTGTCCGGGTGGCCGGCGGTGGACAGGCCGCCGATGTCCCAGCGGTCACACGTCGCGACGAGGGGCAGCAGGCCGATCGCCGCGTGCTCGGCCGCGTGCAGCGCGCCGGGCACGTCAGCCGGCTCGACGCCGGCCGCGGCCAGCGCCCTCGACGAGACCGTGAACCAGACGGCCACCGTGCGCAGCTGGCGGGCCGGCAGGTCCAGGGGCCGGGTGTCGAGCACCTCGCCGGAGCCGATGCGGCGGCGCTGGTACGAGACGACCTGCGCGGTCACGTCGACCTCGCCGAGGTAGAGCCCGACCGGCCCGGCGTCCAGATAGGACCGGACCGCTCCCACGGTCAGCGAGGTCACGTCCCGGGCGTGGGTGGTCCAGTCGGGCTCCTCGGGGTGCACCAGAGCGACCGCGTCGTCCAGGTCCAGCGAGTCGACCACATAGGACACTCCCTGGTGGAGGTAGACCGCTCCGGTGTGCACCAGGAAGTGCGCCGAGCCGCCGTCGACGGTGCCGAGCAGCCGGCCGGTCGGTGCCTCCACCACGCAGACCGGGGGCCCGCCGCTGCCGCGCAGGTCAACGTCTGGCCGGCGGCCGTGGGTCCAGAACCAGCCCGCTGGCCGGCGGCGCAGCGCTCCGCCCGCGACCAGCGCGTCAACCGCCGACCGGGCCGGCTCGCCGCCGAACACCTCCAGGTCCGCAGGTGTCAGGGGCAGCTCGGCGGCGGCACAGCACAGCTGCGGGCCGAGCACGTACGGGTTGGCCGGGTCGAGCACGGTCGCCTCGACCGGCCGGGAGAACAGTGCCTGGGGGTGGTGGACCAGGTATGTGTCGAGCGGGTCGTCGCGCGCGACCAGCACGCACAGCGCCTCCCGGCCGGCGCGGCCGGCGCGGCCGGCCTGCTGCCAGAGCGACGCGAGCGTCCCCGGGTAGCCACAGAGCAGCACCGCGTCCAGGCCCACCAGGTCGACCCCGAGCTCCAGCGCGTTGGTCGAGGCGAGCCCGAGCAGGCGCCCCTCCAGCATCGCCCGCTCCAGCGACCGCCGCTCCTCCCGCAGGTAGCCGGCCCGGTAGGCGGCCACCCGCTCGCCCAGCCCCGGCACCGCCTCGTCAAGCGCCCGCCGGGCGAGCGATGCGACGACCTCCGCGCCGCGCCGGGAGCGGACGAACGCGAGGGTGCGCACCCCTCCGGCGACCGTGTCGGCGAGCAGGTCCGCGCCCTCCCGCAGGGCGGAACGCCGTGCCGGCGCGGCATCGGCAACCTGTGTCTGGTCAGTGCCGGTCGGTCGGGGCAGCAGCGGCGGCTCCCACAGGGCGAAGGTGAACGCCGCGCGTGGCGAGGTGTCCTCGGTGACGGAGGTGACGGGCAGGCCGGTCAGCCGCGACGCGGCCGTCTCCGGGTCGCCAGCGGTCGCCGACGCCAGCATGAAGACAGGGCTACGGCCGTACCGGCCGGCGATCCGGCGCAGCCGCCGGAGCACGTGCGCGACGTGCGATCCGAATACGCCCCGGTAGGTGTGGCACTCGTCGACGACGACGTACCGCAGGCGACGCAGGAAACCGGACCAGGCCGAGTGCCCCGGCAGGATGCTGTGGTGCAGCATGTCCGGGTTGGTCAGGACGAAGCGGGCGTGCTGGCGTACCCACTCACGCTCCTCCCGCGGCGTGTCACCGTCGCAGCACGCCGCGCGTACCGGGGCCAGCTCCAGCCCGGCGACGGCGCGCAGCTGGTCCGCGGCGAGCGCCTTGGTCGGCGCCAGGTAGAGCGCGGTGGCCCTGGGGTCGCTGAGCAGGGTGGCCAGGGTCGGCAGCAGGTAGGCCAGGGACTTGCCGGACGCCGTTCCGGTCGAGATGACGACGTGTTCGCCGCCCCACGCGCGGGTGGATGCCGCCACCTGATGCCGCCACGGTGCGGCGATGCCCCGCGCCTGGAGCGCCGTTCGCAGCTCGGTGGGGACCCAGGCCGGCCAGGCCACCGTCTCGCCGGCCCGGGCCGGCACCCGCTCGACATGGGTGACCGGACCGTCGTCCGACCTGCCCCGGACCAGGCGGTCGAGCAGAGCGGCCGGTTCCGGCGCGGTCAGCGTCACGACATGCACTGTGGCACTGGCGCGGTACGGTCGTCCAACCCGAAGATCCGGGCGTCCGGCCGTCGCGGGGGACCGTGCGCGATGGTTAGATCCCGGAAAGGGGTTCGCTGGGGCCGGGTCAGCTGTGCGCCCAGCGCTGTGCGAGCCTTGCAGTCAGGAGGTACTGATGGATCTTTCGCTGTCGACGCGCACCGTTTCCGACCATACGGTGTTGCAGGTCGGCGGCGAGGTGGACGTCTACACGGCCCCCCGGCTCCGGGAGCGGTTGGTCGAGCTGGTGGATGGCGGCGCCCGCAAGGTCGTGGTGGACCTGGGCAAGGTCGAGTTCCTCGACTCCACCGGCCTTGGCGTCCTGGTCGGCGCGCACAAGCGGCTGCGTGCGGCGGGCGGCAGGCTGGCGCTGGTCTGCGCCCGCGAGCCCCTCCTGAAGATCTTCCGGATCACCGCCCTCGACCAGGTCTTTCCACTGTTCGACAGCGTGGACGCCGCCACAACGGCGGGCGCTGACGGCCAGCCGACGTAGCTATGGCGACGGTCCGGCTGTCGTTCTCCCCGGAGCCGGCGCACGTGCGCACCGCCCGACTGGTCGGGGTGGCGGTGGCCCGGCGCGCCGGGATCGACGGCGACCTGCTCGACGAGGTGCGCCTGGCCATCGGTGAGGCCTGCTCGCGGGCGGTCGCCCTGCACCGGCGGCACGGCCTGCGGACCCCCATCTCCATCGAGATGACTGACGGCCCGGTATACGAGGTCCGGGTGGTCGACCAGGCGCCTGCCGACGCGACGGCGGCCGGCGCCGTCCCGGACCTGGCGGTGTCGCCTGCGGTGGATGCCCTCGACGCCCCGCCGGACGGGCTCTCGGAGGAGGCGGTCGCCGCCGGTATGGGCCTGACGCTGCTGGCCAGCCTGGTGGACAGCCTCGAGGTCCGGCGCGCGGACGGCGGCACCGGGACCTCGGTGCGTATGGTCTGGTCGCCGCGGCCGACCCGGTGACGTCGCGCGGCACGGCCGCAGCCGATGAAGATCATCACGACCGTACGAGGCGTCGATGTGACCCTGCCAACGGCGGACGGCTAGAGTACGCGGGTCATCACAACGTTCCTGGTCCCGCGCTCGGCGGGCACCAGGCAGTCGCGGCTTCCCACGCTCGCGTCGCCGGCCATCCGGCGGTCCACTGGGCGGGGGTGGCGCGTTCGGTACAGGAGGACATAGATGTCCGTGGAAAGCCTCGCCGCTGAGGGTGGCGAGCTGTCCCTGACCGGTGCGAACCTGTCCTACGTCGTGGTCGCCGCGGTCATCGCGCTCGTGGCGCTCGGCTTCGCGGCCGCCCTGGTTCGGGCGGTCCTCGCATCCGGCAAGGGCACGCAGAAGATGCAGGAGATCGCCGGCGCCGTGCAGGAGGGCGCGCTGGCCTACCTCTTCCGCCAGTTCAAGACCCTCGCGGTGTTCGTCGTCATCGCCGTGTTCCTGCTCTATCTGCTCCCGGTGAGCGGCGTCGAAGGCTCCGAGACGATGGTCAAGATCGGCCGTTCGGTGTTCTTCGTGGTGGGCGCGGTGTTCAGCGCCTTCATCGGCGGCGCCGGCATGGCCCTGGCCACGCGGGCCAACCTGCGGGTGGCCGCCGCCGCCCGGGAGTCGTCCGGCGGTCGCGAGAAGGCCATGCAGATCGCGTTCCGCACCGGTGGTGTCGTCGGGTTCCTCACCGTGGGCCTCGGCCTGTTCGGAGCGTCCCTGGTCGTGCTGCTCTACCGCGGCAACGCACACATCGTGCTGGAAGGCTTCGGGTTCGGCGCGGCGCTGCTGGCCATGTTCATGCGGGTCGGCGGTGGCATCTTCACCAAGGCTGCGGACGTCGGCGCCGACCTGGTCGGCAAGGTCGAGCAAGGCATCCCCGAGGACGACCCGCGCAACGCCGCGACGATCGCCGACAACGTCGGCGACAATGTCGGCGACTGCGCCGGCATGGCCGCGGACCTGTTCGAGTCGTACGCCGTGACGCTGGTGGCCGCGCTGATCCTGGGCCGGCTCGCGTTCGGTGTGGACGGCCTCGTGTTCCCGTTGGTGGTCGCCGCCATCGGCGTCGTCGTCGCGATCGTCGGCGTGTTCATCACCCGCCTGCGCGCGACCGACCGTTCCGGCCTCACCGCCATCAACCGCGCGTTCTTCATCTCTGCGGCCGTCTCCGCGCTCCTGGTGGCCATCGCCGCATGGACCCTGCTGCCGTCCACGTTCGCCGGGTTCGGTGACGAGTTCGCCGGCACGAAGGGCAACCCCCGGTTGATCGCGATCGGCGCGGTGGTCATCGGGATCGCCCTGGCTGCGGTGATCCAGGCGCTGACCGGTTACTTCACCGAGACCGGCCGCCGGCCGGTGCAGGACATCGGCCGGACCTCGCTGACCGGCCCGGCCACGGTGATCCTCGCCGGGGTCAGCGTGGGCTTGGAGTCGGCCGTCTACTCCGCGGTGGTCATCGGCGCCGCCGTCTTCGGCGCGTATCTTGTCGGCGGCTCGATCGCCCTGTTCGCGGTGGCGCTGGCCGGCACCGGCCTGCTGACCACCGTCGGCGTGATCGTGGCCATGGACACCTTCGGGCCGATCTCCGACAACGCGCAGGGCATCGCCGAGATGTCCGGGGACATTGACGAGTCCGGCGCCCGTACGCTCACCGAGCTCGACGCGGTCGGCAACACGACCAAGGCGATCACCAAGGGCATCGCGATCGCCACCGCGGTGCTCGCCGCCACCGCCCTGTTCGGCTCGTACACGAGCTCCATGCGCGAGGCGCTGCAGGACGCGGGCATCGCAGATGTGGCCGGCTTCGTCACCGGCGCCCTCAACGTGTCCAACCCGAAGAACCTGGTCGGCCTGCTGGTCGGCGCCGCCGTGGTGTTCCTCTTCTCCGGGCTGGCCATCAACGCAGTCTCCCGGGCCGCGGGCGCGGTGGTCTTCGAGGTACGCCGGCAGTTCCGCGACCTGCCCGGCATCATGGACTACTCGCAGCGCCCGGAGTACGGCAAGGTCGTCGACATCTGCACCAGGGATGCGCAGCGGGAGCTGCTCACCCCCGGCCTGCTCGCGATCATGGCGCCGATCGCGGTCGGGTTCGGACTCGGTGCCGGACCGCTCGCCAGCTACCTGGCCGGTGCGATCGGCACGGGCACCCTGATGGCGCTCTTCCTGGCCAACTCCGGTGGCGCCTGGGACAACGCCAAGAAGATGATCGAGGACGGGGCGCACGGCGGGAAGGGCTCGCCGGCGCACGAGGCAACGGTCATCGGGGACACCGTCGGCGACCCGTTCAAGGACACCGCCGGTCCGGCGATCAACCCGTTGCTCAAGGTGATGAACCTCGTGTCGCTGCTGATCGCGCCGGCCGTGGTGACCTACACCGTCGGGGACGACGCGAACAAGGCGGTGTCCGTGTCGATCGCCGTTGTCGCCGCGCTGGTTGTGGTCCTCGCCGTGCTGGTCAGCAAGCGCCGGCCGATCGCCGTGTCGGCGGGCGACGGCGACGGGCCGGGCGGGGTGGACGAGTCCGACGCCGCGGCTGAGCGGGTGACCGCCTGACCTTGCTGGCCGGACCGGTGGAAACGACCGGCCGCCGCCACGGAGCTCCGTGGCGGCGGCCGGGGACTTTCT
>DASSUC010000457.1:0-2642 GCA_035707405.1 Micromonosporaceae bacterium | reverse complement strand
CAGGCGGGCGTCCAGGATCGCCACGTCAGGTCGCAGGGCGGGGATGCGCCGCGCCGCCTCCTGGGCGGAGCCCGACTCGCCGACGACCTCGATGTCGCCTTCGCGCTGGAGCAGCTCGCACAGCCCACGCCGGACGACCTCATGGTCGTCCAGCAGGAAGACTCGGATCATACGCAATGTCTACCATCCGCTCGGCTTTCCTGCTCAGGGGCGAAGGTCCCCCAACCGCGGCACCGGCCCCGGCGTGCTCATCCGGAGCCCGGCGCGGCCGCCTGACCGCCGCCGCGGCCGGTGGCCGGCGGTGGCGCAGCGCCGGGCGGGGCCGCGGTGCCCCGTGGGGGTGCGGCCTGCGGTGGTGCCGCCCTGCCGGGCGGGGAGGCACGGGCGGTGCCGGGCAGCGGGATGGCCCCCGGCCCGGTGGCCGGCTCCGGTCCTGCCCGGCCGGGCGACGCAGGGACGGCCGGGGCCGGGACCACGGGCGCGGGGTTGGCCGGTAAGGCACCGGCCGGTGGCCCTGTGCCGTCCGCCGGTCCGGTGCCGGACACCGACGGCCCGGCATCGGGTATCGCGGTACGGACGGCGTCGATCTCGGAGCGCAGCTGCTCGATGCGCGGGTCGCTGCCGAGCCGGTCGACAAGGCCGGCCGCCTCCTCGAGATGGCGCTGCGAGTCGTCGTACCGGCCCTCCGCCGCGGCCTGGCGGGCGTCGTGGATCGCCTCCTGGGCGAGCTGGATGTTGGCCCGCTGCGGGAAGAACGCGGTGGTGACCGGCCACAGTGGACTTTCCGGGGAGGCGTTGAAGGCGGCGGTGGCCAGCCCGGCGGCGACGACGACCGCGGTCGCGGCCACGACCAGCTGCCGCAGGGCCCACCGGGCGGTGCCTCGCCGGGCCGTCGGACCCGCCTCGCCCGCCAGGCTGCGTGCGGCCGCCCGGATGATCTCAGCCCGCCAGGTGGACAGCAGGTCGGCCACCGGCTCCCCGGCCGGCGGTGGCAGGCCCTGACCGAGCGCGGTGAGGAGCAGGTCGTCATCGTGGACCGCGGCCGGGTCGGCTGGCTGTCCCCGGTGGGGTGAGGGCCATTTCATCGTCGGGTCACCTCGTCGAGGATCTCGCCGGCGAGCGCGCGCAGCCTCTTGAGCGCCCGGTGCTGCGTGACGCGTACCCGCGTGGCAGAGATGGCGAGGGCGGCGGCGACCTCGTCGGTGGGCAGGCCGACCGCCACCCGCAGGATGATCACCTCGCGCTGCACCGGGGAGAGGCGGCTGAGCATGCGGTGCAGCGTACGAGCTCCGACTCAGGTGAATTCATTGCACACCTTCAATGCAAGTTTCTGGTACGGGACGCTAGCGCGATGATGTTGTCCTGTCCCGAGATCGTCGCCCGATCGGCGGCTGGTGTGAAACACCAATGCGCCCGCCGGCCATATTGCTGGCAGAAGCTGCTGGTCCGCGTCGTGCTCGGCCCCCTACGCCGACGCGGCATTTGCTTTGCCATTTATTGATCTATTTATATACTTCTAATAACAGTTCGACTACGACTCTGGTCCGGACCGGACGAATAGGCGAGCCTCTGCTTACTGCACCCCCACTTCCGCAGCAAGCCTGAAGGAGGGCCTACGCACATGCGCAGAACCCTGCTCGCCGCACTCTTCGCCGGCGTGGTGGCCGTCGCCAGCACCGTCGCGACCGCCACCAGCGCCTCGGCCGGGGCCGGCGGCGACTACATCGTCATGCTCCAGCCCGGTGCCGACTCCTCGGCGGTGGCGGCCCAGCATGCGCGTGCCCATGGAGCAACGGTCGGGCACGTCTACCGGTACGCGATCCGCGGTTACTCGGCCCACATGAGCGCCACCGCCGCGGCCCGCATCAGCAGCGACCCCCGGGTCCTGCTGGTCCAGCCGGACGGCGTGGTGAGCATCGCGGCCCAGACCGTGCCCACCGGGATCAACCGGGTCGACGCCGAGCTGAGCCCGACCGCCAACATCAACGGAGTGGACGACCGGGTGAACGTCGACGTGGCGATCATCGACACCGGCATCGACTTCACCCACCCGGACCTCAACGTGCACGTCGCCGGCGCGAAGAACTGCTCGACCGGCAACAGCGCCAAGGACGGTCACGGCCACGGCACGCACGTTGCCGGCACGGTCGGCGCGCTGGACAACAGCATCGGCGTGGTCGGGGTCGCCCCCGGCGCCCGGGTCTGGCCGGTGCGGGTGCTCAACAACGCCGGTAGCGGCAGCTGGTCGGACATCATCTGCGGCATCGACTACGTGACCCAGCACGCGAACGAGATCGAGGTCGCCAACATGAGCCTCGGCGGCAGCGGCTCGGACAGCACGTGTGCCCAGGACGCGACGCACCAGGCGATCTGCAGCTCGGTCGCGGCCGGCGTGACCTACGCCGTGGCCGCCGGCAACTCCGCGTCGAACGCCAACAACTTCGTGCCGGCGACGTTCGCCGAGGTCATCACGGTCAGCGCGCTGGCCGACTTCAACGGCGTGCCCGGCGGTGGCGGCGCCGCGACCTGCCGCAGCGACGTGGACGACACCTTCGCCGACTTCTCCAACTTCGGCGCGGATGTCGACCTCATCGCCCCCGGCGTGTGCATCCTGTCCACCTGGAAGGGCGGCGGCTACAACA
>DASSUC010000456.1:0-3305 GCA_035707405.1 Micromonosporaceae bacterium | reverse complement strand
CCGGCTCGACGGCGAGCTTCTCGACCTCGATCACGTCGCCTTCGGCGACCTTGTACTGCTTGCCGCCGGTCTTGACGATCGCGTACATCGGACGCGGACTCCCTGTCGTCGTGTGGTTCGGTGGTTCGCGCGGCGACCGGGATCAGCCCGACGGGCGCGCATGAGCGGGCACCCGACGGTGCGCCGCGGTCAAGACTACGTCATCACACAGTCCGGTCCCAAACCGGGCCGCTCATGCGGCCTGGTCCGGGACCGGACCGTCACCACGCGGCTAGGTCAGCACAGCCGTTCGATGGTCTCGCTGGCCGCCTTGATCTCAGGCGTCTCAAAGGTACCCAGGTCCTTCAGCTTGTCGAAGGACGTAAGGCTGGCGTCCATCTTGTCGACCTCGGTGCTGAACGTCGTCAGCGCCTGCTTCAGCTCCGGGTTGGTCGCCCGGTCGGCCTCGGCGCGCACGCCGGTGGACCAGCTCTTGAGGAGGTTCTTGACCGAGTCCAGGGCCTGCTGCTTCGCGGTCGCATCCCCGGTGGCCGTGGCCGTCGCGATCCGGCCCATCTCGCCACCGAGCTTGGTGGTGCCGTCGGCGAGGGCCTTCTCGGCAGCCACGCACACCTCCTTGGTGTTGTCCGCGAGCGTGGTGGCTGGCGTGCCACCGGTGGAGTCGTCGGTATCACCGCAGCCAGCGGCGAACAGGGCGGCGGCCACCGCCGCCAGTGCGAGCACACGTCGCATGAGTAGTCCTTATCGGTCGGGGTTACGGGCTTGCGCGCCCGCGGCACAGCCGCGGTCAGACGGTGCCGACCAGCGGCCCGCGAACCGGGCGGCCAGTCAACGGGCCGCCCTGCCGCAGCCTACGTGGCCAGTGCAGGCTCCGTGCGCCAAGAAGCCCATTACGGCCCCGCTCTTTACCCAGCGGCGCAACCGCCTAACCGCCCACGATCACGGGCGGGTACGCCGCCTCACCCCGCTCCGCCGCGCCCGCCGGCGGCCGGACGAGATCACTGCGTCATCCTCGTCATCGTCGGTGACCGGCTCGGCGTCCTCGGTCTCGATCGGGTCGTCGGAGACCTCCGGGTCGTCCGGGTCGGGCAGGGCGTCCTCGTCGGCGGCCGCCGACTCGGCGTACTCGGGCTCCTCCTCGCCCGTGCCGCGCCGGCCCCGCCGGGTACGCGTCCGGCCGGTGTCGGAGCGCCCCTCGGCCTTGGCCGGCGCCGCCCCAGCGGCCTTGCCCCGGTCGCCGGTGCCGGCCCGGGGCTTGTCGCTGACCGGCTCGCTGGAGAGCAGCAGCCCGCGGCCCTTGCACGCCTCGCACGTCTCGCTGAACGCCTCCAGCAGGCCCTGCCCGATGCGCTTGCGGGTCATCTGCACCAGGCCCAGGGAGGTGATCTCGGTCACCTGGTGCTTGGTACGGTCCCGGCCCAGGCACTCGGTGAGCCGGCGCAGCACCAGCTCCCGGTTCGACTCCAGCACCATGTCGATGAAGTCGATGACGATGATGCCGCCGATGTCGCGCAGCCGGAGCTGCCGCACGATCTCCTCGGCCGCCTCCAGGTTGTTGCGGGTCACCGTCTCCTCGAGGTTGCCGCCGGCACCGGTGTACTTGCCGGTGTTGACGTCGATGACCGTCATCGCCTCGGTGCGGTCGATCACGAGGTGGCCGCCGGAGGGCAGGAAGACCTTGCGGTCCAGGCCCTTGAGGATCTGCTCGTCGATCCGCTTCTCGGCGAACACGTCCGCGGCACCGGTGTGCCGGCGCAGCCGGCCGACCAGGTCCGGCGACACGTGCTGGAGGTACGCCTCCACCACGTCGTACTCGTCGTCGCCCGAGATGACCAGCTCGCGGAAGTCCTCGTTGAACAGGTCCCGGACCACCCGGATGACCAGGTCCGGCTCCTCGTAGAGCAGCACCGGCGCGGAGCTCGCGGCGGCCTTGGCGGAGATGTCGTCCCACTGGGCCTGCAGCCGCTTGACGTCGCGGGCCAGCTCGTCCTCTGATGCGCCCTCAGCGGCGGTCCGCACGATCACCCCGGCGCCCTCGGGGACGAGCTTCTTCAGCACGTCCCGCAGCCGCTTGCGCTCCGTGTCGGGCAGCTTGCGGCTGATCCCGGAGGCGTTGCCGTGCGGCACGTAGACCAGGTGCCGCCCGGACAGGGCGATGTGGCTGGTCAGCCGGGCTCCCTTGTGGCCGACCGGATCCTTGGTGACCTGGACCAGCACCGAGTCGCCGGAGCGCAGCGCCTGCTCGATCGAGCGGGCCCGGCCCTCCAGCCCAGAGGCGTCCCAGTTGACCTCGCCCGCGTAGAGCACCGCGTTGCGGCCCCGCCCGATGTCGACGAACGCCGCCTCCATGCTCGGCAGCACGTTCTGGACCCGGCCGAGGTAGACGTTGCCCGCCATGGCGCCGGCCGATGCCCGCGTCACGTAGTGCTCGACCAGCACCCCGTCCTCGATCACGGCGATCTGGGTACGGTCGCCCTTCTGCCGGACGGCCATGACCCGGTCGACCGCCTCGCGCCGGGCCAGGAACTCGGCCTCGGACAGGATCGGCGGGCGGGTCCGGCGCTGCTCCCGGCCGTCGCGGCGGCGCTGCCGCTTGGCCTCCAGCCGGGTCGACCCGGACACCCCCTGCACCTCGTCGGAGCTGCCGCGGGGTTCACGGATCTTGACGACCGTGAGCACACCGTCGTCCGCTGCCTGGTCCACGTCGCTGGCGCCCTTGCGCCGGCGGCGCCGCCGGCGCCGGGTCAGCCCGTCGCTCTCGGCGTCCGGCTCACCCGCGTCGCCTGCCTCGTCCGCCTCCTCGGCTGCGGCCGGCACATCCTCGTCCTCGTCGTCGTGCGGGCCCCGGCCGCGGCCCCGGCCGCGGCGTCCCCGCCGGCGCCGGCGCCGCCCAGCCGCGGTCAGCTCGTCCTCGTCTTCCTCTTCGTCCTCGTCGGCCGCTGCCACCGGCTCGGCCACGGGCGCTGCCGGCTCCTCCGCCTCGACGACCTCGGCCGCCTCGGCCTGCTCGGCGGTGCGCCGGCTGCGCCGGCGGCGGGCCCGCGCCGGCTCCGCGGCCTCCACCGGCTCGTCGGCGGGCGGCGGCGCCGTCTGTTCCGACGGCGGCATGAAGAGTACGGCGGCCGCCGAGAGCCGTGCGCGCCCCCGGCTCCCGGCATCGCGACCGCCCTGCGCGCCTGCCGGCTCGGGCTCTGCCTGCGCCGGCTCGGCCCGGGCCGGCTCCGCTCGGGCCGGCTCCGCTCGGGCCGGCTCCGCTCGGGCCGGCTCCGCTCGGGCCGGCTCCGCTCGGGCCGGCTCCGCTCGGG
>DASSUC010000455.1:0-17943 GCA_035707405.1 Micromonosporaceae bacterium | reverse complement strand
CCCCTCATCTGGCTCGGGCCCAGCCGCAGCTCCAGCCGGTGCCCGACCGCCGCGGCGTAACGCTCCAGTGTGGACAGCCGGGCGTCGACGCCGCCCGACTCCAGCCGGGCCACAGCCGGCTGGGACGTGCCCATCCGCTCGGCGACCTCGGCCTGCGACAGCCCGGCCGCCCGGCGCCGCTCGACCAGCTCGGTCAGCAGCTCCTGGCGCGCCCGGGCGCGGCGGGCGGCCATCTCCCGGAAGCCTGGCAGGATCGGCAGGCGGTCGTCGGCCATATCAGCAACGATATACGACACGGACGGGGTTGACTGGTAGCCATGCGGCGAACCGTGGTCATCCTGCTGGTGACGCTGGTCGTGCTCCTCGTGCTGGCCTGGCTCGGGCAGCGCCGGCTGGTCTACCTGCCGGACCGCTCCCCGGCGCCGCCCGCGGCGGATGTGCTCCCCGGCGCGCAGGACGTCACCCTGGAGACCTCGGACGGGCTGCGCCTGGGCGCCTGGTGGGTGCCACCCCGAGCGCCGCCGCGCGGCATGGCCGTGCTGGTCGCGCCGGGCAACGGCGGCAACCGCGCCGGGCGCGCCCCGCTCGCCGCGGCGCTGGCCGGCGCCGGGTTCGCCGTGCTGCTCTTCGACTACCGCGGGTACGGCGGCAACGCCGGCGCCCCGACCGCGGCGGGACTGGCCCGCGACGCCCGGGCGGCGTACCGGTTCCTGGTGGACGTGGCCGGGGTGCCGGCCGGCCGGATCATCTACTTCGGCGAGAGCCTGGGCTGCGGGGTGGTCGCCGAGCTCGCCACCGAGCACCGGCCGGGCGGCCTGGTGCTGCGATCCCCGTTCACCGACCTCGCCGCGGTCGGCGCCGAGCACTACCCGTTCCTGCCGGTACGCCTGCTGCTGCGCGACCGGTACCCGGTCGCCGAGCAGGTCGCGACGGTGCCGGTGCCGACCGCGGTGGTCTACGGCACGGCCGACTCGGTCGTGCCGCCGGAGCAGAGCCGGGCCGTGGCCGAACGGGCGGCCGGCCCGGTGCAGGTCACGGCCGTGGCCGGCGCGGACCACAACGACCTGGCGCTCTTCGCCGGCCCGCAGGTGGTGGACGCGGTCGTGGCGCTCGCCGACCTCGTCGCCGCAGGCTCGGACTGACGCCGTGAGTTCCGATACCTTGGAGTATCAGCAGTTTCCATGGACCTCCAAAGGCCCGAGACCACATGGGGTGACGTCGTGGCTGCGTACCGGGCGATGTCCTTGGCCGAGTTGGCGAGACACATGCGACGCACAGACAGTTCCGAATGGTGGCGGTTGGTGGCTGAGTTCCTGGAGGAGTACCGGCATGAGCCAGTGGGGCAGCGGCTGGCTCTCCTCGTCGACGAACCGGCTCCCACAGGGGATGAGCGCTGGGACGTGTTCCTTGCGGCGCTCGCGGAGCATGTCGCCGCCCGTGACGATCACGCAGGACCGGAGTGGGCGGACTCCCGACACTTACACCGGTTCTGGTTCCCGTTCAACACCAGGGCGGCAAGAGCTGACGCGCTCGTTCACTCGCCAGCCTCGTTCCGTCGGCGGGGGATCTTCGTTGCGCCGCAGGAGCTGGAGGTCGCATGAACGACGAACCGCTCCTCGACCGGGACACGATTGACCGGGTCTTCCACCGGCTTGGCGAGCGGTTGGCGAGCCGAGGTGTGGTAGCGGATCTGTACGTGTTCGGAGGGGCCGCCATGGCAGTGGCCTACGATGCCCGGCGCGCGACACGCGATATTGACGCCCTGTTCGTACCCCACGGAGTGGTGCTGGCGGAGGCGCGAGCCGTCGCCGAGGAGTTTGGGCTACCCGCATGGTGGCTCAACGACCAGGCCAGCACATACGTAGCTCGGGACAGAGACCTCGAAGCGAGGACTGTCTTTGAGCACCGCGGGCTGCGGGTGCAAGCAGCATCACCCAAGCACCTGCTTGCAATGAAGGTGCTCGCGGCCCGGCGTCGGGACGCCGAGGATATCAAGATCCTCGTCGGCCAGCTCGGCTTGGCCAGTCCCGACGAGGTTCTCACTCTCTGTGCAGATATCTTTCCCGAGGAGCCGGTGCCCGGCCGGGCCAGGCTGTTGCTCGAAGACATGTTTCGCGAGGAGTGAGGTTCCTCCAGCACACGGTCTTGGTAACGGCGCCGTTGACGCTCGGCCCCCGCTCCGGCTTACTGATGGCTATGGATCTGGGCTGTGCGCGTACCCGTCGCTGGCTGGCGCTTGCTGGCGCCGTACTCCTGGCGCTGGTCCTGTCGCCGCCGGGAGCTGGCGCGGCCTCACCCGGCCCGCGCCCGGCGGGGGCCGGCGGGCCTCTGGTCACGGTGACGCTGGTGACCGGGGACCGGGTGACGCTGAGCCCCGGTGGGGGCCGGCAGGCGGCGAGCATCGCGCCGGCGCGGTGGCCCGGCCGCCAGGTCAGCTTCCAGACGACCTATACGCCGGGCGGGCTGCGGGTCGTGCCCAGCGACGTGGCGCACCTGGTGCCGGCGGTGCTCGACCCGCAGCTGTTCGACGTGACCGCACTGGCCCGCGCCGGCTACGACGACCGGCACGCGCCGGCGCTACCGCTGATCGTGCGCCACCCGGCCGGTCCGGCGCCGGCCGCGCTCGGCGGCGGCCCGCTGCGGGCCACCCGCGCCCTGCCCAGCATCGGGGCGACCGCGGTGGCGCTGCCCAGGGCCACCGCCGCGGAGGTCGGCCGGGCGCTGGCCGGGGCCCCGGTCCGCGCCGGGTCGCTCGCCGCAGGCCCGCTGGCCGGCGCCGCGCGGGTCTGGCTGGATGCCCGGGTACGCGCGGCGGCGCTCGACGCCAACCTGACCCGGATCGGGGCGCCGGTGGCGTGGGCCGCCGGCCTGTCCGGCGCGGGCGTCTCCGTGGCCGTGCTGGACACCGGCGTGGACTCGAGCCACCCCGACCTCGCCGGGCGGGTCGCCGCCGAGCAGAACTTCACCGACGACCCGGTCGCCGACGGCAACGGCCACGGTACGCACGTCGCCTCGCTCGTGGCGGGCAGCGGCGCGGCCTCCGGCGGGGCCCGGCGGGGCGTGGCCTTCGAGGCGAGGCTGCTCTCCGGCAAGGTGCTCGACGACCACGGCCAGGGGTCGTTCTCGGCGGTCATCGCCGGGATGGAGTGGGCCGCCGGGGCCGGCGCCCGGGTGGTCAACCTGAGCCTGGGCTCGGGCTCGCCCAGCACCGGCCTCGACCCGCTCAGCCTCGCCGTCAACGCGCTCACCGCCTCGCACGGGGTGCTCTTCGTGGCCAGCGCCGGCAACACCGGACCCGGGCCGGGCACGGTCGGCGCACCGGGCGCCGCGGACGCCGCGCTCACCGTCGGCGCCGCGGACTCCCGCGACCGGGTGGCGGACTTCTCCAGCCGGGGCCCGCGGCTCGGCGACCACGCGGTCAAGCCGGACCTCGTCGCACCCGGGGTCGACATCGTCGCCGCCCGCGCGACCGGCACCTCTTTCGGCGAGCCGGCCGGGGCGTACTACGCGAGCGCGTCCGGCACGTCGATGGCGGCCCCCCACGTGGCCGGCGCCGCGGCACTGCTGGCGCAGCGCCGGCCGGGCTGGACCGCCGCCATGCTCAAGGCGGCGCTCGTCGGCACCGCGGCGCCCAGTCCTGGCTCGGTCTTCGAGCGCGGCGCCGGCCGGCTGGACCTCGGCCCGGCGATCGACCAGCCACTGCTCGCCACCGGTGGCCACCTCTCATACGGCCTGGTGCCCTACCCGCAGGCGGGGGCGCCGCCGGCAGTCCGGCTGCTGCCGCTGGCCAACACCGGCCCGGCGGCCGTCACCGTCGACCTGGTCGCCGCCCTGTCGGGCCCGGACGGCCGGGCGGCGCCGCAGGGCATGCTGGCCGTCTCTCCAGCCCGGTTGACGTTGCCGGCCGGCGGCTCGGCGACCGCCACGGTGACGCTCACCGCCGGGCTCGGCGGCGCCGGTGCCTACAGTGGAGCCGTCACCGCCACACCGCTGGGCGGCGGCCCGGTGCTGCGGGTGCCGGTCGGCGCGGTGAACGAGCCCACCCGGCACGTGCTGCGCCTGCGGGGTGTGGACCGCAACGGCTCCACCGGGGTTGAGGCGCTCGCGATGGTCATCAACCTGGCCGATGTCACCGCCTCCCCGCCCGACCCGGTGCTGCTGGTCGGCGGCGAGGCGACGGTACGGGTGGCGCCCGGCTTCTACACGGTCACCGCCGCCATCCCGACTGTGGAGGACGGCGAGCCGGTGCCGGACGCGGTGCCGGTCGGGCCGGCCGCGGTGGTCACGTCAGTCGCGATCGCGACCGTGGCCGAGGTGGCTGTCGACGGCGACACCGAGGTGGTCCTCGATGCGCGGTCGGCCGAGCCGATCTCGGCCGCGGTGGCCGGGGTCGACACCGTCCCTGCCGACGTGCGCGTCTTCGTCGCCGTGCAGGACCGGGCCCGGCGCAGCTACGTCGTGGCGTACGACACGAGCCCGCAGGACGTGATCGAGGGCAAGCTGTTCGTGCAGCCGACCGAGCCGGTGCGGCACGGCCGGCTGGAGGCGAGCAGCAGGTGGCGACTGTCCACACTGGATGGCATGGCAACGTACGACCTGCTCTTCGCCGGGCCGAGCTTCCCCGCGTCGTTGCGGTATGTGGTCGACGCGCGGGACACCGCCCGGGTCGCCACGGCCTACTACGCCCCGGCGCGGCCGGTGGACTACCGGGAGGCACGGCACGTCTTCACCGACGTCAACCCGGTCAGCGTCGCCGTGCTCCAGCCGGTGCCCGGCCCGGCGCCCGTGCACCGGGTTGAGCACATCGGCGCCGGGCTGGGACAGGTCTGGTTCCAGTGCGCCACGTTGGTGCTGGCCGAGGCGGGCATCGGGAGCTTCTGCCAGGCGCCGCAGCGGTACCTTGCCGGGTCCACCGTGGAGCGCAGCTGGCTGCGGGCGCCGCTGCGGACCACCGCCGCCGCGTTCCGCACCCCCACCGCGCTGCACATCGGCATGAACGACCTGGTCGACGACGGCCCGCACAGCGGCTCGGTGGCGTCGTACGCATTCTCCCACCGCCAGTTCCGGCTCTACCGCAACGGCTCGCTGCTGGCCGAGGGGACCGAACCGCTGGGCGGGCACCCGGTGCCGGCCGGCCCGGCGACGTTCCGGCTCACCCGTACCGTGGTGCTGGCGCCCGACACGCTGCCGCTGTCCACCCAGGTCGAGTCGGCCTGGACGTTCGTCTCGGCGCCGCCCGGGCGCCGGCAGCCATCGGTGACGGCCCCCCTCATCGATGTGGCGGTGCACCTGCCGGTGGACCCGCTCAGCCGGGTCGACCCGACTGCGCCGATGACCATCGAGGTCGAGGCCGCGCACCTCGACGACCGCAGCCGCTGGGTCGTGTCGGCCGCGCTGTCGCTCTCCACCGACGCCGGGGCGACCTGGTCGGACGTTGTCCTGAGCCGGTACGGGCCGGGACTGTGGCGGGCGACGCTGCCCGCCGGCTGGCTACCGGCCGGCGGCACGCTGTCGGTCCGGGTAGAGGCAGGTGACCTGGGCGGCAACCATACCGAACAGACCATCCTGCGGGCCGCCGCCATGTCACCGGCGTCGCCCTCCCGGTGACCGTATGGGGCGCGGCCGCCGCGGTCAGCTGGGCAGAGACCCGAGAGCCGTGGCCAGACCCCGCAGCGTGCGCCGAAGCGCGCCAAGGTCCACGGCTGTCCGCCACGCCGCGGGCCCGTCAAGACCTCCCTGGTGGTGCGCTGGGCACACCAGGTAGCCGACCAGTTCCCCGACGGGCAGCTCTACGTCAACCTGCGCGGCTTCGACCCGCGTGGTTCCGCGATGGACCCGGCGGAGGCCGTACGCCGGTTCCTCGACGCGCTCGGGGTAGCGCCGGAGAAGATCCCCGTCGACCCGGACGCCCAGGCGGCTCTGTACCGCAGCGAGCTGGCCGGGCGGCGGGTCCTGGTGGTGCTGGACAACGCCCGCGACACCGCCCAGGTCAAGCCGCTGCTGCCCGGCGCGGCCACCTGCCTGGTGCTGGTGACCAGCCGCAACCAGCTCACCGGCCTGGTCGCCGCCGACGGCGCCCACCCCCTCACCGTGGACCTGCTCACCCCCGGTGAGGCGCGGCAGCTGCTGGTCCGGCGTCTCGGCGCCGAACGGGTGGCGGCCGAGCCGCAGGCAGTCACGGAGATCGTCACCCGCTGCGCCAGGCTGCCGCTGGCGTTGGCGCTGGTGGCTGCCCGCGCCGCAGTGCGTCCCCAGGTCGGGCTGCACGTGCTGGCCGAGGAGCTGCGCGACACGCAGCACTGCTGGGAGACCCTCACCGGTGACGACCCGACCATGGACGTCCAGGCCGTGTTCTCCTGGTCCTACCAGGCGTTGACCCCCGCGGCGGCGCGGCTGTTCCGGCTGCTCGGGCTGCATCCTGGCCCGGACCTCGCTGCCCCGGCCGCGGCCAGCCTCGCCGGCGTCCCGGTGCCGCAGGCCCGGTCACTGCTGGCTGACCTGACCCGGGCCAGCCTGCTCACCGAGCACACCCCGGGCCGGTACACCCTGCACGACCTGCTGCGCGCCTACGCCACCGACCTCACCCGCATCACCGAAAGCGACCAGCAGCGCCACGCCGCCATCCATCGCATCCTCGACCACTACCTGCACACCGCGTACGCCGCAGCGCGGCTGCCGGACCCAACCGCGGAGCTACCCGTCCTCGCCCCACCCCAGCCGGGGGTCATCCCGCAGGCCCTCATCGACAGCCAGCAAGCCCTGGACTGGTTCACCACCGAGCACCGGGTGCTGCTGGCCGCCGTCGACCACGCCGCCACCCGCGGGTTCGACACCCACGCCACGCAGCTGACCCGGACCTTGGGAGTGTTTCTCTGCCGGCGCGGTTACTGGCGGGAGCTGGCCACCGCCGGCCGCACCGCGGTCGCCGCCGCAGAGCGTCTGGGCGACCCGCCGGTGCAGGTCCGCGCCCACCGCAACCTCGCCTACGCGTACGGCCTGATGGACCGCGTCGACGATGCGCACACCCATCTGAGCCACGCGCTGGACCTGGCTGTGCAGACCGGTGACCTGGCCGGACAGGCCACCACCCACAACCACCTCGCCGTCCTGTGTGAGCGGCAGGACAACCTCGCCGAGGCCCTCGACCATGCCCGGCGGGCCCTGGACCTGCACCAGGCCGCCGGCAACCAGCCCGGGCAGGCGGGCGCCCTCAACGCGGTCGGCTGGTACCACGCCCTGCTCGGCGACCACCAGCAGGCCATTGTCTACTGCGAGCGGGCCCTCACCCTGACCCAGAGCCTCGACGACCGTGACGGGCAGGCCCACGCGTGGGACAGCCTCGGTTACGCCCATCACCACCTCGGCCGGCACGCTGAGGCCGTCACCTGCTACAAGCAGGCTCTTG
This sequence comes from Micromonosporaceae bacterium, assembly GCA_035707405.1. Taxonomy (GTDB): domain Bacteria; phylum Actinomycetota; class Actinomycetes; order Mycobacteriales; family Micromonosporaceae; genus DASSUC01. The sequence goes on along the minus strand of DASSUC010000455.1, from coordinate 10,538 downwards.
CCCTGTTCCGGGACCTCGGCGACCGGTACTACGAAGCCGACACCCTCACCCACCTCGGCGATGCCTACCACGCCGCAGGCAGCTGCCAGGCTGCCCGCGACGCCTGGCAGCAGGCACTGGCTATTCTCGACGACCTCCACCACCCCGACGCCGTCGAGGTCCGCACAAAGCTCGCTGCCCTCGACCTCACGCCATAACAGGCAGCCAGTCCTGCTCGCCGTGGCGCTGCGTCACCCCCGGCCGGGCTCCAGCCGGCGCAGGGCCAGCCGTGCCAGGACGGTGAGCAGAGCCGCCTGCACCACCAGCAGTACGACCGAGCGCCACCACGCGAAGACCTCGTGCGCCCACAGCGAGTCCTTGAACGGGATCATGCTCAACAGGTCCACAGTAGACGCGCCGGCGGCGAAGCCCCAGCGGGTCGGCGAGAGCCACGACACCTGCTCCAGCACCGCCTCGCCGTCCAGCTCGAAGAGCCCGCCGGAGAGCACCAGCTGGGCCATGACCAGCACCACCAGCAACGGCGTCGTCTGCTCGGTGGTGCGCACCAGGGCGCTGACGCACAGGCCGACCACGGTCGCGGTGACCGCGACCAGGGCGATGGCCACCATGATCTCCCCGGTCGGGGACGGCACGACCAGCGACTCCGCCGGCGCGCCCCGGCCCAGCAGGGAAAGGTAGACGAAGACCACCACCTGCACCGTGTTGATGAGGGTGAAGACTGCGAGCTTCGAGCCCAGGTACGCCCCTGGCGACAGGCCCACCGCCCGCTCCCGGCGGTAGATCGACGCCTCGTTGACGATCTCCCGGATCGCGGCGGCGATGCCGAGGAACGCCGCCCCGACGACCAGCACCACCAGCAGCCGCTGGGCCTCCAGGCTGAAGCGGGTGGTGGGCGGGGCGAGCCCGTTGTCCCCGGGCACGGTGCGGGTCAGCAGCGCCAGGGCCAGCGGCAGCCCGAGCAGGAACAGCACGTAGCCGCGGTCGGCCGCGATGACCGAGAGCATCCGGGCGCAGAGGGTGAAGAACTGCCGTACCGGCGCAGCCGGGTGCAGGGCGCGGCTGCGCAGCGGCACCCGCCCCAGCGGGGCCCGGCGGACCGCGGCGCGGCCCACCGCCGGCCGGGCCGGCGGGGCCGCCTGCTCCGGCTGGGCAGTCGGCTCGGCCTGCGGGCTCGGCCGCGCGCCGCCGGTGCTGCCGGCAGCGCCGGCAGCGGTCTCCACCGGGGACGGCGCCCCGACGTAGCGCCCGTACCGGTCGGACCGCCGGAACGCCTGCTGCCAGCGCTCGGGGTCGCGGGTGACCCCGGCGAACACCTCGGCGTAGTCGGTGGCCCCGAAGAACTCCAGCAGCTCGTCCGGCGGCCCGAAGTAGCCGAGCTTGCCGCCCTGGCCGAGCACCAGCACCCGGTCGCACAGGTCCAGGTGCAGCACGTTGTGGGTGACCACGACGACGGTACGGCCCCGGTCGGCGAGCTCGCGCAGCTCCTCCATGATCTCCTTGTCCAGCGCCGGGTCCAGGCCGGAGGTGGGCTCGTCGAGGAAGAGCATGGACGGCTCGGTGAGCAGCTCCAAAGCCACCGACGTGCGCTTGCGCTGGCCGCCGGAGAGCGTGTCGATGCGCTGCTTGGCGCGCTCGGTCAGGCCCAGCGTCTCCATCACCTCGCCGACCCGCGCCACCCGCTCCCGCCGCGGCACGTCGTCGGCGAAGCGCAGGGCCGCGGCGAAGCGCAGCGCCCGGCGTACGGTGAGCTGGCGGTGCAGCACGTCGTCCTGCGGCACCAGGCCGATGCGGTAGCGCAGCTCGGCGTAGTCGGCGTAGAGGTCGCGCCCGTCGTAGCTGACCCGGCCCCGGGTCGCCGGGCGCAGCCCGGTGACCGCGCGCACCAGGGTCGACTTGCCGCAGCCGCTCGGCCCGACCACGGCGAGCAGGCTGCCCTCCTCCAGGCAGAAGCTCACGTCGTCCAGCAGCACCTGCTTGCCCATGACCACGGTGAGCCGCTCGGCGGTGAGCGACACCGGGCCGGTGTCCTCGTACTCGTGCAGCCGCTTGCCGTCGAAGACCAGCTCGTGCCGGCCGATGGAGACCATGTCCCCGGGTGTCAGCACCGCCCGGCTCACCGGCTGGCCGTTGACGAAGGTCCCATTGCGGCTGCCGAGGTCGACGACGTGGGACCCGGACGCGTCCCGGCGCACCTCCGCGTGGAACCGGGAGATCCGCAGGTCGGACAGGACGATGTCGTTGGCCGGGTCGCGCCCGATGCGCACCCGCCCGGAGGCTTCGTACTCGGCCGCCTGGGTGCGCCCGGCCACCGCGGGGGCGAGCTCGTCGACCAGCGTCTGCCCGGTCTCGGCGTGGGCCACCGCCAGCACCGGGCCGCGCGCGGCGTCGCCGAGGCGGATCTCGGCCCCGGGCGCGACCGGCGCCGTGGCCACCCGCCGCCCGGCCAGGTACGTGCCGTTGCGGCTGTCCAGGTCGCGCACTGACCAGGCGCCGTCCACCCAGCCGACCTCGGCGTGCCGGCGGGACACCAGCGGGTCGTCGACGACCAGGTGGCACGCCGGGTCCCGGCCGACCACGACCGGCCGGTCCTGGCGGGCCAGGGCGCGGGTCGAGCCGGACCGCACCTCGATCGCGGTGGCGGCCAGGGCCTGCGTCCGGGACGCGGCTGCCCCGAACGCCGCGGTGGGGGGCTCCTCGATTCTCACGGGCACCATCATGCAGGTCCGGTCGGCCGCCCGCAGCGGACCCACGGCCGGAGTCGACCTCCGGACAGAGGCTCTTACAGCTGTGGCGGGGGCAGGTCGACCAGCTCGGCGAGCCCCATCCGGTGCCGGTCGGCGGTGCCGAAGGCCAGAGCCGCGCTCTTCGCCCGCTTGAGGAACAGGTGCGCGGGATGCTCCCAGGTGAAACCGAGCCCGCCGTGCAGCTGGACACACTCCTCGGCAGCCCGTACCGCAACCCCGGAGCAGTACGCCTGCCCGACCGCGACCGCGATGGGGGTCTCCGGGTCCTGCGTCGCCACGCAGGTAGCCGCGTGGCGGGCCACCGCCCGCGCCTGGCTGATGTCCACCCACAGGTCGGCCAGCCGGTGCTTGACCGCCTGGAACGAGCCGACCGGCCGGCCGAACTGGTGCCGCGTGGTCAGGTAGTCCACAGTGGAGCGAAGGCACCACTCGGCGATGCCGAGCTGCTCCGAGGCGAGCAGGGCGGCGCCGGCGGTGAGCGCCGCCCCAACCACCGGCTCAGCGCTGGTGGCGATCCGGCGCCCGGCGGCGCGGGTGAGCGCGACGTCGGCGAGCGGCCGGGTGAGGTCGAGGGAGACCACGGGGTGCAGGCTGACCCCTGATGCGCGCGCCGGCACCGCGTAGAGCCCGGTGTCGGCCGGCACCAGCAGCAGGTCCGCCGCGAGCGCGTCGGCCACCGTGGTCACGGTGCCGGTGAGCGCGCCGCCGGTGGCGGTGACGGCCGGGCGCAGCCGCTCACGGGGCGGGGTCGAGAACGGCACCGCCAGCGCCGCCGTCCGGGCCCCCGCGGCCAGCTCCCGGACGAGGTCGGTGGCGCCGCAGGCGAGCAGGGCCGTGGTCGCCACCACCGCGCTGCCGAGGAACGGGACCGGCGCCACCGCCCGCCCCAGCTCCTCCAGCACGGTGGCGGCCTCGCGCAGGCTCCCGCCGGCACCGCCCAGCTCCTCGGGCACGACCACCCCGGCCAGCCCGAGGTCCACCGCGAGGGCCTGCCACAGCGCCGTGTCGTAGGCCTCGCGGGCCTCGCACCGGGCCAGCGTCCGGCTCACCGGTGCCAGGTCGGTCAGCAGCGCCCGTACGCTGGCCCGCAGGTCCTCCTCGACGGTGGAGTACCGCAGGTCGCTCACTTGGGCAGGTCCTTCCACGGAAGCTCCACGTCGACCCGGGGCTCGGCCGGCAGCCCGAGGACCCGCTCGGCGATCACGTTGCGCAGGATCTCCGATGTGCCGCCCTCGATCGAGTTGCCCTTGGCCCGCAGGTAGCGGTGCCCGGGCGAGCGGGCCAGGAAGTCCACGGTCGGCATCTGGCTCATCGTCCACTCATCGTGGCGCAGCCCGTCCTCACCCAGCAGCTCCAGCTCCAGGCCGGAGATCTGCTGGTTGAGCCGGGCGTACACGATCTTGGCTGCGGAGCCCTCCGGCCCGGGGTGCCCGCCGCCGAGCTGCTGGCGCAGCCGGTCCACGGCAAGGCGTGCCGCCTCCGCCTCCACCCATAGCCGCAGCAGCTCGGCGTAGGCACCCGGGGTGCGCAGCTCGGGCCGGCGCCGCCAGGTGTCGGCCAGCACGCCGATGAGCCCACCCTCACGGGGCTCGGGGCGGGCCCCGACGGCGACCCGCTCGTTCATCAGGGTGGTCCGGGCCACGACCCAGCCCTCGCCGACCCCGCCCAGCCGCAGGTCGTCGGAGAGGCGCACATCGGTCAGGAAGACCTCGTTGAACTCGGCCTCACCGGTGATCTGCCGCAGCGGCCGGACCAGCACGCCCCGGGCGGCCATGTCACAGATGAAGAACGTAAGGCCGCGATGCTTGGGCACGTCCGGGTCGGTGCGCGCCAGCAGGATGCCCCACCGCGCCTCGTGCGCCAGCGAGGTCCACACCTTCTGGCCGTTGACGACCCAGCCGTCACCGTCGCGCACCGCACGGGTGCCGAGGCCCGCCAGGTCAGAGCCGGCCCCCGGCTCGCTGAACAGCTGGCACCAGATCTCCTCCCCGGTCCACAACGGACGGAGGAAGCGGCGGCGCTGCTCGTCGGTGCCGTGCCGGAGGATGGTCGGGGCCGCGATGCCGAGGCCGACGCCGGTGCGCGGGTAGTCGTCGTCCCGCACGCCACCCTTGGCCAGCTCCGCGTCGACCACCGCCTGCCAGGTCCGCGGCGCGCCCAACCCGCCCAGCCCCGGGGGATAGTGCACCCAGGCCAGGCCGGCGTCGAACCGGGCACCGCGGAACTCCACCCGGGGCATCGCGGTGGGGTCGTGCGCGGCGAGGAGCTTTCGCACCGCGATGCGCAGCTCCTCCTCGGACATCAGGCTCCCTCCCGGGCAGGCTCCCGGCGGCACCCGAAGGTGGCTCACCGCGGCCACGCGGGCGACCGGACCGATCGGCACGCCTGTCGGCGACCGTGGGGAAAGTATCATCCGCAACCGCCGCCGGCGGGGTGCCTGTCGTCAATGCGAACCCGGTCGAAGCGCCCCGATCGCGCTGTGCGGCAACCGGTCCCGCAGGTCGGCCGGGTCGGCGTACACCTCGACGGCGCCTGCCTCGCGCAGCTCAGCGGCGCTGACACCGCCGCAGCAGAGCCCCACGCACGGGATGTCCAGCTTCCCTGCGGCGTAGACGTCCCAGACCGTGTCGCCAACGAAAACCACCCGGTCGGCCGGTAGCCCGAGCTCGGCGAGCGTCGCCGCGAGGATGTCCGGATCAGGCTTGCTCGACCGGGCGTCCCCGGCATCCGACGCCGCGCCGAGCACGTCGTCGGCGTCGAGCGCCCGACGCAGCACGGCCATCTCCCGCGGGCTGGCCGACGACGCCAGCCCGACCCGCAGCCCCCGCGCGGCGCAGGCGCGCAGCAGGTCAGCCGCGCCGGGCTGGGCGCGGACCCGCTCCCAGTACTGCCCGTAGAGGCTGGCGTGGGCGGCGCGCAGCTCGTCGTCGGCGGACCGGTCGTGGTCCTCGCCCAGCAGGTGGTCGAGGATGCGGTCGGACCCCATCCCGATGGCCCGGTGGATCCTTGCCACCGGCACCTCGTGGTCATGCTGCCGCAAGGCCTCCCACCAGGTCACCGCGTGCAGGTAGGAGGTGTCCACCAGGGTGCCGTCGACGTCGAAGAGGACTCCCGCGCTCATGGCGCCCGGTTACCCCGCGCCGGCCGGTTCTAGTCGGCGGGGCCGGGCGCGGCGTCCACGCGGGCCAGATCTGCGTCTACGCGGGCCAGATCGGCGCCTGCGCCAGCCGGGCCCGCACCCGGCGCATCCCGGCCAGCCAGCGGTCCCGGTCAGCCGCCCGGCGGGCCTCGTAGTCGGCCACCTCCGGGTGCGGCAGGATCAGGAACCTGCCCGCGGCCCAGGCCTCGACCACGGCCTCGGCGACCTCGGCCGGCTCCAGCACGTCGCCGGCGGCCAGCGTCGCGGAGTCGGGCCCGGCCGCGGCCAGCAATGGGGTACGCACGCCCTGCGGGCACAGGCACGAGAAGCTGACGCCCGTGTCGCCGTACCGGATGGCCAGCCATTCGGCCAGGGCGACCGCGCCGTGCTTGGTGACCGTGTACGGTGCTGAGTCCATCTCGCTGAGCAGGCCGGCCGCTGACGCGGTGACCATCAGGTGGCCCCGGCCGCGGGCCACCATCCGGGGCAGCACCGTGCGGGCGGCGTATACGTGCGCGAGCACGTGCAGGCGCCAGGACACGTCCCAGTCGCCGTCCTCGCCCAGCCCGCGCCCTGCCGCGACGCCGGCGTTGGAGCACCACACGTCGATCGGGCCGACCTCGGCCTCCACCCGCTCCACCGCGGAGCGCACCCGGACCGGGTCGCCCACGTCGAGCGGCAGCGCCACGCCGGCGGTGCCGGGCAGGGCCGCGGCGACCGCCTCGGCGCCGGCCCCGTCCAGGTCCGCCACGACAACCGCCCGTGCACCCTCGGCCGCCAGCCGCTGCGCCAGCGCCCGGCCGATGCCGCTGGCGCCGCCGGTGACCACCGCCACGGCACCCCGCGGCGAGAACCGGGCACCCGGTGTGCTCATCCTGCTGTCGCCACCTTTCTGGGCCGGACCGGTCATCAGACCACGAGGAGCTGGTGGGCGGCTAGCTCGCGGTAGAGCGGGCTGGTCTCGACCAGCTCCGCGTGGCGCCCGACGGCCACCACCCGGCCGCGGTCCAGCACCACGATCTGGTCAGCATCGACCACTGTCGACAGCCGGTGGGCGACGACGAGGAGGGTACGGTCGGCGGCCACGGTCTCGATCGCCAACCGGAGGGCGGCCTCGTTGCGGGAGTCGAGGTTGCTCGTCGGCTCGTCGAGCAGCAGGATCGGCGGCCGGGCCAGCAGCGTCCGGGCGATCGCCAGCCGCTGCCGCTCACCGCCGGACAGCAGCACCCCGCCCTCCCCCACCTCTGCGTCCAGGCCCTGCTCGGCACGGGTGGCCAGCTCGCCGAGGTTAACCTGGTCGAGCACTGCGAGCAGCTGCGCCTCGTCGGCGTCGGGCACGGTCAGCAGCAGGTTGCCGCGCAGCGTGCCGGCCAGCACCGGGGCCTCCTGCTCCACATAGCCGAGGAGGGCGCGCAGCTGCTGGCGGGGCACCTGCCGCACGTCCGCACCGGCGACCCGCACGCTGCCCGCGGACACCTCGTAGAACCGCTCCACCAGGGCGAGCACTGTGGACTTGCCGGCCCCCGAGGGCCCCACCAGGGCGGTACGGGTGCCGAACGGCACGGTGAAGCTCACCTCGCTCAGCACCGGCTCGCCACCCGGGTAGGCGAAGCTGACCCGGTCAAGCTCCACCGCCGCCTGCCGGCCCAGGGGCGCACTCTCCGCTGAGGATGCCGGATCGCCGGGGGCGGCACCGTCCGGGCCGGCGCGGTCCGGTGCACCGGCCGGAGCCGTGGCAGCGGGACCGCCCTCCTCCGTGGGGACCCGCAGCACGTCCTCGATCCGCTGCAGGGCGCCCAGGCCCGCCTGGAGCTGGGTATAGGCGTTGAGCAGCTGGCCCAACGGCATCACCAGGAAGAACAGGAACAGCACGAACGCCACGAGGTCGCCCACGCTGATCGCGCCGGTCGCCACCCGGGCGCCGCCCACGCCGAGCACGACCAGGAACGAGCCCTGGACGGTGGTGCTCGCCAGCGGCCCCATCAGCGCCTGCCACCGGGCGATCCGCAGCCCGGCACCGTACGCCTGCTCGGCGCTGTGCACCACGGTGCTGGTCTCCCGCTCCTCGGCCCGGCTGGCGCGGATGGTGCGGGCACCGGAGATCGCCCGGTCCACCGCCGCGGTCATCTCCCCGATCCGTGCCTGTGCCTGCTCGGAGAGGCTGCGGATGCGGCGCGCGAACACGACCCCGACGGTCAGGCCGAGACCCAGGCCGATCACGGTGATGGCGAACAGCAACGGGTCCACGAGGACCATGGCGACGGCGGCGCCGACCGCGGTGACCGTGCTGCTCACGGTCTCGAAGAGGCCGGAGGTGACCACCGCCCGCAGCAGGGTCGTGTCGGCGCCGACCCGGGAGAGGAGGTCGCCGGTGCGGCGCTGGTCATACTCGGTGATCGGCAGCCGCAGCAGATGCGTGGCGAGCCGGCGGCGGGCGGTCAGCACCAGCCCCTCGGCGGTGCGGTGCAGCAGGTAGTGCCGGACCCCACCCAGCCCGGCCACCGCCACCACCAGAGCGACCAGGCCGGCGACCTCGGGGCCGACCGGCCGGGCGGCCTCGATCCCGTTGAGCACCTGCCGCACCAGCAGTGGCTGCCCGAGCGCGCCGACCGCGCCGAACAGGGACAGCACCGCCACGACCACGAGCGCGACCCGGTGCGAGCGCAGGTACGGCAGGAGCGACCGGAGCCCCACCCGGGCGCCCGGCCCGCTCGGGGGCCCGGTCATCGGCGCGGCTGCCCTGCTGGCGGTGCGACCCGGCGCGGGAGCATGGTTGGGCGCGGCACGGGGTCGAGCGTAGCCGGAACGGGCGACAGCAACCCTCAGCACGCACGCGCTGCTGCGCGTGCAGCAACCCTCAGCACGCACGCGGCGGCAGGCACCTCACGCGTAGGCGGCACGTCGTACCGCGGATCGTCGGCCACTGGTGCAGACTGGGGGCGGATCCATTCGGACGAGCCGGATGAGGAGGCGTAGGGCCATGTCGGACTTCAAGCTGGTGCACCCGGCGGGCGAGCTGAAGCTGTCGGTGCGCGCCGCGACCGAGGGCCCGGCCGGCATCGAGGTCGGCAGGGTGCTGGCCGAGACCGACCACGTGACGCTCGACCACGGGTTCATGAACACCGCCTCGTGCACATCCGAGATCACCTTTGTCGACGGCGATGCCGGGATCCTGCGCTACCGCGGCTACCCGATCGAGGACCTGGCCGAGCACTCCTCGTTCCTCGAAGCGTCCTACCTGCTGATCTACGGCGAGCTGCCCACCCAGAAGGAGCTGGCCGACTTCGTCGAGCGGATCCGCATCCACACCCTGCTGCACGAGGAGATGCGCCAGTTCTTCGGGGGCTTCCCGCGCGAAGCCCACCCGATGGCGGTGCTGGCCTCGGCGGTGGGCGCGCTGTCCACCTTCTACCAGGACAGCCTTGACCCGTTCGACCAGGAGCAGGTCGAGATCTCCACCATCCGGCTGATGGCCAAGCTGCCCACGATCGCGTCGTACGCGTACAAGAAGTCGGTCGGCATGCCGCTGCTCTACCCGGACAACAGCCTCGGCTACGTGGAGAACTTCCTGCGCATGACGTTCGGCCTGCCCACCATGGACTACGAGGTGGACCCGGTCGTCGCCCGCGCGCTGGACCTGCTGTTCCTGCTGCACGCCGACCACGAGCAGAACTGCTCGGCCGCCACGGTGCGCATGGTGGGCTCCAGCCACGCCAACCTCTTCGCCTCGGTGTCGGCCGGGGTGAACGCGCTCTTCGGCCCGCTGCACGGCGGCGCCAACCAGGCGGTCCTGGAGATGCTCCAGCGCATCCACGCCGACGGCGGCAACGTGCGTGCCTTTGTCGAGCGGGTGCGCAACCGGGAGGCCGGGGTCCGGCTGATGGGCTTCGGCCACCGGGTCTACAAGAGCTACGACCCACGCGCGACGATCATCAAGCGCGCGGCCCAGGACGTGCTGGGCCGGATGGCGGCACCCGACCCGCTGCTGGACATCGCCATGGAGCTGGAGGAGATCGCGCTCGCCGACGACTTCTTCATCTCCCGCAAGCTCTACCCGAACGTCGACTTCTACACCGGCCTGATCTACAAGGCGATGGGCTTCCCGCTCAAGATGTTCACCGTGCTGTTCGCGATGGGGCGGCTGCCCGGCTGGATCGCCCAGTGGCGTGAGATGATCAAAGATCCAGCCACCAAGATCGGCCGGCCCCGGCAGGTGTACGTCGGCCCGGCGCAGCGCGGCTATGTGCCGGTCGAGAAGCGCTAGCGCTGGCCCCCGAGCCCGGGAGGCCCGGGGCTGAGCCGGCGCGACAGCCAGGCCAGCGCCGGCGCGTAGCGGTACTCGATCGCCGCGTGCCCGGCGTCGAACAGCTCGAAGTGCACCCGGTCGGCGCTCACCCCGGCGGCGAGCACCGCCCGGTGGAACGCGGTCGCGCCGAGGTCGAGAAAATACTCGTCGCGCCGGCCGGCGTCGACCCAGATCGCCCGCATCGAGCGCAGCGCCTCGGCGTAGCGCGGCTCGCCGGCCATCCGGACCGGGTCGTGGGCCAGCCAGCGCTGCCACACCTCGGGCACGAGCCGGCCGGTGTCGTCGAACGGCAGCAGCACGCCGCCCTCCGGGGTCGGCGAGTAGGCGGCGGCGTACGCGTAGATCTCGA
>DASSUC010000454.1:0-5878 GCA_035707405.1 Micromonosporaceae bacterium | reverse complement strand
GGCGCCCGACCCGGACTTCCCGACGGTGACCTTCCCCAACCCGGAGGAGCCCGGCGCCATGGACCGGCTGGTCGACCTGGCCCGGCGGATCGGCGCCGACCTGGCCGTCGCCAACGACCCGGACGCGGACCGGTGCGCGGTCGCCGTGCCCGACGCCGCCGCGCCCGGCGGCTGGCGGATGCTGCGCGGCGACGAGCTCGGGGTGCTCCTCGCCGACCACCTGATGCGCCGCGGCGTGCGGGGCCGCTACGCCACCACGGTCGTCTCCTCCACGCTGCTGCGCACGCTGTGCGCGGCCCGCCGGCTGCCGTACGGGGAGACGCTGACCGGGTTCAAGTGGATCGTACGGGCCGGCGCGGACCTGGCCTACGGCTACGAGGAGGCGCTGGGCTACTGCGTGGCGCCGGGGCACGTGCGCGACAAGGACGGCATCACCGCCACGCTGCTCGTGTGCGAGCTGGCCGCCGGGCTGCGGGCCGAGCTGCGCTCGCTCCCGGACCGCCTGGACGAGCTGGCCGCGGAGTTCGGGGTCCACCTGACCGACCAGCTGTCGGTACGCGTCGACGACCTGGCCGAGATCGGCCAGGCGATGGAGCACATCCGCAGCCGCCCACCGGCGGCCCTGCTCGACGAGCCGGTGGTCGCCATCTCCGACCGGCTGCCCGAGGCGGACGTGTTCGCCCTGCGTACCCAGTCGGCCCGGGTGGTGGTGCGGCCCTCCGGCACCGAGCCGAAGCTCAAGGCGTACCTGGAGGTTGTCGAACCGGTCCCGGACGGCGACGTGGCCGCGGCGCGGGAGCGGGCCGCCGCGTCCGTGCGGGCCCTGCGCACGGAGACCGCCGCCGCCCTGGGCATCTGGTAGCCGCGGGCTCCGCCCGTCACCGGGACGACGACGGGCGGGTGCCGAGCGCCGCGTCGATCGCCCGGCTCAGCTCGGCCAGGACGTAGGCGACGGACGGGCGCACCGTGGACTGCTCCAGCAGCGTCTCCCCGGCGAACCCGGCGCCGCTGGCGATCTCCTCCAGGCGCTGGTGCGCCGCCCCCAGCTCCGCGCCGGACAGGCCCAGCGTCGGCTCCATCCGCACCGCGGCGACGAGCGCGGCCAGCGCGGCGGTGCGCTCCTCGGGCACCGCGCCCCCGGTCAGCGCCGCCGCGAGCCGGGCCCGGGTCTCCGCCTCGGGACCGGGGTCTGCGGTCGGGTAGCGCTGCAACGGGATGACCTCGAGGGCGTTCTCGTCGCGGACCCGGACCACGCCCCGCTCGACCAGCGCGTCCAGCACCGACTCGCGCAGCCCGTGCCGCAGCCGCTGCACCCAGGAGGCGGCCGGCAGCGGGGCGTCCGCGGCGACCCGGGCGAGCACGCCGTCGGCCACCCGGTCCCCGGTCGGCGCCGGGTCCCGCACCGCCACCCCGCCGTCGACGACCGCCAACCGGCCGCGCAGCGCCAGCTCCACCAGGACCGCCGCGGCCAGGCCCAGGTCCAGGGCGATCCGCGAGGTGTTGGACCGGCCGGTCTCGTCGTCGTACGCGAGCAGCAGCAGCTCCTCGGCGAGCGCAAGGTGCGTCATGGCCATAGGACACTACGCGCCCCGCCTGCTGGGCGTCACGCAAGGCCGGGCGCCAACGGCGTCAGAAGCGGGGCATCCCGCCGAACTGACGGTCACCCGCGTCGCCCAGGCCCGGCACGATGAACGCCCGGTCGTTGAGGCCCGTGTCGACCGAGGCGGTCACCAGGCGCAGCGGCAGGCCGGAGCGCTCCAGCCGCTTGATGCCCTCGGGCGCGGCCAGCGCGCAGAGCACGGTGATGTCGGTGCAGCCGCGGTCGGCCAGCAGCCGGCAGCAGTGCTCCAGCGACCCGCCGGTGGCGAGCATCGGGTCGAGCACCAGCACCGGCAGGCCGGCCAGGTCGGTCGGCAGCGACTCCAGGTAGGCGCGGGGCTGGAAGGTCTCCTCGTCCCGGGCCAGGCCGACGAAGCCCATCGACGACTCGGGCAGCAGCGCCAGTGCCGCGTCCGCCATGCCGAGCCCGGCCCGCAGCACCGGCACCAGCAACGGGGGGCTGGCCAGCCGGGCGCCCTCGGCCGTGGCCACCGGCGTCTCCACCGGGTGCCGCTCGACCGGGAAGGTGCGGGCCGCCTCGTACACCAGCATGCTCGTCAGCTCGTGCAGCGCGGCGCGGAACGCGCTGGAGTCGGTGCGGGCGTCGCGCATCACGGTCAGCCGGGTCAGGGCGAGCGGGTGGTCAACGACGAGAACGTCCACGCCGACAACGTACCGGTCGCAGCCGGTCCTGCGGGCTGGTCGGTCGGTATGGACAAGATCACTGCCGGCCCTGGCGCGTAGACTGCCGGATATGACCGCGAGTGTGGCGACCCCCGGCACCGACGCGCCGGCGGACCGGCGTGCCGGCCCGGGCGACCTCGCCGACATCACCCGCTCCGAGGCCGCGCTGCGCCGGTTCCTGCACGGGCTGCCCGGGGTGGACCAGGTCGGCGCCGAGCAGCGGGCGGCGATGCTCGCCACCCGCTCGATCAAGACCACGGCCAAGGCCTGGGCGATCGACCTGGCCATCCGGATGGTGGACCTGACCACGCTGGAGGGCTCCGACACCCCGGGCAAGGTGCGTGCGCTGTGCGCCAAGGCGGTCCGGCCGGACCCGGCCGACCCGTCCTGCCCGGCGGTGGCCGCGGTCTGCGTCTACCCGGCGATGGTCCCGGTGGCCCGGGCCGCGCTCGACGGCTCGGAGGTGCACCTGGCCAGCGTGGCGACGGCTTTCCCGTCCGGGCAGGCACCGCTGCCGGTCAAGCTGGCCGATGCCCGGGCCGCGGTGGCGGCCGGTGCCGACGAGATCGACATGGTGGTCAACCGGGGCGCCTTCCTCTCCGGGCGGTACGCCGAGGTGTTCGACGAGATCGTGGCCGTCAAGGAGGCGAGCGGGCCGGCGCACCTGAAGGTCATCCTGGAGACCGGCGAGCTGGCCACCTACGACAACGTGCGGCGGGCCTCGTGGCTCGCGATGCTGGCCGGGGCCGACTTCATCAAGACCTCCACCGGCAAGGTGCAGCCGGCCGCGACCATGCCGGTGACGCTGGTGATGCTCGAGGCGGTGCGCGACTTCCTCGCCGCCACCGGGCGCCTGGTCGGGGTCAAGCCGGCCGGCGGCATCCGCACCAGCAAGGACGCGATCCGCTACCTGGTCATGGTCAACGAGACGGCGGGCGCGGAGTGGCTGGACCCGGCCCGGTTCCGGTTCGGCGCCTCGACGCTGCTCAACGACCTGCTCATGCAGCGCACGAAGCTGCGTACCGGCCACTACAGCGGCCCCGACTACTTCACAGTGGACTAGCCGGACGGTGCGCGTAGCGCGGGACCCGTAGGCGTGGACGAGGGCACCTGACGCTTCCGGGTGCCGGACGGTACGCTTACCCAACCCGGGGTCACTATCCTGGTCAAAATCCGCCCAGAAATCGAGTTTTCGCAGGTCATGGCGTCGATCATGAGGGACATAACATTGGCCAAACGCCAGTACCTGGACAGCCACCCGTGGATCACCTTCCAGTTCGATCTCAGAACACTGTCCAGCCAGGACTGGATGCAGCTCGGGGAGGCGCTCTCGAAGTGCGACCACATCGCCGGCGTGCCCCTCGCCCCACGGGTCGCAGCGGAGCTACACCAGATATTTCTGATCAAGGGTGTGCACGCCACGACGCAGATCGAGGGCAACACGCTATCAGAGGAAGAGGTGGGCAAAAGGCTCAAAGGTGATCTTCCCTTACCGAGGTCACAAGAGTATCTGGGCATAGAGGTGGAGAACGTCGCAAAAGGCTGTGAAGTAGTAGTTCAGGAGCTAGCCGGAGGTGCTGAGATCCCGCTGTCCCCGGAGCGCATCGCCCTCTTCAACAAGATCGTGCTCGACGGACTAGATCTGGCGGAGGACGTCGTCCCCGGTGCGATAAGGACTCGCTCAGTTACCGTCGGCAATGTCTACCGTGGGGCCCCTGCGGCAGACTGCGACTTTCTACTGAAACGGCTCTGCAGCTGGCTCCAGGACCTCTGCTCGGTCGAGGAGCGGTACCGGCGTCCGGTCAAGCTGTTGCGCGCCATCCTGGCCCACCTCTACTTGGCGTGGATCCATCCCTTCGGTGACGGCAACGGCCGCACGGCGCGCCTGATCGAGTTTCAGCTCCTTGTCGATGCTGGCCTGCCAACGCCAGCGTGCCACCTGCTATCCAACTACTACAACCGCACGCGCCAGCGTTACTACCAGATCTTGGCGGAGACGAGCCGGCCACCGTACTCCGTCGAGCGGTTCGTCTCTTACGCGATAGCGGGTTTCGTCGAGGAGCTGCGCGAGCAGCTGAACATCATTCGGCAGCAGCAGTTCAGCGTCGCGTGGATCAACTACGTACACGAGGTGCACCATCGGTCCAGCTCACCGACGACCGCCCGCCAGAGGGAGCTGGTCCTCTCCCTCCCTCCCGGGCGGTACACGGCAACATCGGCCATCCGCCACCTGACCCCGTTGCTGGCCGAGCTGTACGCGGGTAAGCAACAGAAAACGGTGACCCGTGACCTGAACGTCCTGGAGACCGCCGGACTGATCGAATGGACCGATGTCGGCGTCCGCCCGCGCGTCGAGACCATGGCGGCTTTCTTGCCCCTGCGGCAGATCGACAGGCCCCTGTTGTAGGCGTCACCGGACGGATGCCGCCACGGCACACGGTTCCGCCGGTCCGGCGGTTGGCCCACCCCGCCGGCTACCGCCGTAGTCCGGCGCGGACGGCAAAGAGGAAGGTCAAGATAGGATGAGGGGCATGGCGTCCTGGTCAGAGACTATTTATGAGCATTGCCGCAGCCCGTGGAGCCGCCAGAGTCTCGTCCCGGTGGACTGATCATCATGACTGTCTTCGAGTATGCTCCGGCGCCCGAGTCCCGCTCGGTCGTCGACCTCAGGCCGTCGTACGGCCTGTTCGTCAACGGCGAGTTCGTCGAGCCGGCGGACGGGGCCGGGTTCAAGTCGATCTCCCCGTCCTCCGAGGAGGTGCTGGCCGAGGTCGCCGAGGCCGGCCCGGCCGACGTCGACCGCGCGGTCGCCGCCGCCCGGAGCGCCTACGAGCAGGTCTGGAGCCGGATGCCCGGCCGCGACCGGGGGCGCTACCTCTACCGCATCGCCCGGATCATCCAGGAGCGGGCGCGGGAGCTGGCGGTGCTGGAGTCGCTGGACAACGGCAAGCCGATCCGCGAGTCGCGCGACGTCGACCTGCCGCTGGTCGCCGCGCACTTCTTCTACTACGCCGGCTGGGCCGACAAGCTCCCGTACGCCCTACCGGGTAAGACCGAGCCCCGGCCGCTGGGCGTGGCCGGCCAGGTCATCCCCTGGAACTTCCCGCTGCTCATGCTCGCCTGGAAGATCGCCCCGGCACTCGCCTGCGGCAACACGGTCGTGCTCAAGCCGGCCGAGACGACCCCGCTGTCCGCCCTGGTCTTCGCTGAGATCTGCCAGCAGGCGGAGCTGCCGCCGGGCGTGGTGAACATCGTCACCGGAGCCGGCGACACCGGCGCCGCCCTGGTGGGCCACCCGGGCATCGACAAGGTCGCGTTCACCGGCTCCACCGAGGTGGGGCGGCAGATCGCCCGGGCGGTGGCGGGCACCGGCAAGCGGCTCACCCTCGAGCTCGGCGGCAAGGCGGCCAACATCGTCTTCGACGACGCCCCGATCGACCAGGCGGTGGAGGGGATCGTCAACGGCATCTTCTTCAACCAGGGGCACGTGTGCTGCGCCGGCTCCCGGCTGCTGGTCCAGGAGTCGGTCGCCGACGAGCTGCTCTCCTCGCTCAAGCGGCGGATGGCCCGGCTGCGGGTGGGCGACCCGCTGGAC
>DASSUC010000453.1:0-9727 GCA_035707405.1 Micromonosporaceae bacterium | reverse complement strand
TGGTACCGAAAGTTGATCACGAGAACAGCCCCTGGTCGGTCTCGACAGCTAGAAGAGCTGCCCCAGCTGGAACATCAGGTTGTCCCACCACTCGGCGAGCACGGCGAGGTAGGCCTTGCCGACCGTGGACACCGCAACGGCCGACGCCATCGCGGCGATCGCCGACAGCACCAGCAGCAGCAGCGACGAGCCGCTGATGCTCTGCCGGTAGAGCCGGCTCACGCCCTTGGCGTCAACGAGCTTACCGCCGACCTTCAGGCGGGTGAGGAAGGTGGAGGCCATCCCGCCGCGCCCCTTGTCCAGAAACTCGACCAGCGTGGCGTGGGTGCCCACCGCCACGATGAGCGAGGCGCCCTTCTCGTCGGCCAGCAGCAGCGCCAGGTCCTCGCTGGTCGCGGCGGCCGGGAACAGCTCGGCCGGCACCCCCAGCTGCACCACCCGGGCCAGGCCCGGCGCCCGGCCGTCCGGGTACGCGTGCACGACCACCTCGGCGCCGCAGCGCAGCACGTCGTCGGTGACCGAGTCCATGTCGCCGATGATCAGGTCGGGCGTGTAGCCCGCCTCCACCAGCGCGTCGGCCCCACCGTCCACGCCGATGAGCACCGGCTTGAACTCCCTGATGTACGGCCGCAGCACGTCCAGGTCGGCCTTGTAGTCGTAACCGCGCACCACGACCAGGCAGTGCCGGCCGGCGACCGGGGTGCGCACCTCGGGCACGCCCACGCCGTCGAGCAGCAGGTCCCGCTCATGCTTGAGGTACTCCATGGTGTTCGCCGCGAAGGCCTCCAGCTGCACCGACAGCCCCTCGCGGGCGTCGGACATGGCCTTGGCGATCGTCTCCGCGTCGTGCCGTACGCCGTGTGCGACCGGCTCGGGCCCGCGGAAGACCGTGTTGCCCTCGACGCGGACCGGGTCACCCTCGCGCAGCTGCTGGAAGAGCCCCTCGCCGAGGTCGTCGAGGAGCGGGATGCCGGCCTGGATGAGCACCTCGGGACCGAGGTTCGGGTAGCGGCCGGAGACCGAGGGCTTGGCGTTGAGCACAGCGGCCACACCCACGGCGACCAGCGAGTCAGCGGCCACCCGGTCGAGGTCGACGTGGTCGATCACGGCGATGTCGCCCGGCCGCAGCCGCCCGACGAGACGTTTCGTCCGTCGGTCCAGCCGAGCGGTGCCGGTGACGATGCCCGGTTCGGCGGACCGGGTCCGGCGCAGGGTGGGTAGACGCATCGTGGCCCATCCTGGCACGTACCCGCACGGTTGGCCGAGCAACGTGCCCTGTCGTGATTCAGCGGTGGGAGGCGTCACAACGCAGCGTGACCGTCCCCTCCCGGACGTACGTCAGCCTGGGGCACCGGCGGAGAGCTTCTCCCGCTCGGCGACCGCGAGCAGCTCCTCCGCGTGCGCGATGCCGAGGTCGGAGTCGGGCAGGCCGGCGAGCATCCGGGCCAGCTCCCGGGCCCGGTCGGTGTCCTCGACCACCCGCACGCCGCTGGTCGTCACCGAGCCCCCGGTGTCCTTGGCCACCACCAGATGCCGGTCGGCGAAGGCGGCCACCTGCGGCAGGTGGGTGACGACGAGGACCTGGTGGCTGCGCGCCAGGCGGGACAGCCGCCGCCCGATCTCGACCGCCGCCCGGCCGCCGACCCCGGCGTCCACCTCGTCGAAGACGAGCGTCGGCGGGCCACCGGCGCCCGCGAAGACCACCTCGATCGCGAGCATCACCCGCGACAGCTCCCCGCCTGAGGCGCCCTTCTGCAGCGGCAGCGCCGGGGCGCCCGGGTGGGCCAGCAGGCGCAGCTCGACCTCGTCCGCGCCGTCCGGGCCGACCCCGGCCTCGCCCTCGCCGACCGGCAGCGTCGGCTCGCCCTTGCCACCCGGGCGGGGCAGCACCGCGACCTCGACCCGGGCGTGCGGCATGGCCAGGCCGGCCAGCTCGCGGGTGACGTCCGCGGCGAAGCGGTCCGCCGCCTCGCGCCGGGACGCCGACAGCCGCCCGGCCAGCTCGGCCACGTCCCGGGCCAACCGCTGCCGCTCCCGGTCCAGCTCCTCCAGCAGCTCGTCGGAGGTGTCCAGCTCGGCGAGGCGGGCCCGGGCCCGCTCGGCCCAGGCGACCACACCGTCGACGTCCTCGGCGTACTTGCGGGTCAGCCCGCGCAGCGCGGCCCGGCGCTCGTACACCGCCTGGAGCCGGGCCGGGTCGGCGTCGAGGACGTCCAGGTAGCCGCTGAGCTCCGCCGCCACGTCGCCGACGAGCGTGGCCACCTCGGCCAGCCGCTCGGCCAGGTCGCCCAGCTTACGGTCCACAGTGGACTGCGCCTCCAGGGTACGCCGGGCGGTGCCCAGCAGCCCGCCCGCGTCCGGCGCGTCGTCGCCCGCCTCCACCCCGCCGGCCAGCGACAGGTACGCCAGCGCCGCCGCGGTGCGCAGCCCCTCGGCGTGCTCCAGCCGCTGCGCCTCCTCGCGCAGCAGCTCGTCCTCGCCGGGCTGCGGGTCGACCCGGGTGATCTCGTCCAGGCCGAGGCGCAGCAGGTCGGCCTCCTGGTTGCGCTCACGCGCGTTGCGCCGCCGGTCGGCGAGGTCCTCCTCGACCCGCCGCCACTGCCCGTACGCCTCCCGGTAGCGGTCCAGCAGCTTCTCGTGCTGCGGACCGGCGAACCGGTCCAGCGAGGCGCGCTGCTCGGCCGGGCGCAGCAGGCGCAGCTGGTCGGACTGCCCGTGCACGGCGACCACCTGCTCACCCAGGTCGCCCAGGGTCGACACCGGCACGGTCCGGCCGCCCACGTGGGCCCGGGACCGCCCCTCAACCGTCACGGTACGGCTGAGCAGCAGGCTGCCGTCGGTGTCCGGCTCCGCGCCGGCGTCGGCCACCCGCGCCTGCACCGCCGAGGCGGCGTTGCCGGTCAGCCGCAGCCGCCCGTCGACCACCGCCCGCCCCGGGTCGGTACGCACCCGGGCGGCGTCCGCCCGCCCGCCGAAGAGCAGGCCGAGCCCGGTGACCACCATCGTCTTGCCGGCGCCGGTCTCCCCCGTGATGACGTTCATCCCCCGGGTCAGCGGGAGCGTGGTGTCCTCGATGACGCCGAGTCCGGTGATGCGCAGCTCCTCCAGCACGGCTTCTGACACTAGCCGCGGGATGGGACACCCCGCCAAGCGCCACGCCCGCCGCACCCGCCACGCCCTGTACCGGCCGGGTCAGACGCTGTTGCCGCGCCACCCCGCCACCGGCAGCGCGAACTTGGCCACCAGCCGGTCGGTGAACGGCCGCGGGCGCAGCCGGACCACGCGTACCGGCAGCTCGCCCCGGCCGACCGTGACCCGGGAGCCGGGTGGCAGGTCGAAGACCCGCCGCCCGTCGCAGCACAGCACCGCCAGCGCCGTGTACGGGTCGACGGTGACCACGATCGTCGACGTCGGCGCGGTCACCAGCGGGCGGCTGAACAGCGCGTGCGCGCTGATCGGCACGACGAGCAGCGCCTCCACCTCCGGCCACACCACCGGGCCACCGGCCGAGAACGCATACGCCGTCGAGCCGGTCGGGGTGGCGCACACCACCCCGTCGCAGCCGTACCGGCTCAGCGGCCGGCCGTCGATGTCGACGAGCAGCTCGAGCATGTGCTCCCGGGCGGACTTCTCCACGCTGACCTCGTTGAGCGCCCAGGACCGCGCGACGACCGTGCCGTCGTACTCCGCGGTGACGTCGACGGTCAGCCTCTCGTCCACTGTGTACGCCCGGGCCACCACGTCGCGGACCGCCGCGTCCAGGTCGCTGATCTCCGCCTCGGCCAGGAAGCCGACCTTGCCGAGGTTGATCCCGAGCAGCGGCGCCTTCGCCGGCCGGGCCAGCTCGGCGGCGCGCAGCAGCGTGCCGTCGCCGCCCAGCGCCAGCACGATCTCCGCACCTTCAGCCGCCGCGGGGCCGGAGACCGGCCGCACGCCGGGCAGGTCGAGGTCGGCCGCCTCCTCGGCGACGACACGCACCTCGAACCCCGCCTCGATCAGGTCCGCCGCCACCGTACGCGCGTGCTCGGTGCTCCGCCGCCGCCCCGTGTGCGTGACGAGCAGTGCCGCCCGGCTCGTCACGTGTCCACCGCCGGTCACGAGGAGACCGTACCGGCTGGGCCGGCCTCGACGGCGGAGCGGACCGCGACCGGGTCGGCCGCTGGCGCGCCACGGCGCAGCCAGAGGAAGAACTCGACGTTGCCGGAGGGGCCCGGCAGCGGGCTCGGGACCACGGCGGCGAGACCCAGGCCGAGGGCTGCCGCGGCCGTGGCGACGTCCAGCACGGCCACAGCGCGCAGCGCCGGGTCGCGCACCACGCCCCCCGGGCCGACCCGCTCCCGGCCGACCTCGAACTGCGGCTTGACCATGGGCACCAGGTCCCCGTCGGGCACCGTGCACGCGGCCAGCGCCGGCAGGACCAGCCGGAGCGAGATGAACGACAGGTCGGCCACTGCCAGCTGCACCGGGCCGCCGATCGCCGCCGGCTGCAGGCTACGGACGTTGGTGCGCTCGAGCACCCGTACCCTCGGGTCGGTGCGCAGCGACCAGGCCAGCTGCCCGTAGCCCACGTCAACCGCCACCACCTCGGCCGCCCCCGCCCGCAGCAGCACGTCGGTGAAGCCCCCGGTGGAGGCGCCGGCGTCCAGGCAGCGCCGGCCGGCGACCACCAGCCCGGCCGGTGCCAGCACGGCGAGTGCCCCGGCCAGCTTGTGGCCGCCCCGGGACACCGGCTCGTCGGCCGGGTCACCGCCGAGCAGGCGTACCGGGTCGGCCGGGTCGACCAGCGCGGCGGCCTTGCGGGCGGGCAGCCCGCGGATCTCGACCCGGCCGGCGGCGACCAGCGCCGCCGCGTGCTCCCGGGAGCGGGCCAGGCCGCGGCGGACCAGCTCGGCGTCGAGCCGGGAGCGACGCGCCACAGCCGCCCCCTACACCCCGCCGGCTTTCATCAGCCCTCGTCGATAGTTGCCAGCGTGTCCTGCAACGTGCGGTGCGCCGCCTCGTACGCCGGGATCTGCTCGTGCGGCGGCAGCCCGGCCGCGGCGTCGAGCGCCGCCACCGCCTCGTCCACCTGCTCGGCGCCGGACCCGGCGTCCGGTGCCTGCCCGGCCGCCGGCTCCCCGCCGGCCGGGGCGCTCACGCGGCCCCCGGCCCGCCGGTCCCGGCCTTCTTCACCACGACCTTCTTGGCCACGGTCTTCTTCGCGACCGGCTTCGCAGCGACCGGCTTGGCAGCGACCGGCTTCGCAGCGACCGGCTTCGCAGCGGCCGCCTTCGCGGCCACCGACCTCCCGGCCACCGCCTTCCCGGCCACGGCCTTCTTCGCCAGCGTCGCGGGCGCGACAGCCGTCGCGGCCACCGCCGGCTCGGCACCACCCGGGACCGGCGCACCCGCCCCAGCGGCCGGGCCGGCCGGCGCCTCGCGCAGCCGCTGCTCCAGCTCGCGCACGCGGCCCTTCAGGTCCGCGACCTCCTCGGCAGTCGCCAGCCCGACCGCCCCGAGCGCCCGGTCCAGCTCGTAGCGCACAAGCTTGGTCAACGCCTCCCGGTTCGCCATCCCGGTGCTGACCAGGTCCTCGGCCAGCGCCTGCAGCTGCTCCGCCGTTGCGCCGCCCTTACCGACCAGGTCCCGGGCGACCTTTGTCGCACGTTTGCGGGACGCCTCGGTGAGCCCGAGCGCGACCTCCAGGTATGCCCGCCACGCGTCCTGCATGCCCTGTCCTCTCCCCACTCCCTGCCGCCTGCGCCGGGCGGTCGCCGCCCGCGCCCGCCACGCATCACGCTACCGGCCGCGGGGGCACGCGAGGTGAGGTACCGTGCTGGGGCCGCACCGGCGCGTCGGGCCAGGACGGGGGTACGCCAGTGGCGACCGTGGACGAGTGCCGTAACGCCCTGGCGGCGCTCGCCGCCCGGCTCGATGCGCACGCCGACCAGATGCGCGGCAAGCTGGAGATGGATCGGCCGATCGCATGCCGCATCACCGACCTGGGGGTGGCGTTCCACGGACGGCTCACCGGCGGTCGCCTGGTCGGCCTCACCGACGGCGACGATCCCCGAGCGAAGATCGCCCTGACCGCGACCAGCGACGACCTGCTGGCCCTCGTCAACGGCGGGCTCGACCTCGCCCGCGCCGTAGCGGCCCGCCGGGTGTCGGTCAGCGCCAGCCCGTTCGACCTGCTCAAGCTGCGCAAGCTGCTCTAGGCCGCCGCTGGACGGCCCGCCGCTGGGACGGCCCAGCTCACCGGGCCGGTGCCGCCAGCGGCGGCGCACCCGACAGGCCCAGCTCCCGCAGCGCCGCCTCCGCGTCGGGCGAGGTGGCCACCGCGCGCTCCACCAGACCGCCGGCCGCCGGGTCCCCGGCCCAGGCGAGCGCGCACGCCGCGCGCAGCGCGTCAACAGGGCGCCCGGCCCCGCCCAGCTCGACCGCCCGCCCCACCCGGCGGGCCAGCCAGCCGGCGACCTCCACCGTGTCGGCGCCGGGCGGCAGCGCGGGCACCCGGCTGTCGTCCTCCACCATGAACAGTCCACTGAGGTCGGTCGCCAGGAAGGTGGGGCGGTAGCCGGCGGCGGCGGCCAGCAGGTCGGCCGGTCCGCTCACTCCGGTCAGGACCAGCAGGCTGTCCATGCCGGCCCGCCGGGCGCCGGCGATGTCGGTGTCGAGCCGGTCGCCGACCACAAGCGGGCGCGCCGCGCCGGCCTCGCGCGCGGCGGCCGTGAACAGTCCCGGTGCCGGCTTGCCCACCACCAGGTCAGGATCCCGGCCCAGCGCCGTACGCAGCGCGGCCACGAGCGCACCGTTGCCGGGCAGCGGACCCCGGGGGGAGGGCAGGGTCGCGTCGGCGTTCGTGGCGACCCACTCGGCTCCGGCCCGGACCGCCACGCACGCCTCGGCCAGGTCCGCCCAGCCGACCTGGGCGCCGTACCCCTGCACCACCAGGCGGGGCTCCTCGTCCGCGCGGGCCACCGGCGCCAGGCCCGCTTCGCGCACCTCCGCGCGCAGCGCATCGGCGCCGACCACCAGCACCCGGGTACCGCCCGGGTGCCGCCGCGCGACCGTCTCGGCGGTGGCGCGCGCGGAGGTGAGGACCTCCCGCGGCTCGGCCGCCACGCCCATCCCGGTCAGCAGGGCGGCGACCTCCGCCGCCCTGCGTGACGCGTTGTTGGTCGCGAAGACGACGCTGCGGCCACCCCGCCGCAACGCGGCCACCGCGTCCACCGCGCCGGAAACCGGCCGGTCGCCCAGGTAGACCACGCCGTCGAGGTCCAGGATCACCAGGTCGTACGCGTCGGCGAGCACAGCGGCTTGGTCACGCCCTGTCATCCGTCGGTTCCGACCCCCCGGTCACGCCGTCCGCGACAGCGTCAGCTACGTCCTCTTCAACCGCTTCGTCCTCGGCCTCCTCGATCAGCACTCCGTCGAGGTCCAGCAGCCGCTCCGCGGCGTCGGTGGTGAGGTCCTCGTCGACGGCCGCCGCCCGGGCGAACCACTCCCTCGCCTCGGCCCGGCGCCCGACCGCGAGCAGCGCGTCCGCGTACGCGTACCGCAGCCGCGCCACCCATGGGTCGGCGGCCGTAGAGCCGAGCTCCGGCACCTGGAGCATGGTGACCGCGGCGGCGTGCTGTCCGAGGTCAGCACGCGCGCCGGCAGCGACGATCAGCAGCTCGATGGCTATCGCCGGCTCCAGGGACCGCAGGTCGGTGGCCCGGAACAGGTCGACGGCGCGGTCCGGCCGGCCCAGTGCCCGCTCGGCGTCCGCGATCACCGCGAGGTGCGTCTGGGTGCCGGCCAGCCGGTGGTACGTGCGCAGCTCGGCGACTGCCGTGTGCCACTCCCCGGCGCGGTACGCGGCCAGCCCCGTCGCCTCCCTGACCGCGGCGATGCGTTGGGCGAGCCGGCGAGCCGCCAGCGCGTGGGCGTACGCCTGCTCCGGGTCCTCGTCCAGCAGCCGCCCGGTCGCCACGAGGTGGCGTGCGACTGTCTCCGCGACCGGCCGGGCGAGGGACCCGAGCTCGGCGCGTACCGCACGGTCGAGGTCACGCGCCTCGATATCGTCGGGCAGTGGTGGAGCCGGCGTACGGTCGTCGCCATCCGTCCGGTCGCCATGGTGAGCCTGGTCGGAGCCGTCCCGCCGGCCGCTGCGCCCGCCTCCTGGCCGGTCCCTGGCCTCCCGGTTGGGCCGGGGCCACCTGCCGCCACCGCGCTGGTCGTCCTGGGACCACCGCCCACCCGCGCCCCGGCCGGCACCACCTCGTGACCCACCGGCCGGTCCCTGCTGCGGCGCGGTCCCGCGCCGTTCACCCGCTGGCCGGTCCCACCGGTCAGGGCGGGACCCGCGGTCCGGCGCGTCGCGGTCCCCGCGCGGCCGGAACCCGGCCCGGTCCTGACCGCCGCGACCAGCACCCCCGACCGGCGCGGCACCCCTGGCCGGCGCAGCATTCCCGGCCGGCGCAGCACCCCCGGCCGGGCGGCCAGACCCGTCCCGGCGGCCGTCGTCCCGACCGGCGCCCCCCGCGCGTCTCTGCTGGCCCGGTCTGCTCTGCTGGCTCCGTCCGCGGTCGAACCCGCCGGAGCCGCCGGCGACCGGTCCGCGATCCCCGATGTGGTCCCGGCCGCCACGGTAGGAGCGGTCCCCCTCACGGTCCCCACGGGTGGGCCCGCCATCCCGCCTCCGGTCCTTCCGCGGCCACTGCTCACCGGAGCGTTGGCCGCGCGCTCCCCGGGCCCGGTCCCCACCGGGCGGACCCGGAGCCCGACCGTAGCCGGCACCGCCCCGCGGGCCGTCTCCCTCACGTCGTGGTCCGTCTCCCTCACGTCGCGGATGATGGCCGTCCCGTCGCGGACCACCGACCCAACCGCCCCGCCCAGGCCTCTCGCCGGATCGGGTGCCCTCCATACGGCTGGCGTACCGGTCCTCGTACCTCGACGAGGAGTCCCGCCGTTCCCACGTACGCCGGTCGTCCCGGTCCCGGCCGGCAGCGGAGCCACCCCGACCCGGCCAGCTACGGCCTGCGTCACGGTCGGACCGCCGGTCGGACCGCCAGGTGTCGCGACTGCGGCGCTCTCCCGCGCCCGGGAAACCGTTGCGCCCCTCCCCAGAGAAGCTGCGCCCCTCCCGAGGGAAGCTGCGCCCCTCCCCAGGAAAACGGTCCTGGCCAGGGCGGCCAGTCGAGCGCCGGGCACCGTTGCGATCGTCGCCCGCGGGCCCGTCCGAGCGGCCACGGCCCGGCTGCCGGCGTTCCGCGCTGTCGCGACCCCGGCCCGGGAAGCTGTCATCACGTCGTTCCCGGCCGCCGCCACGACCCGCATCGGAGGCCCGTTCCCCACCGGAGGCGGGAGGGCCGTCGCGCCGCTCCGACCACCAGCCCGGACGACCCGCCCGGCCACGGAACCCGCCCGCGCCGGCACGCCCGTCGGCACCAGCCCGTGGCATGCCTCGACGGGGGGCGCGGTCGCCCCGTCCTCCTGGCGTCGCGGTGCTCATGACCGCACCTCGTTCCGTTCGGCCATCCGTTCATCCTTCCTGAGGACGCCGGAACCCGCTCGGTAACGGCGCGCGGGGGGCCACCAATGGTGGCCCCCCGCGGGTGGCTGTCCGGCGGCGTCCTACTCTCCCACACTGTTTCCGGTGCAGTACCATCGGCGCTGGTGGGCTTAGCTTCCGGGTTCGGGATGGGACCGGGCGTTTCCCCACCGCTATGGCCGCCGTAACTCTATCAACTTGTCCGAACAC
>DASSUC010000452.1:0-17557 GCA_035707405.1 Micromonosporaceae bacterium | reverse complement strand
CGGCGGCCGGCGTACGCGGAGTCCTCGTTGTTCGTCCGGACCAGGCCGAGGTCGCTGACGGCGGACGAGCGCAGGGTGAAGCTCATGCGGGCAGCCTTCCAGGACACGGTGGCGGTGTCTCTACGAACTACTACGTATCGTGAGAGCCATGATGCCGGTGTCCATGGTCGGACGCGCCGACGAGCTCGAAGAGCTGGCCGGCGCGTGGGCCAGGGTCGCCGCGGGCGAGGCTCCGACCGCCTGCCCGGTGGTCATCACCGGCGCGGCCGGCCTCGGCAAGAGCATGCTGGTGTCCAGCGCGCTCGACGCGTTCCGGCCCAGGCCGCGGGCCGTGCTGGCCGGCGCCGCGCGGGTGCACACGCCGGCGCCGTACGACTGGCTGGCCGCGGTGCTAAGCGGGCGGGACACCGACGGGCTTGCCGTGCCGGCGGACGCGCTGGCCTGGCTGGCCCAGCACCCGGACGCCCCCACCGAGCGGTACGCGCCGGGGGCGCTGCTGCGCCTGGCCGTGCGTACCGTCCGGGCGCTGGTCGGGCCCGGGCCGGTGGTGCTGGTCGTGGAGGACCTGCACGCCCTCGACCCGGCCAGCGTGAACCTCGTCGGCGAGCTGGCCGCGGCGCCCGAGCTGCCGGTACTGCTGCTGGTGACCAGCCGGCCGCCGGAGGCGGCGCTCTCGCCGCAGCTGGCCGCGCGCGCCCTGGCGCGGCTGTCCGGCGCGCCCGGCGCGGTGCGCCAGCACCTGAGCCCCCTCGGCCCGGCCGAGGTGGGGGAGGTCCTGGCCCAGGTCCACCCCGGGGCGCCGGTGCCGGATGAGGTGGCGCGCGCGGTGTGGCGCCGCACCGGCGGCAACCCCTACTGGCTGACCGAGCTGCTGGCCACCGCCGGTGGCGGCGGGCTCGACGCACTGGCCAGCGAGCCGCTGCCGGAGCACGTGCGCCTGGCGGCCCCACCGGCACCCGCCGCCCGGGCCTCCGCCGCCCGGGCCTGCGCCGCCCCGTCCGCCGAGGCCGAGCTGACCGCGCGCGAGATCGAGGTGCTGGGCTGCCTCGCCGCCGGCATGTCCAACAAGCAGGTCGCCCGGTCGCTGGGCATCTCGATCCGCACGGTGACCGTGCACGTGTCGAACCTGCTGCGCAAGACCCAGTCGGCGTCACGCACCGAGGCTGCGCTGTGGGCCGTCCAGCGCCAGATCTCGCGGTGAGCCCGGCTGCTGCCAGCTCGGGTCGAACAGGGCGCTGACCGACTCTCCATCGTGGATGCGGCGGATCGCCTCGGCGAAGGCCGGCGCGATGGACAGGACGTTCAGCTTGGGCACCCGCGCCGCGTCCGGGATCGGCACGGTGTTGGTGCACACGATCTCCAGCACGTCCGGCTGGGCGGCCAGCCGGTCCAGCGCGCCAGCGGTGAACAGCCCGTGCGTGCACGCCACCCGGATCGACCGGACCCCCCGCTCGCGCAGCCGGTCGAGCAGCTCGAACATGGTGCTGCCACGGGCGATCTCGTCGTCGAGCACGATGACGTCCCGGCCGGCGACGTCACCGATGATCGAGCTGATGACCACCCGGTCGTCGCTGAATCGCTGCTTGGCGCCGGCGGCGACCGGCACCCCGAGTATCCGGGCGAAGGTCGAGGCGGACTTGGCGTTGCCCAGGTCAGGGGAGATGACCACGGCGGCGGTGCGGTCGTACGCCTGGAAGTGGGCGGCGAGCTCGCGCAGCGCGTGCAGGTGGTCGACGGGCACGCTGAAGAAGCCGTGCACCTGGGGTGAGTGCAGGGTCATCGTGAGCACCCGGCTCGCGCCGGCGGTGACGAGCAGGTCGGCGACGAGCCGTCCCCCGATCGAGATGCGTGGGGCGTCCTTCTTGTCGGAGCGGGCGTACGCGTAGTGCGGCAGCACCACCGTGGTCCGCGCCGCCGACGCTCCCCGGGCCGCGTCCAGCATCAGCAGCAGCTCCACCAGGTGCTCCTGGACCGGCGGCACCAGCGGCTGGATCAGGTAGACGTCGCGTTCCCGGCAGTTGTCCTGGAGCTGGACCTCGAGGCAGTCGTTGGCGAAGCGCTGGAGCCGCGACGGCGACAGCGGTGCCTTGAGATGGGTGCAGATCTCCGCAGCGAGCGCCGGATGGGCGCTGCCGCTGAACACGGCGATGTCGCGCACATGCATGACCCTATGCAATGGGTATGGGTCGGCGTGCGTCCGGCACGCGGTGGCGGAGCCGACCCCGGATGGGCCACGCTCACGGTGGCGGGCACACGCGCAGCGATGTCGCTAAGCCGATGCAACGCGCGCCGGCCCGTCGGCGTGTACCCGCTGACACCCACCGCGCACGGTCGACGGGAGGCCCGCATGGCGGACGACGGCGCCGGCGAAGGCGCGTTCGCGGAGTTCTACCGGACGAGCTACCGCAGCGTCGTCGCCCAGCTGTACGCGTACACCGGGGACCTGGCCGAGGCCCAGGAGGCGGCGCAGGAGGCGTTCATCAGGGCCTGGGCGCGGTGGGAACGGATCTGCGAGTACGACGAGCCGCGCGCCTGGGTCTGCCGGGTGGCCTACCGGGTCGCGGTGAGCCGCTGGCGGCGGGCACGGACGGCGGCCGCCTCCTGGCGCCGGCACGGGCCACCGGCGCCCGAGCCGGAGCCGGATGGCTGCGGCGCGGACCTCATCGCGGCGCTGCGGCGGCTGCCCGAGGCGCAGCGGCGGGCGCTGGTGCTGCACTACCTCGGCGGATTCTCGGCCATCGAGATCGCGGCGATGGACGGGGTGGCCCCTGGCACGGTCCGGTCGCGGCTGTGCCGCGGGCGCGACGCGCTCGGCGCCATCCTGGGCGCAGATCCCGAAGGGTACGGCGCCCAGCGCCGCCGGGCCGACGGTAGGGACGATACGGACCTGGACGCCGCCCGCCGCCCGGCTGGCGCGGCCCGTCCTGCGGCTGGCGTGGCCCGTCCTGCGGCTGGCGCGGTCCGTCCTGCGGCTGGCGTGGCGGATATCACCGGCAGCCCGGCGGACACCACCGGCCGGAGCGGGCGCGAGTGGGAGGTGTGCCCCAGTGGGTGACTTCGACGAACCGGCTGGACCCGGCCTTGGCGAGCGGTTCGGCGCGCTGCACCGGGGCCTGGAGACGATGGTCCCGCTGCCACCCGCCGAGCAGCTCGTGGCTCGGGGCCGCCGCCGGCGGCAGACCACCCGTGCGGTGCTGGCAGGCCTCGCCGTCGTGGCGACGGTCGGGGCCGGGTTCCTGGTCGCCGGCCCGCTGCGCCCGGGCGGCCCGGCGGTCGTCCACCTGGCCGACGGCTCGCGCGAGCCGACCCACGCCTCGCCCGGCGCGCCGGCATACGCCCCGCCGGCCGGCTCGGTACGCCAACCGGTCGGTGCCACGGTCCCGCCCGGGTTCCTGCCGGAGAAGGGCCTCGTCTCGACCGGAGCCAGTGGCCCGCCGCCGCAGTGCCATAGTCCGAACCCGCCGGCCAGCAACGCAGAGGTGATCGCCGCCCGCTCGGTGTCCGAGTACGACGGGGCGGGCATCCTCCTGCTGGTGTACTCGGACGGGCCGACCGCGGGCCGGGTCCTCGACGGGTTCCGGGCCGAGGCGGCCAGCTGCGCCGATGGCACGTACGACGGGTTTGCCTGGCGCAAGACCATAGTGGAGCTGGACTTCGGGGGCTCGGCGGTCAAGGTGACCACGCGGTACACGTACCGGCGGGAAGGGTCGCTGCCGCCGGCGGTGACCGAGGTCGTCCTCAGGTACGGCGCAGCACTGCTGGTCGTGCGTGGTGTGGACCCGGCAGCGGTGGACCGCGGCTGGCAGAGGCTGCACGACCGGCTCTGCGTGTTCGCCCGCGACTGCCGCCCCAGGGGTGGGCGCCCTGCCGCCCTGCCGCAGCTCACCGCCGGTGGACCGGCGTGGGCGGTGGTGCTCGCCACGGACAGCGACGGTGACCCGGCCAAGCTGGGTCGCGCCGTGGCGTACGCGTCAGAGCTGGGCTACCGCACCTCGATCACGTCGATGGACTGCGACGCCGGCGTCCGGGAGGGCCTGGGCCTGCCCGCGCGTACGCCGTACCGCCACGTGGCCGTCTACTTCGCCAGCCGCCAGGAGGCGGACGCGTTCACGGCTGCGGCGAGGCAGGCACCGGTGGCGACCGTCGAGGTGCGGACCTACTGCACCGGGTAGGGCCCGGGTCCCGTCGTCTCACCCTTCGGACGGGTAGGCGGCCGGCTCCACGTCCAGCTCGGCCATGCGGGCGGCGTACGTGCGGTACATCCGGCGCGCCTCGCTATAGCGGCCGGCGGCGTCGAGGGCCCGTACCAGCGCCAGGTGCGCCGGCTCGTCGTACGGGTCCTGGCTGAGCAGCCGCAGCAGGTAGCGGGCTGCCGCCTCCGGGTCACCGGTGCCGCTGTACGCCTCTGCGAGCGCCCGGACCACGGACAGGTACACGGCCCGGGCCTCCTCGCGCAGCGCCTGCGCGTACCCGGCGGCCGGGTCCTCGGCGTAGAAGTCGCCGGTGTAGCGCGCCTCCACCCGGGACAGCTCCTCGACCGCCGGCTGCCCGGCGGCCTGCCGGGCGAGCGCGGCCCGCGCCTGGGTGAGGAACCCCTCGACGTCCACCTCGACGTGGGGCAGCTGCAGCTGGATACGGTCGTCAGCCGCGACCAGGTAGTGGTCTGCCGGCAGCTCCCTCCCCGGGTCGAGCACCGCCCGCACCGCGGCGAGCGCGGCATCCAGCTGGGCGGCGCCGGCCTCGGCGCTCTCGTCCGGCCACAGCTGGGCGAGGACCGCTGCCCGCTCGACCGGGGCGCCGCGCCGGGCCACCACCATCTTCAGCAGCTCGCGGGCTGCGCGGGTGCGCCACTCGCCCTGTGGCACCGCGTGCCCGCGCCGGGTCACCGCGAACCCGCCCAGGGTCTGGATCGCCACCGCCGGCGGCAGCGCGTCGGCCAGCGCGGCGAGCAGCTCCGAGGCCCGGTGCGCCAGGCTGCGGGCGCCCATCCGGCGGCACTGCGTGGCCGTTGCGGTGAGCAGGCGCCGCGCCACGTCGTGGTCGAGCAGCCCGGCCAGCGCCACCCGGGTGCGGGCCAGGCCGACCGGGCAGTCCAGCGCCGCCCACATCGCCTCGGCCTCGTCCAGCGCCGCGCGCCGCTGCGCCGGGTCTCCGGTCAGCTCCGCCCGGACCTCCAGCGACTCGGCCAGCGCCGGCCGGTCCCGCCGCAGGCGGGCCGCCTGGGTCGCCGCCTCCGCCGCGGCTCCCGCCGCGGCGATGTCGCCGCGGCGCAGCGCGACGTGCGCCACCGCGAGCAGCGCCCGGGTGTGCCCGAGCGCGTACTCCACCCCGGCCGCCCGCTCCGCCAGCGCGGCCGCCGCGGTGATGTCCCGGGGCGCCACCGCGAGCGCCAGGCCGGCCAGCGAAGGCACCAGTGCCTGCTGGTCGCCGGCGGCCTCGGCCAGCCGCACCGCCTCCTCGAAGCACGCCTGGGCCTGCGCGGTGTTGCCCTGGTCCAGGCGCACGTCACCGAGCACCATCAGCGGGTAGCTGGCCAGCCGCGAGCCGAGCCGCTGCTGCTCGCCCAGCACGGTCTGCACGTCCCGCGCCGCCTCGTCGAGCCGGCCCAGCCTGCGCTTGGCCTCCGCGCGGTTGACCATCGCCAGCGTCCGCAGGGTGGGGAAGTCGGCCAGCTCGGCCAGGCGTACCGAGGTCTCCAGCTCGGCGAAGGCCTCCCCGTAGTGGCCCTCGTCCAGGTAGCGGGAGCCGCGGTTGGACCGGATCCGGATCATGTGCAGGACATCGCCGGCCCGGCGCGCGTGCTCCAGCGCCAGCAGGTAGTGCCGGTCGTTGGCGCGCCGGTCGCCGTCGAGGACGGCCAGCATGTTGAGCGCGGTGTGGGTCGCCGCCGCGGCCGTGTCGTCGCCGCTGCGCTCGGCCAGCATCACCGCCCGTTCGGTCAGCTCCCGGCCCTCCTCCACCGCCCCGCACAGCCACGCCGCGCTCGCCGCCCACGCCGCGGTCAGGGCCAGGTCCCGCGCTGCCCCGCCGTCCGGGTGGGCCAGGCCGCGCCGGTAGAGGTCGAGAGCCTCGGCCAGCTCCCCCCGCATGTGGTGGATCAGGCCGAGCCGCCACGCGACGGCCACCGGCACCGGACCGTCCGCCGGCACCAGCCGGCCCAGGTGGGCGACGGCGCGGTCCCAGTCCCCGCGGATCTGGTGCGCCTCGCCCTCCAGCAGCTCGATCGCCGGGCTACGGTGCTCCGGCCGCACCGCCGCGACAGCGGCCTGGACGAGCGACACGTGACCGGCGGTCAGCAGCCGGGAGCCGTGCTCCACCAGCAGCCGGGCCAGGGCCGCGCTGTCACCGAGCACCACCAGCAGCCGCAGCGCCTCGGCCGCGTCACCCCGGGCCAGGTGCCAGGACGCGGCCCGCGCCTGGAGCCGGCCGGGCTCGTCCGGGGCCGCGTGCAGCGAGCGTACGGCGTACCGCCGGGCCACCTCAGTCAGCGTGCACCAGGCGGGGTCACCGGGCACCGGGGTCACCAGGACCTCCCGCCGGCGAGCCTCGGTCACGAGCTTCGCGGCGTCCGGCACCCCGAGGTCGGCCAGCAGGTCCGCGTCGAAGCGGTCCAGAGCCGCCGCCACCCGTAGCAGGGTCAGCAGCTCGGGCGCTGCCCGCGGGATGATCTCCCGGTCCAGCAGGCGGTCCAGCAGGTCACCGTCGGGCTCGGCCCATCTGGCCAGGGCGCTGTCCCGGTGCTCGGGCATGATGTCGGCGAGCGTCTCCGCCACCAGCCGGACCGCGGCCGGCACGCCGTCGGTCAGGGCGCGCACCGTGCCGGCGTACCGCACGGCGCAGGGACCGGTCACGGCCTCCAGCAGCCGTGCGACCTCGCCCTCGTCAAAGGCGAGCGCCTGCGGGGCGAGCGCGACCACCTGGCCGTGCACCAGCAGCCGCTCGACCGGGAACGGCAGCTCGGCGCGGCTGGCGATGGCGAGGTGGAGCCGGTCAGGCGCCATGTGGGCCAGGTCGGCGAGGAGGCGGACCGCGCCCGGGCTGCCGTCGATCAGGTGCACGTCGTCGAGGAGCAGGACCAGGTCCAGGCGCAGCCGCCCGTGCAGTCCGGCGGCGAGCGCCGGGACGAACGCGCCGAGCTGGCCGGTGGTGCCCGGCCCGCGCATCCCGGCGAGGGAGTCGGCCAGCTCCTGCGGCAGGTCCGGCACGCGCAGCCGCAGTGCGGCGTCCAGCCCGCGGGCCAGGGTGAGCGGGTCGGCGTCGGCGGCGGTGACCGTGTACCACGCGCAGTCCTGCTCCGCGGCCCAGCCGGCGAAGAGGGTCGTCTTGCCCGAGCCGGGACCGGCGATGAGCGCGGTGAGCCGCCGTCGCGGCAGCTCGGCCAGCAGCGGCGCCAACCGGGCCCGCTCCAGCAGGTGCCGGTACGGCGGCGGCGGCACGATGCGCTGCGCCAGCTGTGCGGCAGTCTCCGCAAACGCGGTCACCCCCGCACGATGCCACCTGCACGCCCCGGCCGTCAGCCCCTGAACGCGCGTAACACGAGGTCCAGCATGGACCTTGGGTACGGGTCAGCCGTGCGCCCGGGCCCAGGCGACCAGCCGGTCCGCCGGCCAGGTGTTGACGACCTGTTCCGCATCCACGCCGCACTGGGCGGCCCGGGTGCAGCCGTACCGCTGCCAGTCCAGCTGGCCCGGGGCGTGCGCATCGGTGTTGATGGCGAACCGGCACCCTGCCTCCACCGCCTGCCGCAGCAGTCGCTTGGGCGGGTCGAGCCGGTCCGGCCGGCAGTTGATCTCCACGGCCTTGCCCTGCTCGGCGCACGCCGCGAACACCGCCGCCGCGTCGAACTGGCTCTCCGGCCGGGTGCGGCCGGAGCGGTTCCCGCGGTCGCCTTCGCCGGTGAGGCCGAGCGCGGACGCGGCCACCTTGCGGCCGGTGCAGTGGCCGAGGATGTCCAGGTGCGGGCTGGCGACCGCGGCGAGCATCCGGGCGGTCATCGCCTCGGCCGGGTCACGCAGTCCACTGTGTACCGAGCCGACCACCACGTCCAGCTCGGCGAGGAGGTCCGGCTCCTGGTCCAGGGAGCCGTCGGCGAGGATGTCCACCTCGATGCCGGTGAGGATGCGGAACCCCTCGGGCAGGGCGTCGTTGAGCGCCCGTACCACCTCGAGCTGGCGGCGCAGGCGCTGCGGGGAGAGCCCCTTGGCGACGGTCAGCCGCGGGGAGTGGTCGGTCAGCACCAGGTACTCGTGGCCCAGCTCGGCCGCTGCCAGCGCCATCTCCTCGATCGGCGAGCCCCCGTCGGACCAGTCCGAGTGCGAGTGGCAGTCCCCGCGCAGCGCCGAGCGCAGCCGCGCCGCCTGCTCATCGAGGTCGGTCCCCTCGGTGGCGAGCATTCGGCGCAGGTAGACCGGCTCCTCGCCGGCCAGCGACTCGGTGATGCACCGGGCGGTCACGTCGCCCACCCCCGGCACGGTCCGCAGCACCCCGTCCGCGGCGAGCCGGGCAAGCTCCGCCGGGTCCAGCGCCGCCACTGCCGCGGCGGCCGAGCGGAAGGCCCGTACCCGGTATGTCGCCTCGTTCGCGCGCTCCAGCAGGAACGCGATGCGGCGCAGGTCGGTGACCGGGTCCCGGGTGCTCATGGCCGCAGACTAGCTGGCACGTCAGGATGGTGTTTCGTAGCTATCGCAGACCTGGAGGCTTCGTTAGGTTGAGGCTGTCGTGAGTTGAGGCTGGCGGAGGTGGCGTCCGGTGACCACGCGGACCGCGATCGAGTGGACAGAGGTCACCTGGAACCCAACCACCGGTTGTGACCAGATCTCGACCGGCTGCGACAACTGCTACGCGCTGACGCTGGCCAAGCGCCTCAAGGCGATGGGTGCCGCCAAGTATCAGAACGACGGCGACCCACGCACCTCAGGGCCTGGGTTCGGCCTCACTGTGCACCCAGCGGCCCTGCGGCAGCCGTTCGCCTGGCCAACATCGAGCCTGGTTTTTGTCAACTCGATGTCCGACCTGTTCCATGCCCGGGTCCCGCTGGGGTTCGTGCGAGAGGTGTTCTCCGTTATGGCCGGCACCCCGCAGCACACCTACCAGGTGCTGACCAAGCGGTCGGCGCGGCTGCGCAAGGTCGCCGACCGGCTCGACTGGCCGGCGAACCTATGGATGGGCGTCAGCGTTGAGGACGCCGCGACCCTGTTCCGCATCGACGACCTGCGCACCGTGCCCGCGGCGGTCCGGTTTGTGTCCTGCGAGCCGCTCCTTGGTCCGCTCGACACGATCGACCTCGACGGGATCGGCTGGGTCATCGTTGGTGGCGAGTCCGGGCCGCGGCACCGGCGCATGGAGCCGGCCTGGGCAGCCGCACTCCGCGACCGCTGCCTGGCGGCACAGGTGCCGTTCTTCTTCAAGCAGTGGGGTGGCCGGACCCCGAAGCAGGGTGGCCGGCTGCTGGACGGGCGCAGTTGGGACCAGATGCCAGTGCCTGCGCTGGCGACTACGGCGTAGCCGGGCGCGATCCGGTGATGGTCATGTCGCGGACCTGCTTCGCTTTGCGGACAACAGTGAGTTCGCCACTGTGTTCCAAGCTGCGTAGTGCCTTGCGTACGGTGGAGTCCGTCGCGATGCCATAGCAGTCGCCAAACACCGACCATGGGTTATCGACCAGCCGGACCTGTTGACCGGCAGCCACCAGCGCGCGAAGGTT
Organism: Micromonosporaceae bacterium; assembly: GCA_035707405.1. Taxonomy (GTDB): domain Bacteria; phylum Actinomycetota; class Actinomycetes; order Mycobacteriales; family Micromonosporaceae; genus DASSUC01. Next base: position 7,854 of record DASSUC010000452.1, on the reverse strand, counting down.
CGCCGCCACCACCCCCTGGGCCGCGCTCTGCTCGCTGCCGATCTGCTGGTCGACCGTGTCGTCGAAGCTGAACAGGGCATCGTCGTGGTCGTCGTCCGCGGGACCCAGCGCCCGCATCCAGCCTTGGCGGGCGTGGGCGACGGCGTCGGCGAAGACCCAGATCCCATGGGTACGGCGGCTGAGGAAAACCAGGTGGTAGATCGGCTGGTGGCGCACGCGTCGCCGGACCGGGACGCTCACCGCATGCATGCCGCCATGGGCGGCCAGTCTGCGGGCGTACCTCTCCACTACGGCGAATGCGGCAGCCTCGAAGCTCCCGGTGGGTGAAGCCGCGTGGGCATCGAGGGCGACCTGCCGCCACCAGTCACCGCCGCAGGTGCGATCCATCACCGGCAGGGCGTCATGGTCGAGCAGGCCGGCCCTCAACGCACCGGCCGCCCGGCGGGTCAGGTCAGCGCTGAAGTTGAGCAGCACCTCGGTCGGTGGCCGCGTGTCGCGTCGCGGGCCGGCCAGCACGGCCGCCAGGTCGGCGTACGGCACGTTCGCGCCGCAGGGGTCGAGAAACATGAACAGAGGCACACCCGCCGCCTGCTGGACCACCCTGGGCAGGTACTGCACCACGTCGCCGGGCAACGCGGCAGAACGCACGCCTCGGGCGCGATACTCCGCAACCACCTCCACCAACCGCCTGAAGTCGGAAGGTTTCCTCTCCACCAGCACCGACTCGATGACCGCCTTGGGCGTACTCACCGACGTCCTCAGGAACAGCTCCGCCGATCCGGGACTGCCGTCGGGATAGCGGCCACGGCCGGCGAAGCCGTCCAACACGACCACACGCCGGCCAGGCGCCGTCGAGCCGGTCATCTCCGCGAACGGCATCACATACCTGTCGAGGATCCCGTGCTTGAAGATGGACTGGGCCCGCTGCTCGTCCAGCAGGCCGGAGGACGTGCCCTTTGCCATCACCCCACCTTTCACCCCACGCGGCACCCCATTGTATTGAGGGGCATCTGTGATATGGCGGATCGACCCACGCGCACAAACTGATGGAACCAGGCCGCGTACGCTGGCCGGGTGCGCACGATCGACTGGGTGGACGGGGCAGTCGAGATCATCGACCAGACGGCTTTACCGTCCGCGGAGCGCCGCCTGCGACTGTCGACCGTGGACGAGCTGGTGGCCGCGATCCAGCGGCTGGCGGTCCGGGGGGCGCCGGCGCTCGGGGTCGCGGGCGCGTTCGGTGTCGCGCTGGCCGCGCGGTGCCACGGTGCCGACTCCGCGGCCGTCGCCGAGGCGGTACGGCGGGTCGCCCGCGCCCGGCCCACCGCGGTGAACCTGGCCCGGGGGGTGGACCGGGCGGCGGCCCGCCTCGCCGAGGGCGCGGACGCGGTGCTGGCCGAGGCCCTCGCCGTACGGGACGAGGAGGTGGCGGCCTCCCGGGCGATGGCGGCGCGGGGTGCCGACCTGGTGACCGAGCTGTGCCCGATGGCGGCGCCACGGCTGCTCACCCACTGCAACACCGGTGGGCTGGCGGCGGTGGTCGGCGGCACCGCCCTCGGCGTCGTGGCCGAGCTGCACCGCCGGGGGCGGCTCGGCGGCGTGGTCGCCAGCGAGACCCGGCCGCTGCTGCAAGGCGCCCGGCTCACCGCCTGGGAGCTGGGGCGGCTGGGCATCCCGTACCGGGTCGCGGTCGACGGAGCGGGCCCTTTCCTGATGGCCCGCGGCGAGGTCGACGGCGTGATCCTCGGCGCCGACCGGATCTGCGGCAACGGGGACGTCGTCAACAAGGTCGGCACGTACGCCCATGCTCTGGGCGCGGCCCGCGCCGGCGTCCCGTTCGTGGTGGTGGCGCCGGAGTCCACCGTTGACACCGGTACGGCGTGCGGGTCCGATGTGGACATCGAGGACCGTGGCCCGGCGGAGGTGCTCTCCTTCGGCGGCACGGGCACCGCGCCGGCGGGCGCCGCCGCGGCCAACCCCGCCTTCGACGTCACCCCGGCGGACCTGGTCACCGCCATCGTCACCGACCGCCGGGTGATCCGGGTCGGTCGCGGCGACCGCCCCTGACCAGGACCTGGCGGACCTGCTCAGCCCGGCTCAGCCCGGCCTCAGCCGGGGCGGACGGCGGTGACCGTGGCCCGGTCCGGCGCGACCGCGGTGAGCCAGCCACCCACCCCGCCGAGCCGCAGCAGCGTGTCCGCGCGCGCCGGCAGGGCGATGGTCGAGGCGGCCTGGGGCGGCCATCCGGTGCGCGCCTCATGGCCCGTGGCCAGCCAGGGGCGCAGCGCGGCGATCGGGTCGGCCGCGGCGAGCGCCACCCGGGCGCCCTCCAGCGCCGCCAGCACCCGCGCCAGCGCCGCGTCAAGGGCGGTCGCGTTGCCGCCGCACATGGCCGCCACCAGCGCCGGTGACTGGGCCGCCACCCGGGTGCCGTCGCGGAACGAGCCGGCGCCGAGCGTCAGCGCCAGCGGGTCGCCGGCCACGCTGGCGGCGATCGCCGCGGCGACCAGATGCGGTACGTGGCTGACGGCCGCCACGACCCGGTCATGCCCGTCGGCCGTTGTCGGCACCACCCGCGCGCCCAGGGAGGTCCACAGTGCCGCCAGCTCCAGCCAGTCCCGCAGGCTGGTGTCCGGCTCCAGGCAGAGCGCCCAGGTCGCCCCGGCGAACAGCTCCGGGTCGCCGGCGGCGAAGCCGGACGTCTCCCGGCCCGCCATGGGGTGGCCGCCGACGAACCCGGCGAGCCGGCCGTGCGGTGTGGCGAGCCGATCGGCGGCGAGGTCCCGTACCGCTGCCTTGACCGAGGTCACGTCGGTGACCAGACCGGTGTAGGCCAGCGCCGCCAGCTCGTCCAGCACCTTACCCACCGCGGGCAGGGGCACCGCCAGCACGACGAGGTCGGCCCCTTTCGCGGCATCCGCCACGGCACCGGTCACCTGCCACCGGGCGCCGGCCCGGGCCCGCGCCGCCGCCGTACGCGCCAGGGCCCGGGTCGCCGGGTCCGCGTCGTACCCCAGGACCTGGTGTCCTTGACCCGCTAGCGCGCGCAGCAGCGACCCGCCGATGAGGCCGAGCCCGACGACCGCCACATGCACGGCGCTGACTCTCCCACACCCGCGCCGGTAGCGGAGGCTAGGCTCGCCTCGATGAGCTGGTCCGACCGGGGGGAGCAGACGCGGCCCGGGCACCTGCCGTCCGGCCTGTTCCCGTCCCGCCCGCCCCGCCCCACCTACCGGGAGCCGCATCCGGTCCGACCCGGAGCGGTCGCCGCGGGGCTCGCTGCCGGCGCGCTCTGGATGCTGCTGTTCGGCCTGCTCGCCACGTCGGTCCAGGGGTACGGGTGGTGGACCTTCGCGGCCGGCGTGAGCGCCTGGGCAGTCGCGCTGGGGCTGGTCCGCTTCGGCGACCGGGGAGTGGCGGTGGGCGTGGCGATCGCGGCGGGGACCGGCTGGGCGGTGGCCGGTGCGGTGCTGACGGCCGCCTGGGCGGCACGGGCGGACTGGCCGTTGTGGTAGGCGCCAGCGGCCAGCACGGCCGCACTGGTTTCACGGAAAAGCACTGCTCGTGAAGGGTTGACCGCGGTCCGCGACCCGGCTTGACGAACGGCCGGCGCAGCGGGCACCCTCTGGCCCATGGCCTTGACGCTGCAGCGACTCGATCCCGAGCGCCACCGCCGACGGTTGCAGCTGCTCGCCGAGCTAGCCGGTGCCAAGACAGTGCGCGACCGGGTGCAGCCTCACCAGCTTCGTACCGACCGCCTGCGTGGGCTGATCGCCAGCCGGCGCCGGCTAGCCAGCTGAACCCCTCGCCACGCCGGAGCGCGCGGCGCTGCGGCCCGATACCGTCATGCGTAAGGACGATCTAGCGGATGTCGCGCGGCACCGGCCGCGCAGGTGGGTGTGGGGGAGCTGTGTCGTACTTCGCCGCTGCGGTGGCCCGCGGGCCGGATGGCTGGTCCGCGACGGAACTGGACCTGACCGGCGCGGCCGACGTGGAAGAGGTCGCGGACCGGCTGCGCGACGCCGATCCGGAGGCCGCGGTGTCGCTGCTGTTCGTGGAGGCTGACGACACCTACCTGGTCATCCTGCGCCTGGACCAGGGTGATGACCTTCGCGTGTTCGGGTCTGACTCGGTCTTCGCCGAGGAGTCCCGGCTGGGCGCGGTGCTGCTCGGCGACATCGAGGCGCCGGCGCTGGAGATCGACGACGCCGAGGAGCTGGCCACCGACGACGGCGCGGAGCGCTCGGCGGCCGAGCCGGACGTGGACCAGGTCGGCGACGCAGACCTGCTCGCCGACCTGGGCGTCTCAGCACACCGCCTGCTCGCCCTGTGCGGGCACGAAGGCATGATGCCCGCCGATGTCACGGCGGAGATCTGCCAGACGCTCGGCTGCGGGGACGAGGTCGAGGAACTGCGGGAGCCATGACCGAGCGGAGCGAGGGCCACGAGGGCATGGCCAGGACAGCGCTGCCATGACCGGGCCGGCCGGCCCGGGCGCGCGTCACGAGCAGTGGATGCGCCGGGCGCTGGCCGTCGCGGCCGGCCCGGCGGCGCCGGCCGACGTGCCGGTGGGCGCGGTGGTCTTCGGACCGGACGGCCGCGAGCTCGCCGCCGCCCGCAACGAGCGGGAGCTCACCAACGACCCCACCGCGCACGCCGAGGTGGTCGCGCTGCGCCAGGCTGCGCGGGTACGCCGGTCGTGGAGGCTCGATGGCTGCACGCTGGTCGTCACGGTGGAGCCGTGCACCATGTGCGCTGGTGCGCTCGTGCTGGCGCGCGTGGCGGTCCTGGTCTTCGGCGCATGGGAGCCCAGGACGGGTGCGGTCGGCTCGCTGTGGGACGTGGTCCGCGACCGCCGGCTCAGTCACCGCCCGGAGGTGTACTCCGGGGTCCTGGCGGCAGAGTGCGCGGCCCTGCTGCGCCAGTTCTTCAGTGACCACCGGTAGGTGTGTGCCGGCTCCTCATGCTCTGCTGGGTTGCCTGGTGCAGAGCATGAGGAGCCGGCAGCCAGGGCGGGCCGCCCGATCCCGCCGCCTGGTGCACCCCCGTGACGCACCCCGCGGCCGGGTCCTGGCCAGCGGCGGCTACCCGGGCTCCCGCAGCAGGGCGGTCGCGACCTCGCGGGCGTGCGGGCTCCACGGCGCCGGGCGGCCGGTCGCCAGGTCGAGCTTGACGACCACCCGGAGGCCTTCGGCGTACACCGTGGCGTGGTCCGGGGAGAGGAAGCGGAAGCGGTACACGGCGCTGGACCCGCCGAGCCGCTCGACCCAGAAGTGCACGTCCAGGTCACCGGTGCCGCGGATCGGCGCGTGATAGGTGATCGAGAACTCGCGCACCGCGTGCACCACGTCCGACGTGGTCGGCTGACCGTCCTGGAACGAGTGCCCGCGGGCGGACCAGTACGCGGACAGCGCCCGCTCGACCAGCACGGCGTACTTCGCGTTGTGCACGATCCCGATCGCGTCGAGGTCGTCAAAGTGGACGGTCACCCGCTGCACCCGCCCGAAGTCCACGACTGCGGTGGCGGTCATGCGTCGACCTCCGGGAGGAGGGAGGAGTCACGGCACAGCACCCGGAGCCGGTCCCGCACCGCCCGCCGGGCGTACGCATAGGCGGTGGAAGCGGTCAGCAACCGCGACTGGACCACGGCGACCAGCCCCAGCGCCTCGATCTCGAAGGCGAGCTGCGCCACGTTCGTGTCGGAAGGCAGCTCCCCGGCCGCGACGGCCTCGCCCACCAGCCGTTCCAGCAGGCACATCCACTCCCGGAAGACCTCGACCAACCGGTCGCGGACCACCCCGGGCCGGACGTTGTACTCGAACTCGGCGTTGGCGAAGAAGCACCCGCCGGGCAGCACCGCCCTCTCGTAGAAGGCCATCCGGGCCTCGTGCAGCGCGTAGAGCCGCCGCACGCCGCGCGGAGCCCGCATCGCCGGCGCCACCACCCGCTCGGCCCACTGGTCGCGGGCCCGGTCGATGGTGGCCAGCTGGAGCTCCTCCTTCGACCGCCAGTGGGCGAACAGCCCGGACTTGCTCACCCCGAGGCGCTGGGCGAGCTGGGCGAGGGAGAGCCCGTCCAGCCCGGCCTCGGTGGCGAGGGACACTGCGGCGTCAAGGACGGCCGTGCGGGTGCGCTCGCCCCGGGCCAGCCGGCCATCGTGGACTGCGGTGTCGGTCACGCGGCCAAGCGTACCGCAGAATCCGACCGACCGGTCGGTAACTTTGCGTCAGGGACTGGTGACAGCAGCCTCCAGTGCGATCTCCACCATCTGGGAGAACGTCTTCTCGCGATCCTCGGCGCTGGTGTGCTCGCCGGTCTTGAGGTGGTCGCTGACAGTGAGGATGGTCAGCGCCCGGGCGCGGAACCTCGCCGCAATGGTGTAGAGCGCCGCCGACTCCATCTCCACCGCGAGCACGCCGTAGTCGGCGAGCCGGTCGTAGAGGTCCGGCCGGTCGGTATAGAAGGCGTCCGCCGCCAGGATCGGCCCGACCCGCATGGGTACGCCCCGCCGCGCCGCCACGTCGACAGCGGTACGCAGCAGCCCGAAGTCGGCGACCGGGGCGTAGTCGACGAGGCCGTCGAAGCGGACCCGGTTCATCGCCGAGTCGGTCGAGGACCCGCTCGCCGCGATGACGTCCCGCAGCCGCAGCTCCTCGGTCAGGGCGCCGCAGGAGCCGACCCGGATCAGGGTGCGTACGCCGTACTCGGCGAACAGCTCGTGCGCGTAGATGGAGGCGGACGGCATGCCCATGCCGGACCCCTGCGCGGAGACCGGGACGCCCTGGTAGGTGCCGGTGTAGCCGAGCATGCCGCGGACGGTCGAGTAGCACTTGGCACCCTCGAGGAAGGTCTCCGCGATCCACTTGGCCCGCAGCGGGTCGCCCGGCAGGAGTACCCGTTCCGCGATCTCACCTGGCTGCGCGCCGATGTGCGTGCTCATGTGGCAGATCTTGCCAGGCGGCCGGTGAGCCGGTGGGGTGACCGGCGCGGCGGTCGGGTAGCCTTCTGCGCGGTGGTGTGTCCGAGCGGCCTAAGGAGCACGCCTCGAAAGCGTGTGAGGGCGTGAGTCCTCCCAGGGTTCGAATCCCTGCACCACCGCTCCTGACCTGGGCAGACGCCCGGCGGCTCTTGGTGAGCGCCGGGCGTCCGTCGCGTCTGGTCTCAGTTCCGGTCTCAGTTGTCCTCTTATGATGCTCCGCTCAGCATGACGTCCGGGTCGTCGGCCGCGCCGTCGCTTGCCCGCCAGAGCAGGTCACCCACGCGCCGGGCAACGTCGCGCTGTACCTGCGCCGTGAGGTGTTGGTACCGGCGGGCCATGCCCGAGTCCGACCAGCCCATGATTCCCATGACGGCCCGCTCTGGCACGCCGAGGATGAGCAGGACAGTTGCCGCAGTGTGCCGGGCGTCGTGCAGCCGGCCGTCGCGCAGGCCAGTGTGGGTGAGTAACCGCTTCCACTCGGTGTAGTCGGTGCGTGGGTTGACCGGTCCACCCGTGGGCGTGGCAAACAACCATCCGCCTTCTGCCCAGAGTTGAGCCGCCCTGTCGCGCTCGGCGTCCTGTTCCTTCCGGTGCTGTCGCAGCAGCGCCACCAGTTCCTCCGGTAGGCCGATGCTTCTGCGTCCGGCCCGCGACTTCGTATCGGCCGTCTCGCTTCTCAGCGGTCGCCTGTCGGGGCAGTGACCACCGAATCTCCGTCCGCATGGTGTCTCGCAGCGTACGTATTCGGTTCTCCCGGGGGACTCGCGCACTGGGTGGCCGTGGTGGAGATGGCGTAGGGCGTGATGGTCGTGTGCGACACGCCGGGCCAGATCATGGCGCGGTTGATGGTCGTGGTGTGTCCTGTGTGGCGTGTC
>DASSUC010000451.1:0-7490 GCA_035707405.1 Micromonosporaceae bacterium | reverse complement strand
CTGGGCGGTTTCGGAGGTGAACCGGTCACCGGTGAGCTGCATGCCGTCACCGGAGTCGCCGGCGAATCGGATGACCACCCGATCCAGCTGCTGGACCTGTTTGGCCACTTGTGCTGACCTCCTATGGCCGGCGGTGAGGGGGCCTCGCGCGCGCAGTAGGAACTGACCCGCTCTTTCTTACACCTGTCGAGCCTACGTCGGCAGACCGGGTGTGCTGTCACCGGCGCGACGCCCCGGCTTTCTCGATGTCCCTGATCAGGCGGGGTGCGATCCGGTGGGAAGTGAGCTAGGCCACTCTCGTGGCGATGCCAAATCTACTCACCGGCGGCAATGCCCCTGCTCACCTGGACGCGTAGCGCCGCATCCGCCGCCGTAGCGACACCATGACGAGCAGCCACAGCACCGTGAACAGCCCGCCGATGCCGAGCACGATCGGCCCGGCCGGTAGGCCGGCAGCGTACTCGGTGGAGGTGGAGCCGGCGGGGGCGCCCGGGAGGTAGTCCACCGGCGGCAGGCCCGGGCCGCCCTGGGCCCCTCCGGGCGGCTGCGGGCTCGGCGAGGTCACCGCCGTGACCACGATGCGGAAGGTGGCCACCGCCTCGGCGGTCAGGCCCTGCGGCGGCCGCAGGTAGGCCCGGGCGCTGCCGGCGAGCGGCGCGGCCAGCCCCGCGGTCGCCTTGACGGCGAGCCCGAACAGCAGCTCCTCGACCTGGCCGCTGCCCAGCCGGCCCAGCTCGCAGCGGATCCGGCGGGAGTCCAGCCGCACGTGCGCCACGCAGCGGGCGGGCACCGAGGTGATGGTGGCACCGTCCGGGACCGCCACCTCCAGCCGGCCGATGGCCGCGACCCTGCCGTGGTTGCCGACCCGGACCGACAGCGTAGCCGTGCGCGCCGCGGGCGAGGCGAGGACCACGTCGCCAACCCAGAGGGCGAGACTGGGCGGCTGCGGACCGTCCGGGAAGACGATCTGGAACACCTGCTGGTCCTGCGCCTTCGGGACGGTGGGGTGGCTCGGCGCAGCCGCGGTGGCCGTGGCGCTGCCGAACAACGGAGCCCGCCGCCAAGCCGTGGCCTCCACCCGCAGCCGCAGCCGCAGCGTCCACCGGGTGCCCGCCGCGACGCCACCCCGGATGCAGCGGTACATCCGCGCGGCGAGCTCGACGCAGCCCTGCCCGCCCCAGCCGGCACGGGTGTCGCTCACCCCTTCCGGCGTCGTGTAGACCACCTCGACCCGCTCGTCCACGGTGCTCGTGTTCTCCGCGGTGATGACGAGGTCGGCGAAGCCTGCGGTGCCGTGCCAGTAGTCCGCGCCCAGCCGGACCTCGCTGGCCGACAGCCGGACGCCCAGCCGGGGCGGCGGCGGAGGTGGGGGCGCCGCAGGCGGCGCCAGAGTCGGCGAAGGCACCGGCTCCGGTGACGTCGCGGGCGTCGGGGACGGGTCGAGGGTGAGGTCGGTGACCGGCTCGGCGTAGGCCCGCCCCGGCTGGGCCAGGGCGAGATAGCCGGCACCGGCCGCCGTGCCCAGGCTGACCGACAGCCCGACCGCGACGACGGCCCGGCCGAGGAGCGTCGCCCGAGGCATCACGGTTCTGATCATGGCACCTCCCCCCATACCGGTCACCCAGGGCGCTCGACGGCATCGTCTGGACGGCAATTATTCGGCGTACCGGGTCCCGGCGCACCTCCTACGACCGACCGGTAACGGTACGCTGCGCGACATGAGCGGGTACCTCGGCTCTTACGCGACACTTGGCCTGCTACTGCTCGCCGGGGCGGCGTTTTTCGTCGTGGCGTTCACCGCCAACCGGCTGCTGCGCCCTGCCCGACCGGCGAACCCGGCCGGCAAGTTGACGACGTACGAGTGCGGGCTGGACCCGGTCGGCGGCGACTGGGCGCAGGCGCAGATCAGGTACTACGTCTACGCGTATCTTTATGTGCTTTTCGCCGTGGAGAGCGTGTTCCTCTTCCCGTGGGCGGTGGTCTACGCCCGGCCCGGGTTCGGCGTGGTCACCGTGGTGGAGATGGGCATCTTCATCGGCATAGTCGCGCTCGGCATCCTCTACGCCTGGCGCAAGGGCGTGCTGCGCTGGACCTGAGGCCGATCAGGCCAGGCCGCGGCGGGCCACCGCGGGTGGCCGGTCCCCCCGGACCGAGGCGACCATGTCCAGCACCCGCCGGGTGGCGGCGACCTGGTGCGCGCGGAACACCCGGGCGCCCAGCCAGGCGGAGACCGCGGTGGCGGCGAGCGTGCCCTCCAGCCGCTCCTCGACCGGCAGGTCGAGCGTCTCGCCCACGAAGTCCTTGTTGGAGATCGCGACCAGCACCGGCCAGCCGGTCGCCACGAGCTCGTCGAGGCGGCGCGTCAGCTCCAGCGAGTGCCAGGTGTTCTTGCCGAAGTCGTGCGCCGGGTCGATGAGGATGCCGTCGGGGCGTACCCCCAGGTCGACGGCGTGCCTGGCGAGGCGGGTGACGGTCGCGACCACGTCGGCGACCACGTCGTCGAAGGCCGCGCGGTGCGGCCGGATCCGCGGCGCCAGCCCACCCGCGTGGGAGCAGACCAACCCGGCGCCGGACTCCGCGGCGACCCGGGCGAGCCCGGGGTCCGCGCCAGCCCAGGTGTCGTTGACCAGGTCGGCACCTGCCGCCACCGCCTCCGCCGCCACCTCCGCCCGCCAGGTGTCGATCGACACAACCAGATCCGGGTACGCCGAGCGCACCGCGGCGACCGTCGCCACGGTCCGCCGGATCTCCTCGGCCGGGTCGACCTCGGCGCCCGGCCCGGCCTTGACGCCGCCGATGTCGATGATGTCCGCCCCCTCGGCGACGGCCCGGTCCACCGCGCGCAGCGCGGCGTCCGCGGCAAAGGTCGCGCCGCGGTCGAAGAACGAGTCAGGGGTACGGTTCACGATCGCCATCACGGCCAGCTCGCGTTCGCCGAACCGCCGCCGGCCGAGCCGCAGTGGGGACACGGGTACCCCTTCCCGATAAGTTGATCATGAGCCTACCGGACCGCCCGGGGTCGCTGCGGTCTCATCGCCATGCCACGATCGGGGCATGGGTCAGCTGCTGCTAATCCTCACCGCGGCGCTCGTCGTCGGGGCGATCGTGTTCGGCGTCGCGGTGGTGGTCACCGGCGGTGACCCCGGGCTGGAGCCGGCAGAGCCGGACGACCGGGCGGTCCCGCTGCCGACCAGCCGGCCACTGGTCGAGTCCGACGTCAGCGGCGCCCGGTTCGATGTCGCGCTGCGCGGCTACCGGATGGCGCAGGTGGACCAGGCGCTGGCCCGCGCGGCGTACGACATCGGCTACAAGGATGAGCTGATCAACGTGCTGGAGTCGGAGATCGACGCGCTGCGGGCAGGTCGCATCGAGGACGCCGAGGTGCTGCGCCGGGCGCGCGAGGCGTCCCTGACCGGCATCGCGGCCGGGCCGGCCGAGCCTCCGCCGCCTGGCTGGGAGCCGGGCGGCCGCGATGGGGTCGACCTGGGGCTGGTTACGCCGCCTGCCGGAGGTGAGGCGGTTGCGGAGGATGTGGCGGCGGGCGAGGAGCCTGCGGCTGGCGGGTCCACAGCTGAGGAGCCCGCAGGCTCCGAGCCGGCTCCCGCTGAGCCGGTCGCGTCTGATCCGGTCGCGTCTGATCCGGTTGCTGCGGAGCCGGTCGTGGCAGAGGCGGTCGTGGCAGAGGAGGCGCCCCCGGCGCCGGTGAGCGGTGCGGAGCCCGCGGCCGAGGCGTCCACCGTGGAGCAGGCGCCCGGGGAGGGCCGGGAGGTCGACCAGGCAGCGCAGCCCGCGGCCGTCGACGACACGGTGTCGAGCCGCCGGTGAGCGACGCGAGCGAGCTCCCACCCGGCGGTACGGGCGCGGGTGGGCCGACGGACGCCGCTGCCCCCGGTGCCGGCGAGGTGACCGCCACAGTGATCGTCAACGCCCCGGCCAAGCGCGTGTTCGCCGCGTTCACGACCTGGGACCGGCAGGGTGAGTGGATCCCGTTCACCCGGGTGCGGGTGGTCGAGGGAGACGGTGGGCAGGGCAGCCTGATCGAGGCGGTCACCACGGTCGGGCCGGCCGTGCTGCGCGACGAGATGCGGGTGGCCCGCCTGGACCCGCCGTACGAGGTCCGTGTTGTCCACTGTGGAGGTCTGCTGCGCGGGCCGGGCGTGCTGCGGTGCACCCCGATGGCCGGCAACCGGACCCAGGTCGTCTGGCACGAGTGGTTCCACCTGCCGATGGGGCTCGCCGGCCGGGTGGCATGGCCGCTGGTGTGGCCCGGCTCCAAGGTCAGCCTCAGCGCGGCGCTGAAGCGGTTCGCCCGGCTGGTGGAGACCGGCGTGCTGCCCTGAGGCCGGGCACCATGATCGTTGGACACCTACCGGCACTCGTCCCGGCGTGTCGTGCCGGTAGCCGTCCAACGATCATGGTGCCCGGACGCGTTAGGGTGGGGCGGGTGACCGATCTGGTGGTGGGGGCCGACGGGGTGGCCCGGTGCGCGTGGGGAGACTCGACGCCGGACTACCGGGTTTACCACGACACCGAGTGGGGGCGGCCGGTCCGCGACGATGACGCGCTCTTCGAGCGGCTGGCCCTGGAGGCGTTCCAGTCCGGGCTGTCCTGGCTGACGATCCTGCGCAAGCGCCCGGCGTTCCGGGCCGCCTTCGCGGGCTTCGCGATCGGCAAGGTCGCCGCGTTCGGGGAGGCGGATGTCGAGCGCCTGCTGGCCGACGCGGGCATCGTGCGCAACCGGGCGAAGATCGAGGCGACGCTGGCCAACGCCCGGGTCGCCGCGCAGCTGCCCGAGGGCCTGTCCACGCTGCTGTGGTCGTACGCGCCGACGGGCCGGCGGGACCGGCCCCGGTCGCTGGCCGAGGTCCCGGCGACCACTGCGGAGTCGACCGCGATGGCCAAGGACCTCAGGCGGCGCGGCTTCCGGTTCGTGGGGCCCACCACGGCGTACGCCCTGATGCAGGCGACCGGCATGGTCAACGACCACCTGCGCGGCTGCCACGCCGGCTGAGCTGCCCCGGGCCACGGACGTGGTGAGATGGGCGCATGGGCTTCTGGGCGGTGCTCGTCCCGGCCGCGCAGTACGCCGCGCAGCGCCGGTTCTCGCACGAGACGCTGGCGCTGGGCGTCGCCGGGCCGGTCGCCGGCGACCACGTGCTGCTGGTGGCCGAGGCGGAGCCGCGGGTGCTCTTCGGCTCCGCGGTGACCCGCAGCGGGGCCGCGGAGCCGGGTGCGGCGGCCGTGTTCGCGTACACCCGGCGGTGTTTCGACGCGCCGCAGCCGGCCGATGGGCTGGCCCTCGACGGCGCGGTGACGCCGCTGGACGAGGCGGCGTTCTGGGCCCAGGTGGCGCGGCTGGGCCCGCCGGCCGACCGCCGGAGCTGGCTGGTGAGCCTGGACCTGCCGATCGAGGCGGAGACGCCGGCCGAGGCGGTCCGGCAGTTCTGGACCTTCGCCACCGATCTCGGCCCCGGCCAGCTGCCGGTGTTCGTGGCGCCCGTCGGTGACGAGCTGGCGATGCGGGCGTACCTGCTCGGCGACGAGACCAACCTCGACCCGGAGGAGGACGAGGAGTAGCTCCGGCGGTGCCGTCAGGCGCCCTCGAAGACCGGCTTCTCCTTGCGTACGAAGGCGGCGGTGGCGTTGCGGTGGTCCGCGGTGGCCCCGCAGATCGTCTGTGCCTGGGCCTCGGCCGCCAGCGCGTCGGAGAGCGTGCCGGCGGTGCCTACCGACAGCTGGCGCTTGATCGCCCCGTACGCCACGGTGGGGCCCGCCGCGAGCCGGGCGGCCAGCTCCTGCGCGGCCGGCAGGACCAGCTCGTCGTCGTCCACGAGCCGGGTCAGCAGGCCGAGCCGCGCCGCCTGCGCCGAGTCCACCGGCTCGGCGAGCATGAGCAGCTCGATCGCCTTGGCGTGGCCGACGAGCCGCGGCAGTGACCAGGATGCGCCGGTGTCCCCGGCCAGGCCCACGTTGGCGAAGGCCATGAGGAATGCGGTGCGCGGGCCGCCGATCCGGAAGTCGGCGAGGAACGCCAGCGAGGCGCCGGCGCCGGCGGCCATGCCGCGCACCGCGGCCACCACCGGCTTGGGCAGGTTGGTCAGGCGGCGGGCGATCGGGTTGAAGTGCTGCGCCACCGTGTGCAGCGGGTCGGTGGAGCCCGACTCCAGCAGCTGGACGTGCTCGCGCAGGTCCTGGCCGACGCAGAAGGCACGGCCCGCCCCGGTGAGGACGACCGCCCGGCAGGCCCGGTCCGCCTCCAGGTCGGCCAGGGTGTCCCGCAGCGCCTCCTTCAGCGGGATGTCCAGCGAGTTCAAGGAGTCCGGGCGGTTCAGCGTCAGCGTCACGACCGCGTCGGCGCGCTCGACGAGCAGTGGGTCGGTCACGGCAGGGCCTCTCTACGGGATGGACGTCGAGACGGTCGGTCGGGCGGAGCGCTCCAGGCAATGATCCACGTACCGGTCGGCGGCCGGGCGCAGCCGGGCCGCGTGCCGGTCGAAGAAGGCCGCTGCGGTGCTGCCCGGCCAGCGGTCGGGCAGCAGGGCCGGCGGCAGCTGGGGATCGCGGAAGAGGAAGGTACGCCAGGCGTGCACCAGCCGGAACCGGGCCGCGTACGCGTCCACGTCGGCACTGTCCTCGGTCACCGCGGCCACCACCGGGCGCAGCTCGCGGACGAACTGCTGGTACGCCGTCCCGATCTCGTCCAGGTCCCAGGCGCGGCGGACCATCGCCATGGCGCCCGGCGTGCCGGCGGCGTGGCTGGCGGTGAAGCGCTCGTACGCGACGCCGGCCTCGGTCAGCACGGCATCCACGTCCTCGCCCGGGCGGGGGGCCACCCAGGTGGTGCCGTCGAGCGTGCCGTACCCCAGGTAGGCCAGGGTCGGGGCGAGCCGGAGCCGGGCGGCGCGGTTGGCCCCGGCGTCGAGGACCAGCAGGTCGAAGTGGCCGTCCCAAGGCACCTGGGCGGTCCGGTAGATCCGGGCGGCGGCCTCGTCCAGCCGGCGCGCAGCCTTGGGCGTCAGCAGGTATCCCGGGCCGGACGACAGCCGCAGCGGATGCAGCCAGCCCTGGCGCACCATCCGGGAGACCGCGGTGCGCACCGCCGGCGGGGCGATGCCCAGCGGCGCGAGCAGGCGCACGAGGGCGGCGACCGGGGCCCGGCCACCCCGCGGGCGCAGGTAGTCCCCGTAGAGGTCGAAGAGCGCCGACCGGGCCTGCATGACGGGACATTGTGACAGCAACATGCCCGTTTGGGCCAGCGCCCGTCACATTTGTGCCGGCGCGGTTTGGGATCGCGGACCTCCATCAGGGAAAATCATGGCCGGCACTGTGGCGGGGGACCGCCGGAGGCCGCGTCACCGACGTGACGGGCGTGGGTGGCCACGTCCGACCCGGCAGGCTGAGGGGAGACACACATGGCGGCGATGAAGCCGCGGACGGGCGACGGTCCGCTGGAGGTCACCAAGGAGGGCCGCGGCATCGTCATGCGAGTT
>DASSUC010000450.1:0-32928 GCA_035707405.1 Micromonosporaceae bacterium | reverse complement strand
CTTGTCGTCGCGGTAGCGGACGTTGAACTTCGGGTCGTACTCCTTGATCCAGGCGTACTCCAGCTGGAGCGCCTCCACCTCGGTGCCGACCGTGACCCAGTCCACCGCCGCCGCGGCGGTGACCATCTGCTGCGTGCGCGGATGCAGCGACCACAGGTCGCCGAAGTACGAGTTGAGCCGGCTGCGCAGGCTCTTGGCCTTGCCGACGTAGATGACCCGGCCGGTGGCGTCGCGGAACCGGTAGACGCCGGGTGACTCCGGGACGGTGCCCGGCGCGGGCCGGAACGGTGGCCCGCCGGCCCGTGGCCTGCGACCAGGCCGGGACCCGGTCGGCTCGGTGGGCTCGGTCCACGCCTCTCGCACGCCGGCCAGCCTAGTCCGGCGCGGCGAGCCAGGCCCTGGCCGCGGGCGCTCCGCCCGTCGAACCCGCGTAGGTACAATGAGCTTCTTGTAGGCACATTCAAGGGGGCCCGATGAGTTGCGTGTCCGTCCGCGAGTTCTCCTACAACCCGAGTGGCATGTTCGCCCGTGTCGAGCAGGGCGAGACCATCCAGGTAACCCGGCATGGGAAAGTCATCGCGGTGCTGCTGCCCGGTTCAGGAACGCTGGGGCGCTACACGTCACTGGTGGCCAGGGGAGCCATCAGGCTCAAGGCAACTACTACCAGCGACCTTGACCGCATCCAGCGGTACACAGTGCCGCCTGAAGCATCCCCGCTGGACATCCTCCTCGCTGAACGTGCCGAGGAAGACCGTTGATCTACCTCGACTCCTCCGCCCTCGTCACGCTGATCGCCGGCCGCCTCTACGCGGCCGAGCTACGCGAGTTCCTGACCGAGCGACCCGGCCTGCCTATGGGCACAAGCACAGTCGGGTTTGTCGAGACGGTTCGGACCCTTGACCGCGTTGGTAGCTACCCCAACGCCATGCAGAACCTCGCTCGCGAGTTCACCGAGATTCTCCTTACGGAGGAGGTCCGTGACGCCGCCGCTGTGCTACCACCTGGCGTGCGCGCCCTGGATGCCATACACATAGCCAGCGCTCAGGTCATAGGGCCCGCCTTGAGCTCACTTGTCACCTACGACAAGCGGATGCTTGACATCGCCCGAACGGTCGGGCTGCCGGCTGCGGCCCCCGGCTTTGACGCACCGCCAACGGCGTGAAACTCCAGGAAGGGCTGCCGGCCGTCCACGCAGCAGCTGTCGTGGTCGGCAGCCCCCTCCCCCACCGCCCGTGCCATCCGACTCGTCACAGTGGCGCCTGACGCTCAGGTCACGGTGATGTCGCCGCCTTCGAGCTTGATCGCCTTCTCCGGCAGCGGCCTGGTCGCAGGCCCGCCCTTCACCGAACCGTCATTGATCGAGAACATGCTGCCGTGGCACGGGCACTTGATCACGCCGTCCTCCACCTTCTCCACCGAGCAGCCCTGATGCGTGCAGGTGGTGGTGAAGCCCTTGTAGGTGCCGGCGGTGGGCTGGGTGACCACGACCTTCTGCTCGGCGAAGACCCGCCCGCCGCCGACCGGGATGTCGGCCGCCTTCGCGAGCGCGCCGGCCGCCGCCGCAGCGTCGCCGCTGTCCGGCTCGTCGTCGCCGCACCCCGCCAGAACCGCCGCAGCGCCGGCACCGGCCGCTCCGGCCAGCACCGCGCGTCGGGTCGTCTCCGTCATGTCGTCCTCCTGGTCGTTGAAAGATCCTCAAACAGTAGACACGACCAGATCCAGCTCACGGTTCAGCTGCCGGCTCCGTGTCACTCCGGACGGGTCAGGGGCGGACCTGCGGTTTCGTGTCCATGGCGGCCCTGCCCCGCGACGCGCCACACGCCGCTCCGCCGCCCGGCGGACCCCGCTCAGGCCCCGGCCGCGCTACGCGCCGGGCGCTTGCGCGTGGCTGCGGCGCGTCTGGTGCCGTTGGCCGCCTTGGCACGTGCGGTCGCCGGGGAGGCTCCGCTGGCCTCGCCGTCGAGCCCGAGCGCGTGGCGCAGGAACGCCCCGGTGTGGCTCTCCGGGATCTCGGCCAGCTCCTCCGGCGTGCCGACCGCGACCACCAGGCCACCCTTGTGCCCGCCCTCCGGTCCCATGTCGATCACCCAGTCGGCCGTCTTGATCACGTCGAGGTTGTGCTCGATCACGATGACCGTGTTGCCCTTGTCGACCAGGCCCTCGAGCACCAGCAGGAGCTTGCGGATGTCCTCGAAGTGCAGGCCGGTGGTCGGCTCGTCGAGCACGTACACGGTCCGCCCGGTGGAGCGCTTCTGCAGCTCGCTGGCGAGCTTGACCCGCTGTGCCTCGCCACCGGAGAGGGTGGGCGCCGGCTGGCCCAGCCGTACGTAGCCCAGGCCCACGTCGACCAGCGTCCTGAGGTGGCGGTGGATGGCCGGGATGGCGGCGAAGAACTCGGCCGCGTCCTCGATCGGCATGTCCAGGACCTCGGCGACGGTACGCCCCTTGTAGTGCACCTCCAGCGTCTCCCGGTTGTACCGGGCGCCCTTGCACTCCTCGCACGGCACGTAGACGTCGGGGAGGAAGTTCATCTCGATCTTGATCGTGCCGTCGCCGGCGCAGCTCTCGCAGCGCCCGCCCTTGACGTTGAAGGAGAACCGGCCGGGGCCGTACCCCCGGACCTTGGCCTCGGTCGTCTCGGCGAAGAGCCGCCGGATGTGGTCGAAGACGCCGGTGTAGGTGGCCGGGTTGCTGCGCGGGGTGCGCCCGATCGGCGACTGGTCCACCCCGACGACCTTGTCCACATGGGTCAGGCCGGTGATGCGGGTGTGCCGGCCGGGCACCAGCCGCGCGCCGTTGACCTGGTTGGCGAGGACGGTGTAGAGGATGTCGTTGACCAGCGTGGACTTGCCCGACCCGCTCACCCCGGTGACCGCGACGAACTGGCCGAGCGGGAACGTCACGGTGAGGTTGCGCAGGTTGTGCTCGCGCGCGCCCTGCACCACCAGCTCGCGCCCCGGGGTTGCCGGGCGGCGCACCGACGGGAGCGGGATGCCGCGGCGCCGGGACAGGTAGGCCCCGGTCATCGACTGCTCCTTGGTGAGCAGCCCCTCCACCGGCCCGCTGTGGACGATCCGGCCGCCGTGCTCACCCGCGCCCGGCCCGATGTCGACCACCCAGTCGGCGGTGCGGATGGTGTCCTCGTCGTGCTCCACCACGATCAGGGTGTTGCCCAGCCGCTTGAGCCGCAGCAGCGTCTCGATCAGGCGGTGGTTGTCGCGCTGGTGCAGGCCGATGCTCGGCTCGTCGAGCACGTAGAGCACGCCGACCAGGCCGGAGCCGATCTGCGTGGCCAGGCGGATCCGCTGCGCCTCGCCGCCGGAGAGGGTGCCGGCCGGCCGGTCCAGGGAGAGGTAGTCCAGGCCCACGTCGACGAGGAACCGCAGCCGGGCGTTGATCTCCTTGAGCACCCGCTCGGCGATCATCCGCTGCCGGTCGGAGAGCTCCAGCCCGCCGAGGAACTCGGCGCACTCCCCCACCGACTGGGCGCACACCTCGGCGATGTTCTTGCCACCGAGGGTGACCGCGAGCACCTCCGGCTTAAGCCGCGCCCCGCCGCACGCGCCGCACGCGACGTCGCGCATGTAGCCCTCGTACTTCTCCCGGGACCAGTCCGACTCGGTGTCGCCGTGCCGCCGCTCGATCCACTGCACCACGCCCTCGAACCCGGTGTAGTACGACCGCTCGCGGCCGTACTTGTTCCGGTAGCGGACGTGGACCTGGTCCTCCGAGCCGTAGAGGATCGTCTTCTGGGCCCGGCCGGACAGCGCCCGCCACGGCGTGTCGATGTTGAAGCCCTCCTGCTCGCCCAGGGCCTCCAGCAGGCGGAGGAAGTATTCCAAGGTGTGCCCGGTGGCCCACGGGGCCAGCGCCCCTTCCCGCAGGGACCGCTCCGGGTCGGGCACCACCAGCTCCGCGTCGACCTCCTTCTTGGTGCCGATGCCGGTGCACTCGGTGCAGGCGCCGTACGGCGAGTTGAACGAGAAGGACCGGGGCTCCAGGTCCTCGACGCCCAGCGGGTGGTCGTTGGGGCAGGCCAGGTGCTCGGAGAACCGCCGCTGCCGCCCCTCGTCGTCGGGCGGCAGGTCGACGAGGTCGATCAGCACGATGCCGCCGGCCAGCTTCAGCGCGGTCTCCACCGAGTCGGTCAGCCGCTGCTTGGCGCTGCCCTTGACGGCGAGCCGGTCGACCACCACCTCGATCGTGTGCTTCTGCTGCTTGTTGAGCTTGGGCGGCTCGGTGAGCGGGTGCACCACGCCGTCGACCCGGGCCCGGGCGAAGCCCTTGGACTGCAGCTCGGCGAAGAGGTCGACGTACTCCCCCTTGCGGCCGCGCACGACGGGCGCGAGCACCTGGAACCGGGTGCCCTCCTCCAGCGCGAGGATGCGGTCGACGATCTGCTGTGGGGTCTGCCGGCTGATCGGGCGCCCGCAGGTCGGGCAGTGCGGCTCGCCGGCGCGGGAGAAGAGCAGCCGCAGGTAGTCGTAGACCTCGGTGATCGTGCCGACGGTCGAGCGGGGGTTGCGGGAGGTCGACTTCTGGTCGATCGAGACCGCGGGCGAGAGCCCCTCGATGAAGTCGACGTCGGGCTTGTCCATCTGGCCGAGGAACTGCCGGGCGTAGGAGGAGAGGGACTCCACGTAACGGCGCTGGCCCTCGGCGAAGATCGTGTCGAACGCGAGGCTGGACTTGCCGGAGCCGGACAGGCCGGTGAACACGATCAGCGCGTCGCGGGGCAGCTCCAGGTTGACGTCGCGCAGGTTGTGCTCGCGCGCCCCGCGGATGATGAGTCGGTCGGCCACTGCCCTGCCCTCTGCCTGCCCTGTACGCGTCGGCGTGGAAACGTCACGGTGAGAGAAATGCCGGCTCCGCTGGTGCCCCGGAGTCGCAGCCACTGTATCCGCGCCCGCTGACAGTTTCCGTCGCCGCAGGCCATCGCGTCGAGCCGGGCCAGCGCCCACCGCTACGGCCGGCCGCGTACCCGCATCTCCTTGGTGATCCGCTTCCACCGGGCGCGCTCCTCGGCGGCCAGCCGGGCGTCCCGGCGGCGCTGCTCGTAGGCGACCTCCCGGCGCAGCTTGCGCCAGCTCTCCAGCCGGCGCGGCGCCAGCTCGCCGCGGTCCAGCGCCGCCTGCACCGCGCAGCCGGGCTCCCCCTCGTGCCCGCAGTCGCGGAACCGGCACCCCTCGGCCAGCTCCGCCAGGTCGGCGAAGGCCAGGTCGAGCCCGCCGTCGGCGTCGAGCAGGCCGACCGCGCGCAGGCCCGGGGTGTCCAGGACCGCGCCGCCGCCGGGCATCGGCACCAGCGCCCGGTACGCCGTCGTGTGCCGCCCCTTGCCGTCGGCGCGCAGCTTCCGGGTGACCATGACGGTCGCCCCGGCGAGCGCGTTCACCAGCGTGGACTTGCCGGCGCCGGAGGGCCCGAGCAGGCCCAGCGTCCGCCCGGTCGCGACCAGCGGGCGCACCGCGTCCAGGCCGGCCCCGGTGCGGGCGCTCACCGCCTGCACGTCGACCCCGGGCGTGCTGTCGGCGACCTGGTCGGCCACTGCGGCCGGGTCGGCGGCGAGGTCTGACTTCGTGAGTACGACCAGCGGCACCGCCCCGGACTCCCACGCCAGCGACAGCAGCCGCTCGATGCGGCCGAGGTCAGGTGCCGGGTGCATCGGCTCGACCACCGCGGCGGTATCGAGGTTGGCGGCGAGGACCTGCTCGTGGGACTGCTTGTCGGAGGTACGCCGCACCACGCACGTGCGGCGCGGCAGCACCGCCTCGAGGGTCAGCCGCTCATCCGGCCACCTGCGCACGACGACCCAGTCGCCCGCGCACGGCAAGGCGACCGGATCGCTCGCGGTGGCCGCGAGGAGCGCGCCGGCCACGCTGGCCCGCACGGTGCCGGTGCCGGTGAGCACGGTGCACACGCCCCGGTCGGCCCGGGCCACCCGGCCCGGACACTGGTCCGGCCGGTCGTACGGAAGGTAGTCGGCGGCCAGGTCGTCGTCCCAGCCGAGGCACGCGAGGTCGAAGGTCATGAAGTTCCTTGTCTATCTGGGTCTACCCGACGGTAGGCACGGGTGCCCAGGTTCGGAACCGAATATCCGTGTAGGTTCGAAGGCTGTGACCGCCGATCCGCTCGTACTCTCGGCCGAGGTGGACCGGGCCACGGCCCGGCTGCTCGCCACGGCGGAGGCCCTCGACGGCGACGCCGCCGTCGCCGCCCCCTCGCTGCTGCCCGGCTGGACCCGTGGCCACGTGCTGACCCACGTCGCCCGCAACGCAGACGGCCTGGTCAACCTGCTCACCTGGGCCCGCACCGGCGTTGTCACCCCGCAGTACGAGAGCCTTCAGCGGCGTGCGTCGGACATCCAGGAAGGCTCCGGGCGGCCGTACGCCGAGCAGCTGGCCGACCTGCGCGAGGCTTCTGCCCGCTTCGCGGCGGCGGTCGAGAGGATGCCGGCGGATGCCTGGACGGTCAGCCTGGACCTGCCCGGCGGCCCGCAGCTCGCCGCCCATGTGGTGTGGCGCCGGCTGCGCGAGGTCGAGGTGCACCACGTGGACCTGGCTGCCGGGTACGCCACCGCGGACTGGCCGGAGGCGTTCAGCCACCGGGTGCTGCACGAGGTCGTCGCCGGCCTGCGGGACCGCCCCGACGCCCCGGCCCTGGTGCTGCACCCGGACGGGCTGGGCCACGAGCTGCGCCTCGGCAGCGCGGACGACGCGCCGACGGTCACCGGTCCGGCGCACGCGCTCGCCGGCTGGCTCAGCGGCCGCACCGACGGGGCGGGGCTCACCGTCTCCCCGCCCGGCCCGCTCCCTGTCCCTCCACAGTGGATCTGAGGTTTGCTCATGTCCTACACCGGCAACGTCTCGCCCGGCGGACCGCCCGCAGTCCGCGAGCTGTCCACGCTGACCATCACCAAGCTCTCCGTGGGGCCGATGGACAACAACGCGTACCTGTTGCGCTGTCACGCAACGGGTGAGCAGCTGCTGGTCGACGCGGCCAACGAGGCGGACCGGCTGCTGGAGCTGGTCGGCGACCGAGGGCTGTCCACAGTGGTCACCACGCACCGGCACGGCGACCACTGGCAGGCGCTCGCCGAGGTCGTCTCGGCCACCGGCGCCCGCTCGCTGGCCCACCCCCTCGACGGGCCGGAGCTGCCGGTGCCGCCGACGGACACCGTCGACGACGGCGACACGGTACGGGTCGGCGAGTGCGCGCTGGAGGTCATCCACCTGGTGGGGCACACGCCGGGCTCGATCGCGCTGCTCTTCCGCGACCCTTCGCCGGACGGCATCCCGCACCTGTTCACCGGCGACTCGCTGTTCCCTGGTGGGGTGGGCAACACGTTCGGCTCGAAGGAGAACTTCGAGTCGCTGATCAACGACGTGGAGCGGAAGATCTTCGACCGGCTGCCCGACGAGACCTGGTTCTACCCCGGCCACGGCAAGGACTCGACGCTCGGCACGGAGCGGCCAGCGGTTCCGGAGTGGCGAGCCCGCGGCTGGTGAACCCGGTAGGGACTCGCGGAGCCGAACCTGGGGAGGGGCACCATCTCTCGGTCTGCGCCGTCCAGCCGGACCTGCGCCCGCCGCGGTGGGCCCACCCCGTCCGGCGCCAGCGCGGGCCCGAGACGGACGGACGCCGCCCGGAGCCGCCCACCCGAAATCATATTAGTCAATGTTTAGTAAGTAAATTCATCTTGCATACGAGCCACTTCTAACGGCTGATATAATCAGCGACCGTCGAAGCCAAAGGCCACGAGAGGCGCCGCCACGATGTATGACGCAATAGTCATCGGCACCCGATGTTCCGGTGCCTCCACTGCGATGCTCCTCGCCCGACAGGGCCATCGCGTGCTTGCGGTCGACCGTGCCACGTTTCCCAGCGACGTTATCTCCACCCACTTCCTGTGGCCGCACGGAATGTCGTACCTCAATCGCTGGGGTCTGCTCGACCAGGTGCTGGCGGTCACCCCGAGCCACACTACCCTCACGCTTGTCAACGATGGCATTCCCCTGTCCGGCGGCGTTCCGCTGGAGCTGGTCCAGGCGTACCTGCGCGACCTGCACGGGGACGACGGCGGCGCAGTCCAGTGCTATGCATCGATCCGCCGGCGGGTCCTCGACCAGATCCTGGTGGACGCTGCCACAGCCGCCGGCGCCGAGGTCCGCACCGGTTTCACCGTCCGCGAGCTGGTCCGCGCCGGCGACCGGGTGGTCGGAGTCCGGGGCCGGACGGCGGACGGTCGCGAGGTCGAGGAGCGGGCCCGGATCGTCATCGGTGCGGACGGGCGCAACTCCTTCGTGGCCCGGGCGCTCGATCTGCCCAAGTACGACGAGCGTCCCCGCTGCACGTTCGCGTACTGGAGCTATTTCTCCGGCTTCTCGCCGGGTCCGGCCCAGCTGCACCGGCGGGGTCGCCTCGCCGCTGCGGTGGCACCGACCAACTTCGACCAGAACATGGTGCTGGTATGGGGGCCGAGCGAGTGGTCGGCCGACTTCCGCCGGGACATCGACGGCAGCTTCCACCGGGCGTTGGGGCTGGTCAGCCCGGAGCTCGGCACGATCGTTCGCGAGCAGGGCGTCCGGCAGGAGCGTTTCTACGGCACCCTGGACCAGGCCGGCTTCCTGCGACCGCTGTCCGGGCCCGGTTGGGTGCTCGTCGGTGACGCCGAGTGCTTCAAGGACCAGTGCACGGCCATCGGGATGACGCATGCCTTCCGCGACGCTGAGCTGGCCAGCGCCGCGCTGCACGACTGGCTGTCCGGTGGCCAGACTCTGGACACGGCACTGGCGCACTATGCCGCCCGTCGACGGAGCCAGAATGCCGCCGCCTACTACGACTACGTGTGCACCCTCGCGGAGATGAAGCCGTACCGGCACGACGAGTTGCAGCTGTTCGTCGCGCTCCGCGGCAACCAGCAGGAAACCGACCAGTTCATCGCGGCCTACGCCGATGTCTCGCCGGTCTCGGAGTTCTTCCAGGCGTCCAACCTGTTCCTGCTCGACGACAAAGCGAAGGAGACCTCGGCCGGATATGCCGTGTTCGACGACTTCGCCGCGACCGAACGCGGCTACCGGGAGAACCCGTTCCGAGCGGCAGTCTCACAGGCGGTGACCGCATGACGGCCAACGTGACGGAACGCACCGACGATGAGCTCATCGAAGTCATCCTCGACTCCGCCCGCCGTGACGACCGGGCCGCGATGACCCGCGCGGCGGCCGATGTATCGGAGATGACCCGAAACTGGGCCACCCACATCCCGTGGGAGGACATCGGCGCGCTCGACCCGGCCGGGCATGCCCAGCTCATTGCCGACCTCACAGAGCTGGTCGAACCGGCCCACCTGCGCCGCAGCGTCGACCCGGATGAGGAGTACGCGCTGGACAAGAACGCGTACGACTTCTACCGGCCGGCCGGGCGCGACCTGCTCGCCCGGACCGAGGACTATCACGGCTGGGTGCAGGCCCGACGGCGCACCGAGACATGGCAGTACTCACGGGTGCTGGAAGCCGCCCCGGACAGCGTCGCGCAGATCACCAACGACCTGGGTAGGCGAACCCGCGGGATCAACTTCAACTCCCAGGACTACCTGTCGTTCAACACCCACCCCGCCATCCGTGAGGCCGCCGTGCAGGCGCTGCGCGACTTCGGGCCGCACAGTGCCGGCTCGCCGATGGCCCTCGGCAACACCCGCATCTCCGACGACGTCGAGGCGGCGCTGGGAGAGCTGGTCGGTCTGGAGCACGTGACCCTGTTCCCGACGGGGTGGGCCGCCGGGTTCGGCGCGGTCGCCGGACTGGTACGTCAGGAGGACCACGTCGTCATCGACCGGTTCGCCCACGCCTGCCTGCAACAAGGCGCACGGGCCGCCACCCGCAACGTGGTCCGGTACGAACACCTCAACGTCGACGCGGTTCGTCAGCGCCTGCAGGACATCCGCGCACACGACTCCCGCAACGGCATCCTGGTGGTGACCGACGGGTTGTTCTCCGTGGATGCCGACTGGCCCGACCTGGTGTCGCTGCAACGGACCTGCCGGGAGTACGAGGCGACCCTGCTGGTTGACGTGGCGCATGACCTGGGCGCGATGGGGCCAGGCGGAACCGGGGTGCTCGGCCTGCAGGGCCTGACCGGACAGGTCGACATCGTCATGGGGGCGTTCTCGAAGACGTTCTGCTCCAACGGCGGCTTTGTGGCCTCCCGGTCTCCGGCGGTCAAGCAGTACGTGAAGATGTTCGGTGGCCCGCACATCTTCTCCAACGCGCTGTCTCCGGTGCAGACGGCCGTGGTGCGTGAGGCCGCCCGCATCGTGCGGTCGCCGGAGGGCGACCAGCTGCGCGCACAGCTGTTCCGGGTCATCCACGCGCTACGCGACGAGCTCACTGCCCGGGGACTGACCTGCATGGGCGAACCGTCGCCGATCGTGCCGCTGTTCATCGGCAACGAGAAGCTCGCCCGGACCGCGAACCGGTTGCTGTTCGACAGCGGCGTGCTGGCGTTCCTGGTGGAGTTCCCGGTGACGCCGGCCGGCTCCGCGCGGTTCCGCCTACAGGTGCAGGCATCGCACCAGCCCGAGGAGGCCCGCGAGGCGGCCCGGATCATCGAAGCCGCCCTCGCCGACTCGCGGAGGCACCTGTCCAGCGCGTTCGGCAGCGCCCCCAGCTGACGCGGACCTGGGGCCGGGTGGCGTCCAACCGCGCCAGCCGGCCCCCTGGAGCGAAAATGATCGATCAGGATGACGTCGGGTGCCGCGCTGTCCTGACCCATCGGAGGAACCACATGACCGCCGTGACGATGACAGCGGCGCCGAACATCGTTCCTGCGAGAAACAGGAGGTCGTCGCCGTTGCTTCTGGGCTTGACGACACCGCTGAGGGCCATGACGGTGAACAGCAGCCCGAGGAACAGATGGACGCAGGCGTAGAGGCGGGGGGCGACCAAGCGTTGCCCTCGCCAGATGGTCACACCGCGCTGACGGCGGCTGCGCGCCAGCACCGCAACACCAAGGGCGACGTTCAGCCCGCCCACGACGCCGAAGCCGACGGGGAGGGCCACGTCCAGCGTTCCCATGGCTACACGCTATGGCACCACGACAAGACGGCGCCCCACCCCGCTCTGTAGCGGCCGGCGCGGTTACTTCCACAGTGTGTCAAGCGGTAGCACCGCCGTGCCGTCCTCGTAGGTGTATGGGAAGGCACCCGTGTAAAGGACGACCGCCGCGCACAAGCGGCTGCCAAGGCGGGCACGCAGAGCCCTCAGCCCACGGAGGTCCTCGCCGTGGACGCGGGTCCCCGCCTTGACCTCGAAGGCGATGACGTCACCATCGTCGCGTTCGAGGATGAGGTCGACCTCTTCCCCGGCCGCCGTACGAAAGTGCCCCACGGCGACGGGCGCATCCCACCAGCTGACCTGCTTGAGGATCTCGCCCACGGCAAAGGTCTCGGTCAGGTGACCGTAGTCGCTCAGCACGGCGGGATCAGCGCGGGAGATCTTCTCCGGCGTAAGGCCCAGCAACCACGCCATAACGCCCGCATCGACGAGGTGAACCTTCGGCTGGCGTGCCACGCGCGACCCCAACGTGGTGCCCCAGGCTGGCAGCCGCTGCACCAGGAACACCGCCTCCAAGAGGCGCAGGTAGTTCTCCGCGCTGGTCTTCTCCATACCGATGGCTTGCGCGGTCGCCGCAATATTCAGCACCTGTCCGGACCGCGCGGCCAGCTGGCGCAGCAGGCGAGGAAGCATCTCACGCTGCCGGACCCGGCTCAGCTCGACCACATCGCGCTCGATGACAAGATCGAGATAGTTGCTGAACCACCGAGACCGCGAGCGGCCGGCCGGCCGCCGCAGCGCGACCGGCATGCCGCCCGAGGTCACCCGGCGGGCGTACTCGTCCCGGCTTGTCGATGACTGCTCACCGGCAGCTGCTGGTGCCAAACCCTGAAGGAGCCGGTGGACGAGGGGTTCCGCCGCACTTCCGTCGATCTCAAGCTGAGCCAGCGGCAGGACGTCGAGGATGTCGACTCGACCGGTGAGGGACTGCCCTGCCTGCGGCAAGGTCGAGTAACGGGTGGACCCGGCGAGGACGTACCTTCCCGGGCGCAGCTCGCGGTTGAGCTCGGCCTTGATCGCGTCGAGCAGCTCCGGGACGTGCTGATACTCATCGATAAATATCGGCTCGGACCCAACGACGAAGCGGCCGGGGTCGGCGCGGACGGCGGCGCGGGCCGCAGGGTCGTCGCAGTCGATGACCGTCGCGCCCAGACGGCGCGCGAGAGCGTGCAACAAGGTGCTCTTGCCGACCGTACGGGGCCCGTTCAGGACAATGGTCGGCTCCTCGTTGAGGCGATCGACCAGGACAGCGATGAGACGGCGCTTGGCCAGGCCGGTCAGTGCTCCATCCACCCCCGAAGCCTACGAGATCTTCCGCATCTCCCCCACTTTACTTCCGCGGTTGCAGGCTCTGTCTTCCGCTTTTGCAGATCGGTCGCATCCTTTAGTACGGGGTCAGCCCGTACCCGAGTGGGAACAGCGGGACCTTGCCGTCGCCGGCGTTGACCGGCTCGCTGGCGACCGACGTAGGCCAGCTCACCGGCAGCTTCCCGGTGAAGCCCGCGCCGAACAGCGCATCGGTGATGCCGGCCGCCTCGGTGCCGGGCAGCCACGCCGCGACGAACGCGTCCGCCTTCGGCAGCTGGTCGCCGATCACCACCGGCCGGCCGGAGTAGAGGATCGCGATGCAGGTGGTCACGCGGGCGCACAGGTCGCTCAGATGGGTCGAGTTGTCGCCGCCGAAGGCCAGCGTCGACGAGTCACCCCGGCCTTCGGCGTACGGCGTCTCGCCACCTACCCAGATGCCGACGTCGCCGGAGTAGCGGCCCTTGGTCCTGGTGCCGACGTTCTCGATGGTGATGTTCGTGCCGGCCGTCGCCTCCTGCAGCGCCCGCCAGAACGTGGTCCCGGTGGTGGTGGCCCCGCTGCCTCCCTGCCAGCTGATGGACCAGCCACCGAGCTGGTAGCCCAGGTTGTCGACCGACTTGCCGCCAACCACGATCTTGTAGCTGCCCGTCTTCGACAGCGGCAGCGCACCGGAGGCGTTCTTCAACAGCACCAGGGACTCGCGCGCCGCCTGCCGGGCCACCGCCCGGTGCGCGGCCGAACCGACCTGCCCGGTGTACGTACGGTCGGTGAAGGGCCGGTTGAACAGGTCGAGCGCGAACTTGGCGGTGAGGATGCGGGTCACCGCGTCGTCGATGCGAGCCTGGCTGATCTTGCCCGCGTTGACGGCGGCGACGATGCCGTTGATGGTGCCGACGTAGTCGTCCGGCACCATGATCATGTCAACCCCGGCGTTGATGGCGTTGGCGAGCTGGTCGGTGTAGGTCGCGTCGGGCAGCTGCCTGACCCCGCCCCAGTCGCTGACCACGAACCCGCCGAACCCCAGGTCCCCCTTGAGCACCGTGTTGATCAGGTAGTCGTGGCCGTGCAGCTTCGCTCCGTTCCAGCTGCTGTAGGAGACCATGACCGAGCGCGCACCGGCGGCGATCGCCGCCTGGTACGGCGGCAGGTGCACCGCGCGCAGGGTGGCCTCGTCGATCAGCGCGTCACCCTGGTCGATCAGGTACCCGCTGTCGCCGGTGCCGAACGCGGTACCCCCGTCGGCGACGTAGTGCTTGGCGGTGGCCAGCACCGACGTGCCGCCGAGCGCCGCGCCCTGGAATCCGGTGACCGCCGCCTCGGCCATCGGCCCCACGATCGACGGGTCCTCGCCGAAGCCCTCATAGGTACGGCCCCACCGGTCGTCGCGCGGCACGCACACGCACGGCGCGAAGGTCCACCGGATGCCGGTGCCGAGCACCTCCTGCCGGGTGACGTCCGCCGCCTGGGCGACCAGCGCGGCGTTCCTGGATGCGCCCATCCCGATGTTGTGCGGGAAGAGCGTCGCGCCCTGCACGTTGTTGTGCCCGTGCACGGCGTCGACGCCGTAGATGAGCGGGATGCCGAGCCGGCTCCCCAGGGCGTAGCTCTGGTAGTCGTCGACCATGTCCGCCCACTGGGTGGCGGTGCCGCCCGCTCCGTTCGGGCCGCCCCCACCGCCGCTGAGCACCGAGCCCAGGGCGTACGTCGCGATGTCGTTCTTGTTGCGGATGTAGGTGTTCGCCACCTGGGTCATCTGGCCCGCCTTCTCGGCGAGCGTCATCTTGGCCAGGCAGTCGGCGGCGGAGACACAGCCGTCGGCGGCCGACGCTTCCGGGGTGAGCGCGGGTGCCGCCATGACCAGGCTTCCCGCGAGGATCGGCACCGTGGCCCAGACCAGGCCACGGCGTGGACAGGTAGCCGAGGACATCATCGCCTCCGTTCGCCGGAACGGTTGGTCACCCAGAGCCCCAACATGACAGCTCCAAAGATCGATGTAAATATCCGCTGGCGGAGTGGCCGACGAGCACCATTTCGCCCAGCTCGCGCAGGCACCTTCGGCGCCCGGCCGCCCAGCCCGGCCCACGCCGTCGCTGCACGATCTGCCAGCCGCCGCGGCTGTCTCGGCCCGCTGCCCAGGCGTCTGCAGCTGCCTACCATGGCATCGTGCCGATCGAACCCGGCCTGGGTGGTGTCGCGGAGACGGCGCTGTGGACGCTGTGGTTCCGCAGCCTTGAGGCGCGCCGCAACGACGCCGTGCTGTCCGACCCGCGGGCGGTTGACCTGGTCGACAGCATCGACTACCCGTTCGCGGAGCGGTTCGGCCAGCTGTTCCCCGCGCAGGTGCACATCCAGGCGCTGCGGGTGCTGGCGTTCGACCTGGAGGTGCGGCGGTTTCTCGCCAACCACCCCGGCGGGACCGTCGTCGCGCTGGGCGAGGGCCTGGAGACGCAGTTCTGGCGGGTTGACAACGGCTCGGTGCGATGGCTCACCGTCGACCTGCCCGGGTCCGTAGCGCTGCGCCGCAGGCTGCTGCCGGAGCACGACCGGCAGCGCTCCTTCGCCGGGTCCGCGCTCGACCCGGCCTGGACCGACCTGGTCAATCCCGGGCCCGGCGTGCTCATCACGGCCCAGGGGCTGCTCATGTACCTGCGGCCGGAGCAGGTGCACGCCCTGGTCACCATGTGCGCCCGGCGGTTGCCCGGCGGCACGCTCGTCTTCGATGCCGTGCCGCCCTGGATGGCCCGGCTTGTGGGCCGCGGCACCCCGGGCTACCAACCCCCGCCGCTGCGCTGGACGCTCAGGCCCGCGGAGATCGCCGACCTCGCCGCCATAGACCCGGCAGTCGCCGAGGTACGCGAGGTCCAGGCGCCGCGGGGCCGCGGGGTCGTCGGATGGCTCGCACCGCAACTCGGCCGCCTACCCGTGGTACGGCGCAACCGCCCGGTCATCCTGGCCCTCCGGTTCGGGGCGACCGCTCAGGCCTAGCCACCAGTCCCCGGCCAGATGTCCACACAGGTACCGGCCAGGTGCCCACGACCATAGCGGCCAAGTGACCACTTACCGTGCGGCCATCTGGCCACGGATCTTGTTAGTCAGGCATGATTGCCGCATGCTGGACCGGCACGCGATAGTTCCCCGGCGCGCTCAGGCACTCGTGTCAGAGGCGTTGGCCGACACCCGCGTCGTCCTGGTCAACGGCGCACGCCAGTCGGGCAAGAGCACCCTTACGCGCCTGGCCGCCATCGACCGGCCCGGCCCAGTGATCCGCCTGCTCGACGACCCGGCCACACTCAAGGCCGCGCAGGACGACCCGACCGGGTTCGTCGAACATGACGCGCTCATGGTGATCGACGAGATCCAGGTCGTTCCAGAGCTTCTCCGGCCGATCAAGGTAAGAGTCGATCTTGACTCTACCCCAGGACGGTTCCTCCTGACCGGCTCCTGCCGGATCCTCGCCCTCCGTACGCTTCCAGACGCCCTTCCAGGACGCATGGAGATCATCGAACTCTGGCCCTTCTCGCAGGGCGAGATGCATGGTGGACCTGACCAGTTCATCGACGCGGCTCTCCGGTGGGGCCCGGCCGTGAACCGCTCCTCCGACCTGCGACGCAGGGACTACCTCGACCGCATGGTCATTGGCGGCTTCCCCGAGGCGGTCCGACGCGCGCCACGGCGACGATCCGCATTCTTCAGCTCATACCTCACGACGTTGGTCGAGCGGGACGTCCTCGAGCTGTCAGAAATCACACGCCACAGCGATCTGCTCAAGCTCCTGGCTCTGCTGGCCGGGCGTGCCGGCCACCTCATGGCCCCCGGCACCCTGGTGGGTCAGTCCGGCATCCCGCGGACAACCCTGGTCCGTTACCTCGAGCTCCTGTCCTCGGTCTTCCTCATCAAAGCCGTGCCAGCGTGGTCGTCCAACCTG
This sequence comes from Micromonosporaceae bacterium, assembly GCA_035707405.1. Classification (GTDB taxonomy): domain Bacteria; phylum Actinomycetota; class Actinomycetes; order Mycobacteriales; family Micromonosporaceae; genus DASSUC01. Next base: position 16,587 of record DASSUC010000450.1, on the reverse strand, counting down.
ACGCGCCGCGCCATCGGCGCGCCGAAGCTCGCCTTCGTCGACACTGGTGTGGCGTGCCACCTCATCGGTCAGGACGCCACGCGCCTCGGCGAACCAGGTGGCGCCGCAGGCCCGATGATGGAGAACTTCGTCGTCATGGAGCTGGCCAGGCAGCTGACCTGGTCGCAGGAGCGCGGAACGCTTTATCACTACCGGACCAAAGACGGCACCGAAGTCGACGCGGTGATCGAGACTTCCGACGGGCGAGTCATCGCCGTCGAGGTCAAGGCCGGGGCAACCGTACGCACGGAGGACCTCACCGGCCTGCGCCACCTCGCCAACATGCTCGGCGAGCGCTTCGTCGCCGGCTTCGTCCTCTACACCGGACAACAGACGCTGCCCTTCGGCGAGAAGATCCGAGCGGTTCCGCTGGATGCGCTCTGGTGCCTTCGGGCATGAGCCGATCTCTCCGACCACGCCGTCGCACAGCTCCTTCACCTGATCGTCGTGACGGGCAGTAGCGTCAGCGGCGTGCGTGCGCCTCGCCGTTTGATCCATGTTCTGGCCGCCGTCGCCGTCGTCTCCACGACGCTCGCGTGCGGACCGGCGCCCACCCGTTCGGGGCGGGGTCCGGCAGCTACCGCGTACCCATCGACGGCAGCCACGCCAGGCCATGATGCCGGTGGAACGGATGGAAGCGGTGGCAGGAGGATGGGCCAGGCCGCCGCGCCGAGCCCATCCACCACCATTGGCGCGCGCCCCGGCACGGCAGCCGCCCGCTACGGTTGGGACAACCTGGTGGCGCGCGACGACTTCTCCGGCTCAGAGCTCGACCCCAGCTGGGGGGCGTACGACTCCGCCGGCAACTCCGGCGACGGCAGACGATCGCCGGGACAGATCAGTGTCCGCAACGGTGTTCTCCGGATAACCGGCACCCCGGACGGGACCACCGGCGGAATGGCCTGGCGTCATCCGCAGAAGTACGGCCGGTGGGAGATACGGGCCCGGTTCCCGGCCGGTTGCGGGTGCTACCACCCTGTGCTCATCCTGTGGCCCGCCGATGACCCATGGCCCGCTGGGGGTGAGATCGACTACGCAGAGGTGTTCGACGGGCCCAGGCAACAGCTCAACTTCTTCCTGCACTACGGCGCCGACAACAGACAGCTTCGCGCCACCCGGCAGGTGGACATGACCCGGTGGCACAACTTCGCGGTGGAGTGGACGCCCAACCACATCACCGGATATCTCGACGGTGAGCCGTTCTTTCACACCAACCGGCAGGACGCCCTTCCTCCCGGCCGGATGAGACAGACCATCCAACTGGACTGGTTCCCCGGGCCGGCAGCGGGCGGCGCATCCCTGGAGGTTGACTGGGCAACGATGTATCGGCTCTGAAACCGAAAGCAGCCGCGTGGCCCTTCCACACACCGATACATCGCCCGCTCTCGGGCCGAGGACGGCACTGAGGTTGCGGGCCATCGCCGTCGAAGTCAGGGCTGGTGGCCGTGGTGCCTTCAGCCACTCGGAAGCGGTGTTGGATAGGCGCCGACGTGCGTGCTGAAATGATGCTTCCTGCCGTGCTAAAACGTTGGTCACCTTGGAGAACCGGCGGCGGGCTACCCGCGCCTCATCGGCTTGGAGCTGCCGCGAGGTGTTGGCAGCACACCCCGCCGTCCTGGTCGTCGACCCCCCGCGCATGCGGGAAGACCACCTCCACCCGCCGCGTGTGCCTACGTCACCCGCCGGTCCTCCTCGGCGCCAAGTAACGCCGGCCGGCCCGATGAGGCATGCCGGTACGGCCCCCGAAAGGCTCCTACCGAACGGTTGGACGCCGAGTAGCCCGCAGGTAGCGTGAGCGACACGGAGCGTACTGGAAAGATCTACTACGTAAGGCGTAGGAGAGACCGGCCGTGAGCTCGAAGTCGGCGGAGCTCGCCGAGGAGCAGGCGTACTTCGACCGTGCCCACAAGCACCGCGAACGGCACCGGGCCGAGCTGGACGACACGCCCGCCGCGGCGGCTCACCCGGGTGCCGCCCGACGGCTGCTGTCCTGGGTGAAGGCGAGGACAGGCGCCAACCGGCCGGCGGACGAAGCCGTGGCCTTCGGCCGGATCGACGACGAGTCGCAGCAGACCCTCTACATCGGCCACGAGGTCATCACCGGCGAGGACCGCGAGGTCCTGGTCGTCAGCTGGAAGGCACCCGCGGCGCAGCCGTACTACCAGGCCACCCACGCCGATCGTTGTGGCCTGGTCCGTAAGCGCTCCTTCCTGTGTACCGGCAACCAGGTCACCGACTTCGAGGACGTGGTGTTCCAGCAGCTGGCGAAGGACATCGCCGCGCTGGATGGCATGGCCGGCCTCGACGACCTGGACACCGTGCTCCTGTCCGAGCTGGACCGGCCGCGCGACGGGTCGATGCGCGACATCGTCGCAACCATCCAGGCGGCACAGTACGAGCTGATCCGCTCACCGCTGGACCAGGTGCTGGTCATCGAGGGCGGCCCCGGCACCGGCAAGACAGCCGTCGCCCTGCACCGGGTCTCCCACCTGCTCTACCACCACCGGGACCGGCTGAGCGCCGCGGATGTGCTGGTCGTCGGCCCGAACCCGGCCTTCACCAGCTACATACGTACCGTGCTGCCGGCCCTCGGTGACGCGGAGGTCGTGCACCGGGACGTCGGGCAGCTCGCACCGCAGGTCCAGCGTGGACGGTCCGAGCCGGTCGAGGTCGGCCGGCTCAAGGGCGAGGCCCGGATGGCCCGGCTGCTCGCGCGGGCGCTCGACGCGCGGGTCGGCACGCCGGAGCCGGCCGAGCGGATGCTGTTCGACGGCCGGTTCGTGACCCTGTCCGGGGTTGAGGTGGCCGCCGTCGTGGCGGCCTGCCGGCAGGCCCCCGGCCCGTACGCCCAGCGGCGTGGCCTGCTCCGGGCGCGCCTGCACGACCTGGCCCGGGAGCGCGGGGCGCCGACCGACCGGGAGCGGCTGGAGCCCGTGGAGAACCTCGTGGACCGGCTGTGGCCGCTCGACTCCGCACCGGCCTTCCTCCGCGGGCTGCTCGGCTCCCGGCGACGGCTGGCCGCCGCGGCCGGCGACGACCTCACCCCGCAGGAGGTCGCCCTGTTGCAGCGCAAGGGCGCCGACCGGCTCTCCAACGAGATCTGGAGCGCCGCCGACCTGCCCCTGCTGGACGAGGTCGAGGACCTCATCAACGGCGTCTCCCAGCGCTACCAGCATGTCGTCGTGGACGAGGCGCAGGACCTGTCCCCGATGCAGCTGCGCAGCGTAGCCCGCCGCTCCTCGACCGGTTCGCTGACCGTGGTGGGCGACCTCGCCCAGTCCACCGGCGCCTGGGCCCGGGACAGCTGGGACGACGTCCTGTCGCACCTGCCGGGGACCTTGCCGCGGAACGTGGTCGCGCTACGGTACGGCTACCGGGTGCCCCGCCGCGTGTACCGGCTCGCCGCCCGGCTGCTGCCCCTCGCCGCACCGCACGCGCCGCCGCTGTCGGTTGTCCGGGAAGGCCCGGCCGATCCGGGCATCCACCGGGTCGACCCCGCCGAACGGGCGGGCCGGGCGGTGGCGGTGGCCACCTCGCACGCCGCCGCCGGTCGCTTCGTCGGGCTGGTCTGCCCGTCCACCTGCCGGGCCGAGCTGGAGCAGGCCCTGGCCGACAACCAGGTTGGGTGGGGCAGCGCCGACCGGGGCGAGCTGGGCAAGTCGGTCAACCTGGTCAGCCCGCAGGAGGCCAAGGGCCTGGAGTTCGACGCGGTCGTGGTCATCGAACCGCAGGACATCGTCGACAGCGACGAACGCGGCCACCGGGTGCTCTTCACCGCGCTGACCCGGACCACCCGCTATCTCGACATCGTCTGCGCGGGTGAGCCCCTTCCACTGTCCCGGTCCGAACCGCCGGTGCTGGCACCGGCGGCCCGCAAGGGGCCGGAGCAGGCCGTCGACCTGGACGAGCTGGACCGGCTCGCCGAGGAGCTGGCGGCCGCGGTGACCGGTCGGGCGCCGGCGCCGCTGTGGGACGAGGTCCTGCAGCGTACGGCGGCGATCCTGGACCGGCACGCGCAGCGCCCCGAGCCTAGTGGCCGCCACCGGCGCGACTGATCGCCTCCGAGTCGCGTCGCCGGCCGACGGCCCACTCGACGATGCCGTCCAGGATCTTCGGCTTCAGCCCGCTGACCGTGATGCCCAGCTCCGAAGCGAGCTGCTTCAGCTGGGCGACGGTCAGCTTGAGGTCGACCTCCAGATACCTGCGGACCGCGGCCCGGTCGCCGATCTCGGTCATCGTCGCCCTGATCTGGTCCGCGGGCAGCGGAAGCCCTGCCCCGGCCGCCGCCCGCCTCGCCGGTGCCCGCCGGCCACCCTTGGGTACGACATCCAGCTTGGCCTCGCCGCTGGCCAGGTCGGCGAGCTGGTCGGCCGGCAGCTTGCGGATGAACTCCGCAACGCGCAGGAGCACGTCATGAGCGAGGTCCGACGGTTGGGTCAAGGCGTGCTCCTCAGACTCTGGTCTTCGCGACAAACTCGCTGGTCAGCTGCTGTAGCTCGTACCGCAGGCTCTCCATCGCGGTGGTCGTCTCGCGGGCAAGCACCACCGGCACGCCGCGGTCCCCCGCGTCGGTGAACGCGGTCTTGTTTTCCCTGATCGTCTGCCGGAACACCGGGATCTCGATGGTTGCGACCCGTTCCATGGCAGCCCGCTGCGCCCTCAAGATACTCCCGCCCGCGAGCTGGATCATCGTGTACACCACGCCGGCGATCTCCGGGTTGATGGCGGTTGCGGCTGCCCCGTTGTACGACTCGACCAGGCTGGACAGCCGTGCACGAAGGTAGTCGATGCCCAGGGTCGACAGGTAGTCGGGCCGCGCTGGGACGAGCACATGGTCGCTGGCGACGATCCCGGTCCGGGTGACCATGTTGAAGTTCGGCGGGCAGTCGATCAGCACCAGGTCGTACGCGGCGAACGCGTCGTCGGCCAGCGCGTCGGCGAGCATCCGGTGCACCGGCAGGAACCGCGGGCTGGACCGCTGGAACCGGGCCCCACCCAGGCCGGCGGCCAGGTCCAGGTCGACCTCGACCAGACCCAGGTGGGAGGCGAGCAGGTCCACCCTCCCGTCGCCGGACTGGATCGCCTTGTTGACCGCTGGTGGGCAGACCACGTACTTGTGCAGCGGCTCGGCGGTGCCGTTGGGGACGAACGACCGGTACCAGTGCAGGATCGTCCGCTCGCCGGCGAGCTGGGCTTCCCAGTCCTCGACCCGGTAGAGGGAGAACGTCAGGCTCGCCTGCGGGTCCAGGTCCACGAGCAGGACGGTGCGCCCTCTCGCGGCCAGCTCGGCACCGATGTTCGCGGTCAGCGTCGTCTTGCCGACGCCGCCTTTGTAGTTGATGACCGACACCACGCTAGACGGCATGCCGTCGACTCTGCCGCACGACCGCTGCCGGGGCGATGCCCACCCGCCGTGGGTCACGGCGCGATCAGGTCCAGGGTGGGGAAGTACGTCCGGTAGCGGCGGGCATCGCGGGTCAGTAGGCGGTGCCCGGCCACCGCCGCATGTGCCCCTACGTAGAAGTCGGGCAGCGGCGCAGTCTTCGCCCCGCCTCGACGCCGGTACGCCAGGAACGCCTTTCCGGCCAGGAAGCCGGCTTCGTATGGCAGTGGGGCGCGGATGAACACCTCAGGCGGCAGCGCGTCATCGAGCTCCTCGACGGTGGAGAACCCGACCGACACCTCGGCATAGATGATCGCGTTGATCACCAGATGGCCCTCGTTCGCGGCGGCCGCAAGCGCTACCGCCGACCACTGCGACCACTGTGGGTCAGCAGTCGCAACATCCAGCAGGACGTTGCTGTCGACAAGCGTGGTCACTGGTCTCGGGTGAGAGCGAGGATCTCGTCAGTGGTCATCTTCGTGGTGGCCCGGCCCCGCAGCCTGGCCACCACGCGGCTCCCGCGGCTCTGGTCCGGCCGGTCGACCCGGACAAGGCAGACCTTCTCCCCTTCCACGACGAACTCAACCTCGCTGTCCGGGAGGAAGCCGAACCTCGTCCTGATCTCGGCCGGGATTGTCACCTGCCCTTTGGCGGTCACCCGCATCGGTCCCCCTTACGTAATACTAGTAAGAGTATTACATACCCGCGAGGACAGTGCGCCGACGCCGTGTCTCCCGCTGCCCGATCGGCAGCCGCAACTAGTGACATACCTCTTTATATTGACGATCATCATTAAAGTCGCTTACCTTCTTCTGAACTCGGTCAATCCCGAGATAGCAAGGGAGGACAAGTGGCAAAGGCACTGCGCGCCGCATTGAGGGTGGGAGTTGTGGCGCTCGTCGGCTTGGCGATCGCCGGTGTCGCGGCAACGCCGAGCCAGGCCGACAGGTACGTCTGGCCGCAGATCGTCGGCGGCACGCCCGCAGCACAGGGTGAGTTCCCGTGGATGGTCCGTCTCTCCATGGGCTGTGGCGGCGCCGTCTACACGCAGACCCTGATCCTCACCGCGGCCCACTGCATCAGCGGCAGTACCGGGCCCAACACATCAATCACTGTGACGTGGGGCGTGGTCGACCTCCAGGACCCCAACCGGGTGACCCGCACCTCGAACTACGTGTACAAGGCGCCTGGCTACAACGGCAACGGCAAGGACTGGGCGCTGATCCGCATCTCCCAGCCGCTCAGCTCGCCGCTGCTGAAGATCGCCACCGACACGTCGCTGCACAGCGGGACGTTCACCGTGGCCGGCTGGGGCGCGGCCAGCGAGGGTGGGCCGCAACAGCGCTACCTGTTGAAGGCCGACGTCCCCTTCATCAGCGACACCCAGTGCGCCAGCGCCAGCGGCTACTCCGGCCTGATCTTCAACGAGGAGATCTGCGCCGGAAACTGGACCAACGGCGGCGTCGACACCTGCCAGGGCGACTCGGGCGGCCCGATGTTCAAGCGCAACGCGGCCGGCGAGTGGATCCAGGTCGGCATCACCAGCTGGGGCATTGGCTGCGCCCGCCCGCAGCAGCCCGGTGTCTACACCGAGGTGCGGTTCTTCGCCAACGACATCTGCTCGGCGGCGGCATCGCTGGGCGGCTGCCCGTCAGGCGGCGGGCTCACGGTCAGCAACCCCGGCAACCAGACCAGCACCGTCGGCACAGCCATCACGCCGGTGTCGCACACCGCCAGCGGCGGCACGTCGCCGTACACGTTCACGGGCTCCGGCCTTCCGCCGGGCCTGTCCCTCAGCTCGGCCGGCACGGTCAGCGGCACCCCGACGACGGCCGGCACGTACACCGTCACGGTGACGGCGACGGACAGCTCGTCGCCGGCGAAGACGGGAAGCACGTCCTACACGTGGACGGTGAACCCGCAGTCGACACCGGGCTGTAGCCAGACCAACGGCACCGACGTGCAGATCCCCGACCTGTCCACAGTGGAGAGCACCATTACCATCTCGGGCTGCTCGGGCAACGCGTCAGCGACGTCGACGGTGCCGGTGAACATCGTGCACACGTACATCGGGGACCTGGTCGTCACGCTGGTCGCACCCGACGGCACCCTGTATGTGCTGCACAACCGGTCGGGCGGCAGCGCCGACAACATCAACCAGACCTACACCGTCAACCTCTCCAGCGAGGTGGCCAACGGGGTCTGGCGGCTGCGGGTGCAGGACGCCGCGTCGGCGGACGTGGGCTACATCAACTCGTGGGGTGTCGGCCTCGGTGGCGGCGGCACGCCGCCGTGCACCGGGACCAACGGCACGGACGTCCAGATCCCCGACCTGTCCACAGTGACCAGCACGATCGCGATCTCGGGCTGCTCGGGCAACGCCTCGGCGTCGTCGACGGTGCCGGTGAACATCGTGCACACGTACATCGGTGACCTGGTCGTCACGCTGGTCGCGCCCGACGGCAGCACCTACGTCCTGCACAACCGGGCCGGTGGATCGACTGACAACATCAACCAGACCTACACGGTGAACCTCTCCTCCGAGGTACGCAACGGCACCTGGACCCTGCGGGTGCAGGACGCCGCCGCGGCGGACGTCGGCTACATCAACTCCTGGACGGTCAACCTCTAGCAACCATGCGATCCGGGCTTCCGGCCGCCCACGCCGGCTGGAAGCCCGGATCCACATGTGACGACCGGTGCGACGGTCAGCCCTGCCGCAGCCCACCCATCGGGACCGGGATGCCGTACGCCGTGGCGCCCCCGCCCACCCCGCCCTCGCAGGTGTTCGGCGGCTGCGTGGTCACGCCGCGGGTGGAGGGACGTTCGGCCGCCCAGAACATGTACCCGAGCACACCGGGCGTGGTGCCGGCGCCGTTCGGGGCGACCGACTGCACCCACCAGCCGGTCGAGCTCTGCAGCGAGTTGGCGAAGCTGACGCACTCCGGCAGTACCTTGCTGCCCTCGGCGATGTAGAGCCCGACCGTGAACTTGGCCGGTGCCAGCGGCGGCACGGGCGGCGCGTACTGGGGCTTGCCGTCGATGTGCTCCTGCCAGTTGGCGATCGCGTCGCTGGCCGAGCGCGGCTGCCGCGCGGGCACCATCGCGTTGGCGTAGTCGAGCACCCGCACGTCGGTGCGCAGCCAGTCGGCGGTCGCCTTGCGGTTGAGCGCGATGAGCCAGCGGTCGCCCGCGGCGGTGTCGATCGTCAGCCGCGCCGCGTGGTTGGCGCCGGTCGCGTCGTACGGCAGGATCGACCGGTACGTGTCGATGAAGGTCTGCAACGCGGCAAGGTTCGGGCCGCTGTTCTCCTCGTAGTCGATCTCGATGCCCACGCCGAGCCGCTGGGCCACCTCGGCGGCGTTGCGGGCGAACTGCGCCGGGTTCTCGGCCAGCGCCTGGTTCCACGCGTCGACATAGGTGATGCCACCGATCGACAGCATCACCCGGATGCCCCGGCTCTTGAGGTAGCTGACGATCTCCGCCGTCATGCCCCGCGGGACGCCGTCGAGCGTTGTCGCGTCGGTGGTCCTGCGCAGCAGCCGCAGCGGATGCACGAAGCTGAGGATGACCAGGTTGACGCTTGGCCGCCCGTCACCGCGGTCGACCAGCCAGTGGTTCTTGCTGTCGAACTCGGTGACGCTGCGCGCCGTACCCCAGATGCAGGCGTCGTCGCTGCAGTGCCAGGCGCCATAGACCTGAAGAGGCGTGAGCGCCGCCGCCCGTGCCGGCACCGCGGGCAGCAGCGACAGGAGCATGAGTACGGCGACGAGAGCAGCTGATCGACGCATGGTGACGTCCTCCCCGGTGTGTCCACCTCGGTCGCTTGTTATTAAAGAATGTAAACTAATGACTGAAGTCGAGGGATGGGCGATACACCAGGTACGTCCCCCGTTGAGGTTCCGGCCACGATGCGCCAGGTGCCCTGCTAACGTGTGCGCAATGACAACCTCGCCAACCGGGCTGGTACGCATGGCCGGCGGTGCCTGCGGCCACGACGGCAGGGGGTGCGCATGGCGCAGCTGACCCTCACGGGTGTCAATATCGGTGCCCCGGACCCGCACGCGCTCGCAACGTTCTATGCGGGCCTGCTCGGCTGGGAGATCGGGCGTGCGGAGGAGCACGACGTCTGGTTGCGCCCGCCCGACGGCGGCCGGGGCCTGTCGTTCCAGCGGGAGGCCGGGTACGAGCGGCCCACCTGGCCGGCCGGACCGGGCGACCAGCAGATGATGATGCACCTGGAGGTCATGGTGGACGACCTGGAGTCGGCCGTCGCGCACGCCGTGTCGCTCGGCGCGACCGTGGCCGGCTTCCAGCCCCAGCCGGACGTCCGGGTGTGTCTCGACCCGGCCGGCCACCCGTTCTGCCTCTGGCTGAACGCCTAGCCGTGGCACAAGCCAGGTGAGTGGCGGCCCTGGCTGCCGTACCCTCCCAGGCGTGACCTCGCCGACCCTGGTGACCGCCCTGCGCGACTTTGTGGACGAGGCCAACCGCAGCCGGCAGGTCTGGTTTGTGGCGACCCAGGAGGAGCTTGCCGGCCGGCTGTGGCGGCAGGCCGGCGGCCACACTGACGGCATGCCGCACCGCTAAGGTCGCAGCCTCCCGGCGCCCAACGAACTGTCGCTGCGGTGGCTATGTGACCTGCCACCGCCGGACTTTCGTTACCGTCACGTGAGCTATTCTTCCCCCGGGCGTCAAGGCTCTGCGCACCTGATGTGTCAGAGACAGTCGAGCCCATCGGCCGGGCTCAGCCGGTCGGGTGGCCGGCGTAGGCCGGGGTCCACATGGCCTCGTCCACGGCCTCCTCCACGCGCCGGCCGGGCGGCATCTGGGCGACCCCGGACTCGACCGCCTCGCGGGCTACGGCGACCGCGATCGCCCGTGAGATCGCGCGCAGCTCCGCCAGCCGCGGGTACAGGGCTCCCTGCTCCAGCCGGGCGACCGGGATCATGCCGGCCAGCGTCGTCGCCGCCACCAGGAACATCCGGTCGGTGACCTCACGGGTTCGCGAGACGATCGCGCCCAGGCCCACACCCGGGAAAACGAACAGGTTGTTCGCCTGCCCCACCTGCCGGACGCCGTCACCGACCGGCACCGGGTCGAACGGGCTACCGGTGGCCACCACCGCCCGCCCGCCGGTCCAGGCCAGCACGTCTGCGGGCACCGCCTCGCACTTCGCGGTCGGGTTGGACAGCGGCAGCACGATCGGCTGGCGCACCCGCGCGGCCATCTCCCGGATCGCGGCCTCCGTAAAGGCCCCTGGTGCGCCGGTCGTGCCGACCAGGATGGTCGGGCACACGTGGCGTACCACCGTCTCCAGGTCGTACGGGCCGACGCCGGCGATGTCGAGCCGCATCAGGTCGTACCGTCCGGCCGAGGCGAAGCCGAGCCGCACCAGCTCGCGGCCTGGCATCGCGAAGGGTCGCTTGTCGTCGTCGATGCCTTCCCGGCCGTCGAAGACGAGCCCGTGGGAGTCGAGCATGACCACGGCGCGGTGGACCGTGTCCCCCGACCCGCCCTCCGCCCGGATGACGGTCTGCAGCAGCCGCGCGATGCCGATGCCGGCCGCGCCCGCGCCCACCATGACGATGCGCTGGTCGGACAGGCGCTCGCGGCGCAGCCGCAGCGCGGCGAGGATGCCGGCGACCACGACCGCCGCCGTACCCTGGATGTCGTCGTTGAAGCTCGGAAGCTGCTGGCGGTAGCGGTCGAGCAGCCGGATGGCGTTGTGCTGCTTGAAGTCCTCCCATTGCAGCACCGCGTCCGGGTAGGTGTCCCGCACCGCCTCGACGAACGCACCGATGAACTCGTCGTAGGCCGTCCCGCGCAGGCGGGGCTTGGGGTAGCCCAGGTAGAGCGGGTCGTTCAGGAGCGCCTCGTTGTCCGTGCCGCAGTCGAGCGAGACCGGCAGAGTGAGGCTCGGATGTACGCCCGCGCCCGCGGTGTAGAGCGCGAGCTTGCCGATCGGGATGCCCATGCCGCCCGCGCCCTGGTCGCCGAGGCCCAGGATGCGCTCGTTGTCGGTGGCCACGACCAGCCGTACGCCGGGCCGGGCCACGTTGCGCAGCAGCTCCGGGATGCGGTCGATGTCGTCCGGGGTGACCCACAGCCCGCGGGGCCGGCGCACAATATGGCTGAACTGCCGGCATGCCTCGCCCACCGTGGGCGTGTAGACGACCGGGGCGAGCTCCTCCAGGTGGTCCAGCAGGACGCGGTAGAACAGGGTCTCGTTGCGGTCCTGCAACGCGGTCATCCCGATGTACTTCTCCAGGCTGTCGCTCTTGCGTCGCAGGTGCTCCAGCTCGAGGGTGACCTGCTCCTCGATGCTCGCCACGCGCCACGGCAGCAGCCCGCGCAGGCCCAGCTCCTCGCGCTCGCGCATGGTGAACGCCGCGTCCTTGTTCAGCATCGGTTGGGCGAGCAGGGCACTCCCGCGGGACGACCCCGGGGGCGCGCTCACCCGGACCTCCGGCGTGACGCCGGCCTCGGCGACGCGCGCCATGCCCACCAGGGCATCCACGCCCAGACTGCTCGGTACGGGCCACGCGGCTTTCATCCCAACCCTCCCGGTGTGCGTCCCTGGGTCGACATGCCTCACTGTGCGCGCCGTGGGCGGGACACCGTAGGGCCGTCAGACCGGGCTTTGCCGCCATTGGTCCCCCGCGCATCCAGGGTGCCACGCACCGCGGGTCGGCGCTGAGGTGGCGCTTAGGCGCCGCTAAGGTGGCTGCGCACCGCTCCCCCCGCCGGTCCGCGGAGCCCTTTGGGCTACCTACTGATGCCTTTCGGCCCTGTCGCACCGGGACCAGCGGCGAAGAGTACGAAGTATGACCGCCCTTGATATGCTTACTGTTCCTTGGCCGACCGATGACGTCGGCCCCCGTTCGGTCACGCTGCTGCGGCTGCCAGCCGGCTGCCTGGGCATCGTAGTCGTCGACGACGTGCGGCTCGGGACCGCGATCGGCGGCGTGCGGCTCGGCTCCTCCGTCACCCCCATCGAGGTCATGCGGCTGGCCAGGGCCATGACGCTGAAGAACGCGGCGGCCGGCCTGCCGCACGGCGGCGGGAAGGCGGGGATCCGTACCCCGCAGGACTGGGACCCGACCAACCGCGAGGCGGTGATCCGCGCCTTCGCGGTGGCGATCCGCCACCTCGACGAGTACGTCCCAGGTCCGGACATGGGCACCGACGAGACGGCGATGGCCTGGATCCAGGACGAGATCGGACGGGCCGTTGGCCTGCCCGCCGTCCTGGGCGGCATCCCCCTCGACGAGCTCGGCGCGACCGGTTTCGGCCTCGGCGTGTGCGCCAAGGCGCTCGCGGACGCGGGACGGGTGCAGCTGTCCGGCGCCCGGGTGGCGATCCAGGGCTTCGGCGCGGTCGGGCGGCACGCCGCGGTCGCGCTGCGCAAGCACGGCGCGGTAGTCGTTGCCACGTGCGACACCAGCGGCGGGGTCTACGACCCCGACGGGCTGGACGTTGACGAGCTGGTGGAGTTCGACCGCAAGCAGCCGCTGGTGTACTACGGCAACGCCAAGCCGATAGACCGTGACGACGTGCTCACCACGGACTGCGACATCCTTGTGCCGGCCGCACAGCCAGACGTGCTACATGAGGACAATGTGGACAAGGTGCGCGCATCGGTGATCCTGCCCGGCGCGAACATCCCCGCCACCGCCGCGGCCGAGGCATCGCTGCACGCCCGTGGCGTGCTGCTGGTCCCGGACTTCGTCGCCAACGCCGGTGGCGTGATCTGCGCCGCGGTCGAGCTCGCCGGCGGCAGCCGGGCACGCGCGTTCGCCGACATCGAGGAGAAGATCCGCGCCAACACCCTGGAGCTGCTGGACCGTACGGCGTCGACCGGACTGCCGCCGCGGGCCGCGGCCGAGGCGATGGCGGCGGCCCGGCTGGCCTCCGCCGACGCGTTCCGCCGCCGGTTCTGGGCCTGACGCGCCGGTTCTGGGCCTGACGCCGCCGGGTCGGCGGCGTCGGGCTCAGCCCGCGGCCGAGGCGGACGGGCGGACGGATGCCAGGCCGGCGCACCGGGCACGCAGGTCCGACGCCCAGGAGTTGTCCTCGACGACCCAACGGCCGGAGGTGTTGGACAGCCGCAGCCGGTACCCGTTGACCGTGCCGCTGGAGCCTGGCTTGCGCCGCCCGTCCGGACCGAGAATGCCGTAGTCCCGCGTGTCCACGCATACGCCGAGGGTGCCCACCGCGCCGCTCAGGCCGGCCTCGACCAAGGCGACCCGGATGGTGCCGGCCCCCCGGGGGGCGCCCTCGGCGGCCTCCTCTATCTGGTGGAACAGCGCCGCTCCGGTGTGCTTCGCCAGGTAGGGCGGCACGCTGGTCGGCTCGCTGACCCACAGGTGGTAGGCGTGCTCCCATTCCCGCGCGGCGTCGGCCACCGCCCGCGACCGCGGCTCCACCTCGACCGCCTCGCCCCACACGAAGTGCATCCGCTGCTCGGGCCGGGCCGGGCCACCCGCCCCAGGGCCGGAGCTGGACGGGGCGTCGGCGGTGCAGCCGGCGAGCGCCGCCACCAGCGCGGCAGCGACCCACCAGGCAGCAGCGGCCCGCCAGGCGACGGCGGGCCGCCAAGCGGCAACGTCCCGCCGGGCGGCGGTCCGGCCCGCTGGAACGCGCGGGGACCGGTACGGCCGTCGCGCCGGCTCAGTCATCGCCGCCCTGCCGGTGCGCCTCGGCCTCGTCCAGGCTCTCCGCCGCGGCCTGCGAGTAGCTGGTGTATGCGTTGTAGTTGTCGCGGTACGCCTCGAACTCCGGGCCGCCGATGCCGGTGTCCTCGTTGCCCAGCAGGTTCACCAGCGCCTGCCGCTCGCCACCGGTAAGCACGTGGACCGGCCGCAGCACCGGGTGGCCGTCGTGGTAGACGGGGCCGGACGGGCCGCCGGGATAGACCGGTGCCGTCTCAATCATGAAATCTGGGACCTGGCCGGCCGGTACCCGTCCGGCCGCGTTGAGCGCGGTGAGGTAGTCGTACGCGGCGTACGTGTCGTCGCGGCCCTGGTCGTTGATGTCGCCCGGGTGGAAGCCGTAGTCCGGCGTCGGCTCCGGCAGCAGCCCGTCGATGATCTGGTCCGCAGCTGCGCCGAGCCCGGCGCTGAAGTACGGAGCGACCGGCTTGAGCGGGGTGGCGTTCATGCCCTCGCCGACGATCGTGGTGACCGCCGACTTGCCGAGCTCGGCGTAGCGCATGTGCTCAGCGTAGGCGGCGTTCGCGTCGGCGAGCTCCTGCGAGCTGCCGACCGTGGTCGCGTTGACCCGGGCCGCGGCGAGCAGGCCGTCCAGCCGCTCCGAGCGCTGGCCAACCTCGGTCATCGGTACGGCGTTGTCCAAGCCCGCGGTGAGCAGCCGCTGCTCGTACTGGCCGGCGGCGTAGCTCAGGCCGTTGACCGCCCGGTCGTCCGTTGCGACCAGGTCGAGGAAGCGGATCTTGTCGTGGTCGCTGAGGCTCAGCGAGCCGTCCCCCTCGACCGTGGTCACCGCCCCGGAGGGCTCGCTGAGATCGGTCAGGTACGACGCGGCGACGCGGCTGAAGCTGCGGGCGACCTCCGGGTTCTTGTCGGCGAGCGTACGCATCAGGTCGTCGTACATGTCGGCGCGGTACTCGTCCGGGCTCTCGTGGCCCTCGCCGCGCTGGGTCGTGGTGACCACGTCGACCAGGGCCGCGGCGGCCTCGTTGGCCATCCGGTCCTCCTGGTTGCGCTGGTGCGCGGCGTCGGCCCGCTCGCCTATCCAGTCGGTGAGCCCGGCCGCCTGCCGGCCCTCGTCCGACCAGTCGAAGTGGTAGAGCGCGGAGAGCACCTGACGGTTGGTCTGGTCACCGTAGAGCGGGTGCTGGACCCGGTTGGTGAGGAGGTCGTAGTTGGCCTCGTCGTTGCGGGTCGACACGTCCAGCAGGGTGCGCATCAGGCCGTCGGCGTCGTCGAGGAACAGCCCATCGTCACCGACCAGCGGCGGGACGCCGGGAGTGCTCGGCGACCAGTCGGTGAAATGCTGCACCGGCACGGCGATCTCGGCCATCCGCAACGTGAGCTGTGCGGAGAGGTCGCGGCCGGCGACCATGCCGCCGTCGGTGGCCCGCATCATCTCGGCCAGAGCCAGGAGGTCGTCGCGGCGCGGCAGGTCGAACACCTGGTACGCCTGCGTGCCGATGACCTGGATGTCGTAGTGGACGGCCGGGTCGCGTACCAGGTCGACGACGGTCTGCGGCAGGTGGTAGCGCGCGCCGGTGTCCATCGGGTCGCTGGCGCGCAGGGCCGGGTCCCAGAGCTGGTTGTTGGACAGGGCGAGCAGCCCGGTGCCCATCGCGCCGAGCATCCACGCCTGGGTCGCGTCATCGTAGCCGTCGGCGTCCTTGTCGAACCAGCCGAACGGGTTGACTGCGGCGGCGTCCCAGTGGTGCTCGTCCGCCCTGACGTAGCCCGGCACGTCCCAGACCTTGTCGCCCAGCCCGTTGTAGAACGCGCTCAGGAAGGCGACGGTGTCCTCGGTGAGGTGGCCACCGTGCTCCTGCACGTACCGCGCGTGCTCGGTGACCGACTGGAGCATCAGCATGGCCTCGCGCAGCTCTTCGGGGGACGCGTCGCCGGCCAGCGCCTTGCGGACCAGCTCCGCGGCCCGCTGGCCGTCCGGCCCACCCAGCGGGGGCGGGACCGGGCCGAAGTCGAAGGCCGGGAAGATCGCGGGTGCGGTCCACGGCAGCGCGCCGGCCTGGTAGAGGGCGAGCACCGCACCGGCGTCGCCCGGGCCCCGGTCCAGCAGCCCGGCCACCTGGGTCGCCGAGTCGTCCAGCGCGGGCTCCAGCACGAGGTCCCGCTCCCGGCGCAGCGCCGCCAGCAGCGCCGCGTCCGCCGCCACGACCGCGCCGCGGTAGCCGTCCTCGGCCGCGCGGCGGTCCGCATCGGTGGCGCCCGCCGGCAGCGACGGGCGGCTCACCCCGAAGCTGCTGGCCTTGGCCATCCAGTAGCGCGCGTTGAGGTCGTCGATCCCCCGGTCGTACGCGTGCACCCCGTCACCGAAGAGACGGACCGCAGCCCCGCCGAAGACCGCCGACTGCACCCACTCGACGGCCCGGGTCCTGACCGGCTGGGGCGCGGCAGCCATCGGCCCGGCCAGCAGCCCCGCGACCGCCAGCTGCGCCG
>DASSUC010000449.1:0-24627 GCA_035707405.1 Micromonosporaceae bacterium | reverse complement strand
CTCGATCAGCCGGCGCAGCACCGCGCCGATCCAGTCCATGTTCTCCGTGCCGCTGTCCATCGCGATGCGGGCGCCGGAGGAGAGGGCGAACCACTCCACCGGTACGCCCATCCGCTCCGCCAGGTCCAGGCCGGCGATGATCCGCCGGCACTCGGCCTCGGCCAGGTTGCCCAGCCCGCGGGTCGGGTCGCCGAGCAGGGCGACCCGGGTCATGCCCTCGGGCACCTTGTCGGTGTAGTTGGTGAGCACGCCGACGACCACGTTGGCGGTGTTGCGCCCGGGCGGGCGGTGCACCGGCACCAGGTCACCGGCCGCGTCGAGGTCATGCTCGACGAACTCCCCGGCCGGGAACCGGCCGAGCACGCCCGCCGCCGGCGCCAGCATCCGCACCAGCTCGTACGGGTAGGGCGCGCCGAGCCGCCGCGCCCGCAGCACCTTCTGGCGGTACGCGCTCAGCGTGCCGATCGGCTCCTGCCGGAGCGGCCGCTCGCGGACCGTCACGCCGTGCCGGCCCAGCCCCTCCACGTGCAGCACGGTCTCCCGCGGCTGGCCGCCGCCGGCTGGGATCCGTACCCGCAGCACGACCTTCTCCAGCCCGGCCCCGACGGACAGCGGGGCGAACGAGCGGGCGAGCCTGGACCACCGGCGTCGTTCGATGGTCCACAGCGGACGGACGTAGAGGACGATGCGGTTGGCCGCCGGCCGGTCCCGCTCGGGGAACCGGGCGAGCGCCTCCCGCATGGCGGAAAGCGCCCGCAGCACGGTCAGCTCCAGGCGCGGGTACTCCACGGTCCCGTCCCCGTCCTCCACCGGGGTCAGGTCGCGCACCTCGGCGAACGCGAACAGCCTGTGGTCGTCGGGGTTGTCACGGGCCACGCCGTGGAACAGGTAGACGTCCTCGGCGGAGGGCAGCCGTTCGAGCGCGAAGTTCGCCAGCCGCCACACCTCCAGCCGGTCGGCGAGCATCGGGTGCAGGTTGCGGTAGAGCGGGTCCTCGACGAACCCGCCGCCGTCGGCCTGGACGTAGGTCAGGTGCTGGGTGCGCAGGTGCTCGGCGACAGCGCCGTCGGTGCTGGTCACGGTGATGTCGAGCCGGGCCACCGGGCGGCCGAAGGCGCACCGGGCCAGCAGGCCGTCCATCGTGGAGGCGAGGGCGTCGATGCCGGGAGTGTCACCGGGGCGCCACGCGGTGACGTCGACAACGATGTCGCAGCCGGCCTCGGCCGGCGCCGCCAGGTGCTCCGCCACCGCCTGGGACAGCTGCGGCAGCTCGGCCAGTGGCGCGTACGCGGTGACGAGGTGCACGCAGCGGCTGTCCTGGGCGAACTCGGTCGAG
The DNA here is from genome assembly GCA_035707405.1 of Micromonosporaceae bacterium. Taxonomy (GTDB): domain Bacteria; phylum Actinomycetota; class Actinomycetes; order Mycobacteriales; family Micromonosporaceae; genus DASSUC01. Next base: position 23,291 of record DASSUC010000449.1, on the reverse strand, counting down.
CAGGTGAGGTGCCCGCCTGCCGCGGCGAAGCTCAGCTCACCCAGCCGGCGGGTCCGGTAGTAGCGGCGGGTGTACACCTCGAGCAGGACCTCGCGGAAGTGCCGGTCGCCACCGCGCAGCCAGTGCTCCAGCAGCTTGCCGCGCAGCGGCTGCGGCGAGCGGACCAGGCGGGCCAGCCGCGAGCGGCGGTCGGCGCACTCCGGCCCGGCCCGCAGGGCATCCAGGTGCGCGTCGACCGTGGCGTACTCGGCCTCGACCGCGGTGGCCAGCAGCGGCTCGTCCAGGTAGCGGAAGCGCAGGTCGCGGGCGAGGTCCGCGACGACCTGATGGCGTCCTTGCGTGGCGGCGGCGAGGCGGTCCAGGCGGGCCCGCAACGGCCCGGCCGCGTCCGGTCGCGACAGCAGCGCCGATCCCAGCGAGGCGTGGTGGCGCAGGCGGCGTTCCAGGATGCCGACCACCACCGGGACCAGCTCCTTGACCCGGCTGAACGACCGGAACATCCAGACCACGGCCTCCTCAAGGGCGGGCGTGCGGTGCAGCGTCGCCACGCCGTAGCGGCGCAGCGCCCGCTCCAGGCGTTCGCGGTAGCTGTCGGGCAGGCCGGCCCGGTCCGGGTCCAGCCATTGCAGGTACGACAGGAGGTACTCCTGCGGGGTGTCGGTCGCCATGCCGTTGACCGGCTCGGTCTCGGTGCGCGGCCGGTACAGCGACGCCACCTCGGCGAACAGGTCGAGCAGCCCGTCCTCGCAGTGCAGCAGCCCGGGATCGGCCGGGGGTGCCGCCTCGCCCAGGCGCCGCTGCCGGGTGAGGAGCCCGCGGACCGCGGCCGGGTCGAGGTCGTAGCCGAGCAGGTAGCTGTTCAGCGCCGCGTACACCAGCTCGCAGGGCGGGCGTCCGGCGGGCTCCGGCGCGGTCAGGCCGCGCAGGTCCACCGGTGACCCCTGGCGCCCGGCCTCCCCCGCCGCCGCGGCGGCGGGCCCGCCCGCGCGGATGCGCAGCAGCGGCGCGCCCGCTTCGACCTGGATGTTCGCTGCGACGTTGAGGGCCGACACCTCCCCGCCGTACGGGGCGCAGACCGTGGTCTCCATCTTCATGCTCTCGAGCACGACGAGCGGGTCGCCGGCGGCCACGGCGTCGCCGGGGGCCACGAGCACGGAGACCACGAACGCCGGCGCGCCGGCGCGCACCACCCCGCCGTCGTCGCGGGCGACGGTGTGGGCGGCGCCGTCCACCTCGACCCGGAAGGTGGCGCCCTCGGACACCGCCATCACCCGGTGCCGGCGACCGCCTACGACGATGCGGCGTTCGTATCCGTTCACGGCCTCGGTCGTGACATCGGCGAGCGTGCTCCCGCAGTCGACCCGGTAGGTGCCTGGGCCGGTCTGGAACGTCCGTAACGCGTACCGTTCGCCCCGGTACCGCAGCACGCACGCATGGCCGACCTCGGTCGGCGGCTCGGGACGGCCGCGCGCCGCGCGGGCGTGGAAGCTCGCCCGGTCGGCCGCGTCGTCGGCCTGGTACGCCTCCACCGCCGCGGCGAGCAGGGCGACCGGGTCGGCGGGGGGCAAATGGTCGCCGGCTGCGGTGAGGCGGTCCAGCCAGGCGTTGTCGACCTGCCCGTCGGCCACCTCCGGGCGGTCGAGCAGCGCCAGCAGCAACGACCGGTTGCTGGTGCCGCCCTCGATGACGACCTCGGTCTGGGCCAGCGCCCGGCGCAGCCGGGCGAGCGCCTCGGCGCGGTCTGCTCCATGGGCGATGATCTTCGCGATCATCGAGTCGAACTCGGCCGCCACGGTGTCGCCCTCGCGCACGCCGCTGTCGACCCGGATGCCGGGACCGCTCGGCAGGGCGAGCCGGGTCACCCGCCCGGGCGCGGGCGCGAATCCGTGCTCGGGATCCTCGGCGCACAGCCGCGCCTCGACGGCGTGGCCCCGCACCGCCGGTGGCTCGCCGGCCAGCCGGCCGCCGCCCGCCACGTGCAGCTGGAGCTTGACCAGGTCCAGCCCGGTGGTCGCCTCGGTCACCGGGTGCTCGACCTGCAACCGCGTGTTCACCTCCAGGAACAGGAACCGGCGGGTGGCCGGGTCCACCAGGAACTCGACCGTGCCGACGTTGCGGTAGCCGGCGGCCGCCATCAGCCGGACCGCCGCCTCCTTGACCGCCCGCTCGGTGGCGTCATCGAGCACCGTCGACGCAGACTCCTCGATCACCTTCTGGTGCCGGCGCTGGATGCTGCAGTCGCGCACGCCGACCGCCCAGGTCGTGCCGTACCCGTCGGCGACCACCTGGACCTCGACGTGCCGCGCGGCGGGCACCAGCCGTTCCACGAAGATGGTCGGGTCGCCGAAGGCGAGGCGGGCCTCGCTGCGCGCGGCGGCGAACGCCCCGGCGAGGTCCGCCGGCCCGCGCACCACCCGGATGCCGCGGCCGCCGCCGCCGGCCGCGGCCTTGAGCATCACCGGGTACCCGATCCGCTCGGCGCAGCTGGCCGCCGCGGCGAGGTCGGCCACCGGCCCGCCGCTCCACGGCACCACGGGCACTTCCGCCTGCTCGGCCACCCGCTTGGCGGCCACCTTGTCACCCAGCAGCCGCATCGTGGCGCTGTCCGGTCCGACGAACGTGATGCCGGCCTCCTCGCAGCGTCGCGCGAAGGACGCCTGCTCGGCCACCAGGCCCCAGCCGACCCACGCCGCGTCCGCCCGTGCCTTGCGTAGCAGGTCGATGACGTACGGCTCGTCCAGGTACCGCGACTTGCGCCGGTTGTCCACCGGGTCGAGGTACGTGGCCGGCCCGAGCGGGACCCGCTCGTCAGCCTCGCGGACGTACCAGGCCTGGGCGTCGGCGTCGGTGTGCACCGCGATCGTCGTGATCGGCGGCTGGTCGGCCGCCCTGTTCAGCTCGGCCACGGCCGCCAGGGCCCGGATGGCCGGCTCGCCGCGGTTGACAATGGCCAGGCGCCGGATTCCGGTCATGGATGGTCGCCACCTCAGCTGCTCATGACGGACCGGATCGGACGGCACACGTCGTCGTCCACCGGTTGCGGCATCGGAATGGTGCGGTAGTCCTCCATCCTCAGCATCACCCGGCCGGCGCCGTCCCGCACGGCGCAGTCGAAACCGCTGGCCGTGGCGTGGGCGACGGCCACCACGTCGCCGCCCTCGACCGGATCGGCGAGCAGCCGTACCTGCCCGATGTGCAGCGGCAGCGCGAGGCGCCCCTGGGTGCCGGCCTCCCACAGGCCGGCGGCCTGCAGGCAGAGCTCCACCAGGCGGGGGCCGGTGACGGTCGGGCCGGCCGCCGGGGCGTGGCCGGCGGGCAGGCCGGTCGCGAACCGGGCCGCGGCGCCGTCGCCGTGCCGCCAGGCCCCGCCGACCACCTGGTACGCCGGGCCGTGGAAGTAGAGCCGGTAGACCTCGGCCGGGTCGAGGCCGGGGCCCTCCTGGGCCGGCGGCACACCGGCCTCCGACGCTGCCTGCCGGTCCGGCTCCGGTTCCGGCTGCCGCTGCGAGAGGCGCACCGAACCGGTGAAGTGGACCGTCCGCTGTGGAGTGTCGCTGCCCGGCAGCACCCGCTCCGCGGCCAGCGCGCAGTCGGCGACGAGGTCCGGGCCGTCCGGGCGCACCAGCGCGGTGACGGTCAGCGTGCGCGGCTGGTCCCGGTGGAACTTGACCGGCGTACGGAAGTCCACGTCCTCCACCGCCGTGACGTGCCAGCCCGGGAGCAGCAGACGTGCCGTCTCGGCGAACGCCTCCAGGCCCATCACACCGGGCAGCACCGGCGTGCCGTCGATGCGGTGGTGGTCCAGGAACGGCTGTCCGGCCGGGTCCAGGGTGGTGCGCACCGTGAGCCCACTGTGGACGCTCGCGGTGACCGCCTCGCCGACCATCGGCCCGCTGCCCCTGCCCAGCCCGGTCGCCGCCAGGCCGCCGAGGGGGTGGTACTCGGTGGCCATGGCGCCCAGCGCCCCCGCGACCACGACCTCTCCGCGCTGCGCGCCGCTGGTCAGCTCGCGGCGGATCCAGGCGACACCCGCCTCGGGCGGGAGCATCTCCACCCCTGCCGCCTGCATGATCTTCGGGATCGAGCCCCGGGTCGCCATGCCGATGCCGCCCCAGGCGGTCCAGTCCAGCGCCACCGCCCGGGTCTGCGGCCGGGTCCGCCGCAGGTTGCTGGTCAGCTTGCACAGCAGGTCGTTGGCGCTGCTGTAGTCGGTCTGGCCGGCGTTGCCGAACCGCCCGGCCACCGAGCTGAACACGATGGTCGTGCCGATCGGCAGGTCGGCCGCGCCGTGCAGGAGGTTGAACCAGCCGTCGGCCTTCACCCCGAGCACCAGGTCGAACTCTGCCGGCTCCTTGTCCGGCAGGGCGTGGCTGGTCTCCACGCCGGCCGCGTGCAGCAGCACGTCGATCCGCCCGCACGAGTCCCGTACGCCGGTGAGCGCCTTCTCCACCGCGTTGCCGTCCCTCAGGTCCACGCTGTGGTAGTACGCCGACCCGCCGGCGCGCTCGACCGCCTGGATCGCGGCGAGCGCGGCGGCCAGCCGCTCGTAGCGGGCCAGCTCCCGCTCGATCAGCACCGGTGTCGCTCGCTCGCCGCGCTCGCGCAGCCAGGCCGCGACGTCGAGCTTGAAGCCGTCCGGGTCCTCGATGAAGCGGCGCAGGCCGGGGTCGGCCGGGTCTGGCTCCGGTGCCACGTCGAGCAGGTGGAACGTCCCGCCTGAGGCGGCGGCCAGGTCGGCCGTTATGGCCGACACGATGCTGCCGGCCGCGCCGGTGACGAGGAACGTGGTGTCCGGACCCAGGGTCAGGCCGTCCGTTCCGGTGCCGAAGGGGCGCTCGGCGAGGGCGACTCCCCAGCGGTGGCCGTCGGCGTAGCCGACCTCGACGCAGCCGGGGTCGGTCAGCGTCTCCGCGACGAGAAGGCCGGCCAGGGCGGCGGGCTCACCACCGGTCGGGACGTCCACCGCCTTGACCAGGGTGTCCGGCTGCTCCTTGCGGTACGCCTTGGCGAACCCGGTGACCGCGCCGCCCAGCGGGCAGGTGGCGCCCGCGTCGTCGTACCCGTGGAAGCCGCCGAGCCGGGTGCCGGTCACCAGGAACGGCTGCTGGGAGTAGAGGTGACGCATGGTGGTGTAGAGCGCGCCCACCCGCCGGCGCAGCGCCTCCCGCCAGCCGGGCAGGTCCAGCGCCTCCAGCGGGCCCTCGTCGTCGAGGGCGGGCAGCCAGTAGACGCCCTGTACGGCGGTGTCGCCGAGGCGGCCGGCGATCTCGTCGGTGCCGACGCCCGGATCGAGCCCGAGGACCTCGACGCCGGCCTCGCGCAGCTGGGCCACCAGCGCCTCGCCTACGCCGCCCTCGTCCGGCATGACCACGACGCGGGCGCCCGCACCGAGGCTGACGCCGGTGGGTGCGCACATCGACAGGTCGGGGCGGAGTGTGGTGACCGGCGCCCGCCGGGGGATCTCGTCGGTGGCCGCCAGGTCGCCGACCACGCTGGCGGCGGCGGTCACCGTGGTCGCGGGGCCGGCCTGGGGGGTGGTGGCCGGCTCGTCGCCGCCGGCACCGGCCGGCCGACGCTCGTTGATCCAGCCGACCACATGCGCGATCGTCGGGAAGTCCCGCAGCCGCAGGTTGTCATCCCGCTCCACCTGGAACCGCTCCCGGACCGCGGCGAACACCTCCGCCTGCTTGACCGTGTCCACACCCAGATCCGCCTCCAGATCCAGGTCCAGGTCCAACAGCTCCGGGGGGTACCCGGTCAACCCGGACACGATCCCGACCACCGCCGGGGTCACCTCGTCAACCGGGCCGACCGGCGGCACGCCCGCAGCCGCGGGCTGCGCCTGCGCCTGCGCCGGGGACGTGCCGGCGGTCCGCTCGCGGACCCAGCCGATCACGTGCCCGAGCGTCGGGAAGTCCCGCAGCCGCAGGTTGTCATCCCGCTCCACCTGGAACCGCTCCCGGACCGCGGCGAACACCTCCGCCTGCTTGACCGTGTCCACACCCAGATCCGCCTCCAGATCCAGGTCCAGGTCCAACAGATCAGGCGGGTACCCGGTCAACCCGGACACGACCCCCACGACGGTCGAGGTGACCTCGTCCGCCGGTGGCTCTGGCGGCGCCTGCTGCTCCGCTGCCGGCTCGATGACGGCGGGGGCGACGACGGCGGGCGCCGGCGGGGCGGCCACAGGCGCGGCAGCGGGCACCGCCTGGGGCGCGTCCGTCACCGCGACGGCAGCGGGCACCGGGGCAGGGGCAGCGGCAGCGGTTGCGGCCTGGTCGACGACGCGCAGCCGGCGCTGGACCACCTCGAGCCGGGCACCGGGGTGCCCGCTCACCTCGTCCAGCCACTGCTGCCAGGCCGCCGGGTCGACCACCCGGTAGGCGTACCCCAGATGCTGGGGTGTCCGGCGGCGGCCGTCCGGCATCGGGGTCCAGCGCAGCAGCGTCATCGCCACCTGGGAGCCGAACCCGGCCGCCAGGCGCAGGGCGTAGCGCACCGGGTACGCCCCGCCCGTGGACAGGTTCAGCTCGCCCAGCTCCGGGTCGGGCTCCTTGAAGTTGGGCACCGGCGGCACGATGCCGGTCTCCAGCGCCTTGACGGCGACCACGTCCTCGACGCCGGCGCCCATGGCGTGCCCGGTGAAGCCCTTGGTGTTGGTGATGACCACCGAGCCGGCCAGGTCCCCGAACACCCGCCGCAGGGCGTTGATCTCCGCTGCCGCGCTCCCGCCGCGAGCCGGGGTGTAGGTCTCGTGGGACACGAAAACGGTCTCGCCCGCGATCGCGCGCCGGTCGGCGCCGCGCGCCTCGGCCTGCCGTACCAGGTCCTCCATCATCTGTCCGATGTGGTCCACGTCCAGCCGGGTGCCGTGGTAGGCGCTGTTCGCGGCGACCGCACCCAGCACCTCGCAGATGGGCTGGACGGCGCGCTCCCGGGCGGCGCCGGCGGACTCGACCACGAACGCCGCCGCGCCCATCCCGATGATCATCCCGTGCCGGCGCCGGTCGAACGGCGTCGCGGCGTCCTCCACCACGTCGTCGGTTGCCGCGGCGCCGGAGGCGAGGAACCCGGAGGCCACCCACGGCAGCAGGTGGTCGGACGTGGCGTCGTCGGCGGAGAGCACGACCACCCGCCGGCAGCGGCCGGCCCGGATCCAGTCCTCGGCCAGCGAGAAGGCCAGCGTGGTGCTGGCGCAGGCGGCGTTGACCTGGGTGTTCGGGCCCCGCGCGCCGATGATCTCGGCGAACTGGGAGTGCCCCATGGCCAGCGCGCGGAACAGGAACCGCCGGTCGAAGGTGAACGGCTCGGCGGCGAGGACCCGGCGCAGCTCCCCGATCCGCCGGTCCACCTCGGCAGCCGCCGGCTCGTCACCGCGCATCCGGTCCCGGACCGCCTCCAGCGCCAGCAGCTGCTCCCGCCGGCCCCGGTTGGTGGCGTACCGCTCCAGGTCCTGGGCGAAGCTGTCGTAGCCCGGGAACGCCGAGGCGAAGATGACACCGGTGTCGTCCCGCATCGCCTCCGGCAGGCCCCACCGGTCCGGGATGCGGGTGCCCAGGGTCGTGGTCTTGTAGCGCATCACCAGCGGGATGCCGGCGTCCCGCAGCGCGTCGAAGCCGGCGCCGACCGCCAGCCGGGTGGTCACGTCGAGCGCCTCGTCACGGGCCGCCTCCACGCCGAACTCGGCGACCACGTCGAGCGGGGCGTGCCGGCCGGCGAGCTTGATGACGTCCGCCTCCCGGTCGATCGCCTCGAACGTGGGGTCGCCGGAGGCGCGCTTGACCAGCCGGGTGATGTTGTGGTCCACCATGGTGCGGCGGAACCGGTGCGGGATGGCGTCGATGAGCTGCTGGCCGTCCAGGATCCGGGCCACGTTGGCGTCGTCGAAGACCCGCTCCACACCGGGCAGGCCGAGCGACGCCCCGGTGATGACGACCGGTTCGGCCGCCACCGCGGAGGCGGGCCGGTACGGCTGGGCGCCGGCCGAGCCGCCCCCGTCCATGCCCTGGTAGACACGCAGGCCCCGCTCGAGGACGTCGGCGAAGAGCCGGCCCAGCTCGGCGTACCGGTCGTTGGTCATGGCGGTCCTCACAGGGGGTCTCACGTCTACAGTGGACACAGGTGCTGGTGCGGGAAGGCCCAGGCCGGCCGCGTAGAGCCCGCACAGGGCCCGGTTGAGCGCGACCTCGTCGGCGAGCTTGGGGTGGTTGGTGAAGAGCGCGAGCACGTCGCCGTGGCTGCCGAGCACGTCCTCGACGAAGCCGTGCAGCGCCCGCTTGGGCCCGACCTCCACGAAGACGCGGGCCCCGGCGTCGTAGAGCGTGCGCAGCCCGGTGACGAACTGGACCGGCGACGCGACCTGGCGGCCGAGCAGGTCCAGGACCGTCTCCACGTCCGCGCCGGCCGGGTAGAACCGGCCCGTCACGTTCGACACGATCGGGCGTTGCGGGGCCCGGATGTCCAGGCGCCGGAGCGCCGCCTTCAGCGGCGCGCTCGCCGGCGCGACGATCGAGGTGTGGAACGCGTGGCTCACCGGGATCCGCCGGGCGTCCAGCCCCGCGGCCCGCAGCACCTCGATGGCCTGCTCGACCGCTGCGGTGGCCCCGCCGACGACGGCCTGGCCGGTGCTGTTGATGTTCGCGAGGACCACGTTGCCGTCCACGCCCGCGACGACCCGTTCGATGACCTCCACCGGGCCGAAGACCGCCGCCATCGCACCGTTGTCCGCGAGGGCCAGGTGCGCCATCTCCCGGCCGCGGGCGGACACCGCCTCCAGGGCGGCGTCGAACGACAGGGCGCCGGCGGCCACCAGGGCGCCGTACTCACCGAGGCTGTGTCCCATCACCATGTCCGGGCGCACCCCGTACGCGGCCAGCAGGTTGGTCAGTGCCAGGTCCGCGGCGAGGACCGCGGGCTGGGTGATCTCGGTCTGCATCAGCTGCTCTTCGGCCTGCCGGAGCGCCACCGGGTCGGCCGGGTCCACGAAGAGGTACGTGCTCAGCGGGCGCCCGAGCAGCGGCGACATGACGCGGTCCGCCTCGGCGAACGCGTCCGCCACGATCGGCTCCTGCTCGCGCAGGCTGCGCAGCATGTTCACGTACTGGGAGCCCTGGCCGGTGTACAGGAATGCCACCTTGGGCGCCGGACCGCGGCCGAGGAAGACGCCCTGTGCGGCCAGCATGCGCCAGACGGCCGGGTTCGGCGGGCGCAGGGCGCCGGCCGCCTTGGCCGCCTTCGTGGCGAGGTCGGCGGCGTCGGCATAGTCGACCGCCACGCGGACCACGGCCCGCGCCAGCGACCCGTCCGGGGCCGCCCGCGGGGGCGTGTGCCCGGCCCGCGCCGCCGCGCCGATCCGGTCGAGCTGCGCGGCCACGTCAGCCTCGTCGCCGCCGCCTACCACGACGGCCCCCCGCAGCGGGGCCTTTGCGGCCGCCACGCCCGCCCCGGACGCGGGCACCTCCCGCACCGCAGCCGGGACGGCCCGCACCCCAGCCGGGACGGCCCGTACCGCTGGCCGGTCGTGCGCGGCCGGTGCCGCAAGCCCGGTGGTGGCCTCGCGCACGGCGGGCATCCGGGCGGCGGCGAACGACCGGGGTGCTCCCTCGACGCGGTACCGGCCCGGCACGTGCTCCTCAAGGACCAGGTGGAAGTTGGTGCCCCCGAAGCCGAACGCACTGACCCCACCGACCCGGGCGACCCCGGCCGGCGGCGCCGGCCACTCCCGCAGCTCGGTGTTCACCCGGAACGGCGTCTGCGCCCAGGCCACGTTCGGGTTGGGGGTGTTGAAGTGCAGGCTCGGCGGGAGCACCTTCTCGTGCAGGCAGAGCACCATCTTGAACAGCCCGGCCGCACCGGCGGCCGCCTTGAGGTGCCCGATGTTGGACTTCACCGAGCCCAGCGCGATGGTCCCCGGGGCGGCGCCCGCCTTGGCGAACACCTCGGTGAGGCTGGCCAGCTCGGTGGCGTCGCCGACCCGGGTGGACGTCCCGTGCGCCTCCACGTACGAGGCCACGGCGGGGTCCACGCCCGCGTCCTCCCAGGCGCGCTCCACGACGAGACGCTGCCCGACCGGGTTCGGCGCGGTGATGCCCTTCCCCTTGCCGTCGCTGGACCCGGCCTGGCCCAGCAGGACCGCGTAGATGCGGTCGCCGGCCCGCTCGGCGTCGGAGAGGCGCTTGAGCACGAACAGCGCCGCGCCCTCCCCCATCACGAAGCCGTCGGCTCCCGCGTCGAACGGGCGGGTGCCGGTGGCCGACAGCGCGCCGATCTTGCAGAACTTCACGAACGCGGCCACGCCCATGTTGCGGTCGACCCCGCCGGTGACCACCACGTCGTAGTCGCGCGCCTGTAGCCCGCGCACCGCGGCCGCGGCCGCGGCCAGCGCGGAGGCGCAGGCCGCGTCGGTGGTGTAGTTCGGTCCCCGGAAGTCGAACAGGTTCGCCACCCGGCCGGCGATGATGTTCGCCAGCTCACCCGGCATGGTGTCCTCGGTGACCCCGAGGAACCCGGCGAAGAACGCCTCGTGGGCCTCGGCGAGCATCGCCCTGCGCGCCGGCGCCGAGAGTACGGCGAACGACGGCGCGGCCTGCAGCGCCCGGGCGAACTCCGGGTACTCGATGTGCAGGTTGGTCCGGTAGTGCTTCTCCCCACCGATCGCGTTGCCGATGATGACCGCGACCCGGTCCGGGTCCACCTGCCAGTCCGGCCAGCCGGCGTCCAGCAGCGCGGCCCGGGCGCCGGCGACCGCCCACCGCTGCCCGATGTCCAGCTGCGCGGCGACCGTCGGCGGCACCGGCAGCCGCCACCCCAGCGGGTCCCACGGGTACTCCCGCACCCAGCCGCCGATCCGCGAGTACGTCTTCTCCGGCGCGCGCGGGTCGGGGTCGTAGTACAGCTCGGGGTCCCAGCGCCCGTCCGGCACGTCGGTGATGCTGTACCGGCCGCCCTTGAGGTTGGCCCAGAAGGTCGCCGCGTCCGGTGCGTCGGGCATGATCGCGCTCACCCCGACCACGGCGACCGGCTCGGACCGCAGGTCAGTCATTGTCGTCAGTCCCTTCGCGTCGCTACCGGAGCCGGCCGTAGAGCACGTCGGCCAGGTGGTCCATGTCCCGGACCAGCCCGGCCTGGGCGGCCCGCACCTCGTCGAGGTGGAGCGCACCCGCCAGGGCGGCCACCGCCGGGTCGCCGGGTGGAAGCGCACCGGCCACCCACCGCAGGCCGTCCCCGGCGACCTTCTGCGCGGCCTCCCGCGCGAAGATCCGGCTGATGGTGGCCAGCGCATCCGGGTCGAAGCGCCGGTCGGCCTTCTCCGCAAGCTCGCCCGCCGCCGCGGCGGCGGCCCGCCGGACCAGGCTCGCGGCGCACTCGGCGTACGCGACGATCTCGCCGAGCCGCAGCAGGACGTGCTGGTTACGGGTCAGCCGGCCGACCCGGCACGCCTCGAGGAGCACGGCGAGGCCGTCCAGCGCCCGCGCGGCCACGTCCGCGCCGATGTCCGTACCCGCGGTCCGGCCCAGCGCCGCGGTGTCCCGGGCCGCCGTCCGGTAGTAGCCGCCCTGCGTCTTGAGGTGCTGCTGCCAGCGGTCCCGGGCGATGGTCATCTCCAGGATCTCCGAGGTGCCTTCGTAGATCGTGGTGATCCGGACGTCCCGCTTGATCTTCTCGACCAGGTACTCCCGGGTGTAGCCGTACCCGCCATGGGCCTGGATCGCGGCGTCGGCCGCCGCGTTGCCCGCCTCGCTGGCGAGGTACTTGGCGATGGCGCCCTCGGTGTTCAGCGCCCCGCCCGCACCCTCACCCGCATCGATGCGGGTCGCGGTCTCCTCCAGGAACGCGCGGGCCGCCTCCAGCCGCACCGCATGCGGCACGATCAGCTTGTGGGTGTAGCCCTGCTTGCGCGCCAGCGGGGCACCGCCCTGCACCCGCTCGAGGGAGTACGCGATGGCCCGGTCCAGCGCCTCCCAGCCGCCGCCCAGCCCGAACGCGGCGACCATCACCCGCGTATAACCGAACACCAGCTGGGCCTGGACCAGCCCCTGCCCCTCGACCAGGCCCACCACGTGCGAGGCGGGCACGAACACGTCGTCGAGGAAGAGCGCCGCCGTGTTGGACAGCCGGATCCCGTGCTTGTCCTCGGGCTTGCCGAAGCTGAAGCCGGGCGTACCCCGTTCCACCACGAACCAGGTGGGCCCGCCCGGCGCCAGGGCCAGGACCGTGTACAGGTCGGCGATGGAGCCGTTGCTGATCCACTGCTTGCGGCCGTTGATCCGGTAGCCGCCCTCGACCGGCGTCGCCGTCGTGGCCAGCGCCGGCAGGTCGCTGCCGGCCTGCGGCTCGGTGGCGCCGTAGGCGAACAGCACGCCCTGCTCGGCGATGCGCCCCAGCCAGTCCGCCTTCTGCTGCCCGGTCGCCCCGACCAGGATCGGGTCGCTGCCGAGAGCCGTGGCGAACACCGAGGTCGCCAGGCCGATGTCGAGGCGGGCCAGGCACTCGCAGACCCGGTACGAGTCGAACGCGCCGCCGCCCAGCCCGCCGTACTCCTCGGGGACGAAGACCAGCTGCACGCCCAGCTCGTCGCCGCACATCGTGCGTACCAGGTCCTCCGGGCACACGTCCTCGTGGTCGAGGTCGAGCATGCGTTTGGCCGGAAGCGCGGCGTCGACGAAGTCGTGCAGCGAGGCGAGCATCAGGTTGAGCGTCTCGACGTCCAGCCCGGAGCCACCTGGGTGGCCGCTGGGTGCGGTTGTCGTCATGGCGGCCCTCCAGGGGTCGTGCGGGTCATGGTGGCTACCGCCCTGAGCAGGGCGGGTGCGGACACCGGGCGCCACGGCGCCACGGTCCGGTCCGCGTGGTCCTCGGTCTCGCCGGCCAGGGCCGGCAGGGCGGTGTGCGGGTCGCTCGATGCGCCGAGGTCGGCGGCGTGGCGGAGCGGGGCCCTGCGGGCACCCACCGGTCCACGTCAGTCTTCATAGCGGCCCGCTCTCGCTAGGAGGCTCCTGGACTCGGTCCAGACCCTCCTGACGCTATGCGCGCGGCGGTGGCCTGACAGGCGGCGACCGGCCCCAGTCCACGGGACCATCGACCCGCACCGGTCGGAGCCAAGCGGGCAGTAAGCGCAGCTCATGGCATCTATACGCGGCAGGGACTGTGCGCCGGGCCACAGGCAATAGACTGGCGCCACAGGAATGGAAGGAGGGCGGGCGGATGACGGTTGCCGCAGAGCTACCCGCCCGACCGCTCACGCTGGACGACGTGACCCGCCTGGCGGAGGCCGACACCCGGCACCGGTTCGAGCTGAGCGAAGGGAACCTCATCGTCATGCCGCCTGGGACGTGGCGTCACCAGGAGATCGGCGGCCTGCTGTTCACGTGGTTCCTAGCCCACGGCTTCCGGGGCCGGGTCAACATCGCACCCGGTGTGCGGACCGCGGCCGACGACCTCAACGGGCGCATCCCCGACCTGGTGGTCACGAACGGCCCGGTGCCGGAGGACACCGTCTGGCTGCCGCCGGAGGCGGTTGCCCTTGCGGTGGAGATCGTCTCGAAGGGCTCAGAACGGGTCGACCGCTGGCTCAAGCCCGTCGAGTACGCCGAGGCCGGCATAGCCCTGTTCTGGCGGGTTGAGCCGGACGGCACCGTGGTGCAGTTCCGCCTGGACGGCGCTCGCTACGTCGAGTACGGCTCCATCGCCCTGGACGACCTACTCGCCGGGGACGTGCCTGAGCTGTCCCAGCGCTAGGCCGCCGGAAGGGCCTGCCAACCCGTCCAGCCGGTCCCCAGGGCTCCGTTGGCGGCAGTGTTCCGGTAGATCCGGTTGTCGGTCCCGACCACGAACGTCTCCAGCGCGGAGCGGTTGACCGTGACGGCCGGGCCGGACGCGAGCACGCCACCGATCCTGGTCCAGCCGGTCCAGGACGTCCCGGCGGCGTTGCCAACCGAGACATACCCGTACTGGTCGGTGCCGCGGACGACGGCGACCAGCCGGGTCCGGTCCGACGTGGGGGACAGGCCGATGTCGCCGGTGACCCGGCCGCCGACCCGCCGCCAACCGGACCACACGCCGGCCGCGGAGCGGGTGTTGACCCACACGGCGTAGTCGGTCCCGACGACCGCGACGGTGAGCTCACCGCTCGCGGTCACGGCGGCGGCCGGCGCCAGCGGGGCGAGAATGCCGCCGAGGGCCTGCCACGGCCCCCACTGGGAGCCCGTCCGCTCGCGCAGGTAGGCCCTTGCGTCGGTGCCCCGGACAACCACGCTCTCCACCCCGTTCGGGGCCACCGCGACGCTCGGCCGGCTGGTCGCAAGGCCACCGAGGCTCGTCCAGCCGCTGGTCGCACCGGCGTCGGTCACCGTCATGCGGTAGACCGCGTTGTCGGTGCCGGCAGCGACCACCGCCGTTGTCGTCGCTCCGATCGCCACGGTGGCCGGACCGCCGACGATCACCCCGCCCCGGGATGTCCAGCCGCTCCAGGTCGACCCGCGCAAGGTCCGCTCGGTGACCCTGCCGTCCGACGCGCGTACGAACAGGTGCAGCCCGTCGGTCGTCGTCGCGGCGCCGGGCGTCGGGGCCCGCCCGCCGCTGCCGCCGAGCAGGTCGACGAACTGGTACCCGTGCGTGCGGTAGTAGCTGATGATGCGCGGCAGTGCCGACACCGTGGCCGGAATGCCGGCCGGGGGGTTGTGCATGAGCACGACAGGGTGCTGCTGGCTGCCGCCCGCAAGAGCCCGCGAGACGATCCGCTCGACCCAGTACGACGAGGTCGAGGTGCCCGCCTTCCAGTCCTCCGTGTCCACCGACCAGTTCCACACCGCCATCCGGCGCTGCTGCGCAAGGCTCAGCGTCGAGGTGTTGTACTCGCCGTACGGCGGCCGGAACGTGCACGGTGCTACGCCGACCAGCAGGTTCTGCTCATCGGTGGCGCGGTCCATCTCGGTGGCCTGGGCAGATGTGCTCAGCGTCGGCATCCTCGGGTGGTCCCACGTGTGGTTGCCCAGGGCCTGCCCGGCCACCGCCTCGGAACGCACGAGCGCCGGGCGGACCGCCGAGTTCACGCCGAGGTTGAAGAACGTGGCCGGCACACCGTTCTGCTGGAGGATCGAAAGGATCGCGGCCGTGCTCACGCCCGGACCGTCATCGAACGTGAGCGCCACCGTCCGGCCCGTCCCGGGCGCGTACCGGTTCACCCCGTACGGCGCCGGCGGGCACGGCATGGTCGAGGCCGTGGCCGTGGCCATGGGGACCGGCACGCCGGCAGGGTCGGCGGCCAGGATCTCACCCGGCGGCCACGGGCCTTCCGGCAGCGACACACCGCTGCCCGGGGTCGACGCGGGCGAAGGTGGGTCGCCCAGGCCGGCCTGAGCCGGTCCGGTAACGGCTGCCAGCAGGATCGACAGTGCTCCCAGCATGATCTTCAGAGAAAGGCCGGTCGGGGACATTCGCCATCACCTCCGCGCACGGGGAACGCCGGCACTGCCTGCGCGGCGCTCAGTCGCCGGGCTACGTCAGCGATGCTCAGCCAAGGCCCGGGGCATGGCCAGAGGCTTTCGTCCCGCATGGGTGGTGAGTCTTTGGCTGTCCCGCCGCGCCTACCCGATGCGCGGGCTGCGCCGCTCCAGCAGCAGCACGTCCCGCCACACCCCGCGGTGCCGGCCGAGCCGCTCGCGCCGCCCCACCACCCGGAAGCCGGCCTTCCCGTGCAGGGCCAGGCTGGCCGCGTTCTCCGGGAAGACGCCGCTCTGCATGGTCCAGACGCCGGCCCGCTCGGTGGCATCGATGAGCTCGCGGAGCAGCGCCGCGCCGACGCCCTGGCGCTGGGCATCCGGGTGTACGTAGACCGAGTGCTCCACCACGCCGGCGTAGGCGCACCGGTCGGAGACGGCCGACACCGCGGCCCAGCCGAGCACGGCGCCGCTGGCCGGGTCGACGGCGACCAGGCGGTGCTCGGGCAGCCGGGACCGGTCGAACTCGGCCCAGCCCGGCGCGGCGGTCTCGAACGTGGCGTCCCCAGCGTCCACGCCGGCCTGGTAGATCGCGAGTACGGCCGGACCGTCGGCCGCGGTCATCGGCCGCACCTTCACCCCGGCGGACAGCACCACGGGCGGCTCGCTCACCCGGCCCTCCCGGCACGCGCCGGGGAGGGCTCGACCGTGAGGATGCCGGCGAGCCGGTCCAGCACGTCGGGCACGACCCGGTAGTAGACCCAGGTGCCGCGCCGCTCGCCCTCGATCAGCCCGGCCTCCCGAAGCACCCGCAGGTGGTGCGAGATCGTCGGGCCAGTCACGTCGAACGGCCCGGTCAGGTCGCACACGCACGCCTCGCCGCCCGCGGTCGACGCGATCATCGAGAGCAGGCGCAGCCGTACCGGGTCTCCCAGGGCCTTGAACATCGGGGCCAGCGTGGCCGCCTGGTTGCTGTCGAGCGGCTCGCGGGCCAGCGGCTCGCAGCACACGGCATCGAGCAGCGGCAGCCGGCGGATCTGCTTTGACATTCCTCTAGCTTGACAGACATCTAAACAGCGTGCAAAGGTGGAGTTAGTTAGACCAGCATCTAAACAAGGAGTCTTGATGGAGACCACAGAGCAGGTCCGCGAAGAGGTCCGGAGCGTGTACGCCGCCGCGGCGCTCGCCGTCTCGCAGGGCCGAAGCTCCTGCTGCGCCCCGACCAGTAGTGCCGCGACCAGCTGCGCCCCGACCGGCGAGGCCAGGGCAGACGGCGCCGCGACGGCGTGCTGCGGCGACGCCGCGATCGCCGAGCGTGCGCCGGGCGAGATCTTCGGCGCCGGGCTCTACGCTCCCGCCGACCGCGCGGGCCTGCCGCAGGCCGCGCTCGAGGCCAGCCTGGGCTGCGGCAACCCGCTGCTCGTGGCCGACCTGGCCGCCGGCGAGACAGTGCTCGACCTCGGCTCGGGCGGCGGCATCGACGTGCTGCTGTCGGCCCGCCGGGTCGGCCCGACCGGCCGGGCGTACGGCCTGGACATGACCGACGAGATGCTGGAGCTGGCCCGCCGCAACGCGGCCGAGGCGGGTGTGTCCAACGTGGAGTTCCTGCGCGGGCACATCGAGCAGATCCCGCTTCCCGGCGGCAGCGTCGACGTGGTCATCTCCAACTGCGTGGTCAACCTGTCCGCCGACAAGCCGGCCGTCTTCGCCGAGATGTTCCGGGTGCTGCGCCCGGGCGGCCGGGTCGGCGTCTCGGACATCGTCGCCGAGGACCGGCTGACCCCCGCCGAGCGGGCCGAGCGGGGCGAGTGGGCGGCCTGCGTGGCCGGCGCCCTGTCCACGTCGGAGTACGAGCGCGGCCTGGCCGAGGCGGGCTTCACCGGTGTCGAGGTGGAGCTCACCCACCCGGTCGCTGACGGCATGCACTCGGCCATCGTGCGGGCGGTCAAGCCGAGCTGAGCTTTCATGCGGGGTCGGGCCGGCGCGCGACGGTGAGCAGGTGGCTGCTCGCCCCGAGCATGGTCGGCTCGGCCTCCACCCGCCGTAGCAGCGACAGCAGCAGCTGCGCGCTCTCCGGCTCGGCGAGGATCGCGTCGACCCGGCCGGTCAGCCACACCGGCCCTTCGACGGCGACGACCCGGTCCAGCACCAGCCCGGCGTCGGCGACCTCGGCCGGTAGCTCGTCCGGGTGGTGGAAGTACGCGGTGGTGAAGTACCGGTGATCGGCGGGCGGCTCGTGCCGCCCGCTGTCCAGTGCCCCGTGCACGACGGCCACGAAGACCGGGTCGGTGAAGTAGCCCTTGGCGTAGCCGTCGAAGAGGGAGGCGAACCGGCTGATCGTAGCCGCGGCCACCACGCCGCCCGGCCGGACCACCCGGGCCGCCTCCCGCCAGGCGCGCACCCGGTCGTCCCGGTCGGTCAGGTGGTAGAGCGGCCCGAGCAGCAGCACCGCGTCCCAGGCGGCGTCCGGCTCGGCGAGGTCCCGGGCGTCGCCGACCGCCGCGGTCACGCCGGGCAGGGTCGCCGCTATCGTCACCTGCTCGGCTACCGGGTCCACCACGTGCACCTGGTAGCCGGCCGCGGCCAGGCGTGCGGCGTACACCCCGGTCGCGCCGCCGACGTCGAGCACCGCGGCCGGCGGTGGCGGCAGCACCCGGCTCAGCACGTCCCAGGTGCGCAGGAACTCCAGCCGCCCCTCCCCCGCCGCGAGCCGCGTCGTCTCCCCCATCTGGCGGTAGTACGCCGCCACCTCCGCCTCCATGCCGTGATCCTGCGGACGCCGGCGGCACGCAGGCAAGCGCTTTAGCCATGCCGGTAGGCAGCGGGCCGGAGGAAGACCATGCCGCGGCGACGGTGGGTGTGGCGCGTGGCGCCCGGCGTACACCTACCGTGGCCGGCGGGCGAGGAAGACAAACTCGCGGCCAGGCCGGTCGGGGGCGTCGCGCACGTCCTGCACGGTGTACCCGTGGGCGAGCAGCGCGTCCCGGACCTCGTCGCGTTCACGGAACCGCAGGGTCGAGTCGGAGGTGAATGCCTGTCCGTCCGAGGCGAACACCCAGGTCCAGCGGAAGCTGACCAGTTGGCCCTCGATGCCGGTGAGGTCGACCCATGTCTCCACCCGGCCGACGCCGGGGATGTCCGTCATCTGGTAGGAGCTCTCGCGGTTCCAGTCCTGCCACGCGCGGAAGGCCGGGTCACGGGTCTCGAAGACAAGGTACCCGCCGGGGTGCAGGGCCGTGTACGCCCCACGCAGGGTCGCGTCCCAGTCCGCCTCGTCAAAGATCGCTTGGGCGACGTTGCCGGTCATCGCGACCACGTCGACCCGCACGTCCGCCGGCACCGACCGCGCATCGCCGTGGATCCACCGCACCCTGTCCGCGCCGCGCTTGGCCCGCGCCACCGCCAGCGATCCGGCCGCCGGGTCCACGCCGATGACCTCGATGCTGCGGTCGGCCAGGAGCAGCGCGAATGTCCCGGTCCCGCAGCCAAGGTCCAACACGCTGCGACCGCCGACCTCGTCGACTATCTTGACGTACTCGGCAAGGTCAGCGCGGTCTCCTTCAAAGTAGTCGTAAAGCCCGATGAGCCGCGGGTGCTCAAATCCCTCATCCGGCATGAGGCCGACCGTACGGCATGTCCCAGCCGCCGCCGGTCCCGACGGAGACCTCCAGCGGCACGGACAGCGGGTAGGCCCGCGCTGCCCTACGCCAGGCCGTAGTTCATCGCCTTGGTCCGGCGCCGCTTCTCGTGGCTGACCTCGGCGGCCGCCACGCCGAACACCGACGACGCAGTGGCGGTTCCCAAAGGACAGCTACGGCGACCGGTCCCATCAAAGGGTCCGCCCGTCTCGTCACGACGCGCCAGCTGTTGAGTTTGCGTCGTAGTAATACCGTGCCCAATGCTTACGGGTTGGGCACGAGAAGGACCTCACACGGCTCAACCAGTTCGCCATCCAAGGACGCCCGTCGTCGCTCCTTGCTGGGTTGACGGGAGCACGGACAGACATGGGGGAAAGATGGTAAGACAAAATGTCCTGCGCTTAGGCGTGGTCGCGGCGGGCGCGGTGGCGCTCACCCTCGCCGGGTCGACTGCGGCCTTCGCCGTGCCAACGAACGACGACTTCGCCAGCGCTACGGTGATCACCGCCCTGCCGTTCACGACGAGCGAGGACATCAGCGAGGCGACGTGGGATCCCAGCGACCCGTTGGGTTGCGCCTTCAACGGGTCCGTCTGGTTCGCGTTCACCCCCTCGTCCACGGCGACAATCAATGTCAACACGTTCGGCAGCAACTACGACACCGTGCTGTCGGCCTGGACCGGCAGCCAAGGCGCGCTCAACCAGGTGGCCTGCGACGACGACGCGGACGGGACGCCACAGTCGCAGGTCACCTTCTCGGCCACCGCGAACACCACCTACTACTTCCTGGTCAGCTGGTACTACGAAGGCGGAAGCAGTTTGCAGTTCTCGGTGTCCGTGCCTGCTCCACCGGCCAACGACAACTTCGCCAACGCGACGGCAATCGGCGCGCTGCCCTTCGCCGGCACAACCAACCTGGTCGCGGCCGGTATGGAAGCGGGTGAGCCGCAGCCCTCGTGCTTCGACACCAGCCAAACCGCGTGGTATTCGTTCACCCCGACGACCACGCAGTCGGTGACGGCCTCGGTCAGCCAGTACGGGGCCGGTGTCGCCGCCTACGCGGGCACCTCGCTGGCGAGCCTGTCCGAGGTCGGATGCACCGACTATTACTATTATTCGACCACGTTCAGCGCGCAGGCGGGCACGACCTACGTGTTCCAGGTCGGCACGGCCTACTCCGAAGTGGTCGGCTCGGCAACGTTCCACCTGCGGGGGACGCCGGACCCGGTCGCAACCTTCTCCTACTACCCGAGCAGCCCCACCGTCTTTGACACCGTCCAGTTCGACGACAACTCATACGACCCGGGCAACGCGGGGATCGCGACGAGACTGTGGAACTTCGGGGACGGCACGACCTCAACCCAGTCGCACCCGACCCACCGGTTCGCGGCCGACGGCGACTACACCGTGCGCCTCACCATCACCACAGTGGACGGACGGACCGCGTCGACCTCGCAGGTGGTGCCGGTCCGAACCCATGACGTGTCGATCGTGCGGATGGGCATCCCGCAGTCAGCGCATGTCGGGCAGACCATCACCATCAGCATCTACGTGCAGAACACCCGCTACCCCGAGACCGTCCAAGTCGCGCTGGACAAGAGCGTTCCGGGTGGCTACACCAACGTAGGGACGCTCACCCAGTCCGTGCCGGTCAAGACCGGTGGCCAGACCACGCGGTTCCTCTTCAGCTACACCGTCACCAGCGATGACCAGGCCCTGGGCAAGATGACGTTCCGGGCCACCGCAACCCTCGTCAACGCCCGGGACGCGCTGCCCGCGGACAACCAGCTCCTGTCCACACCTGTCACCGTCAGCTGAGCGGACGGTTAGGGGCGGTGCGCATCGAACGCCGCCCCTGACCGGCCCACTGTCAGTGGTCGGCGGCGTCCCAGTCGGTGCCGACGCCGACGGAGACCTCCAGCGGCACGGACAGCGGGTAGGCCCCGCCCATCTCCCGGCGGACCAGCTCCTCCAGCTCCACCCGCTCCCCCGGCGCCACCTCGAAGACCAGCTCGTCGTGCACCTGGAGCAGCATCCGCGACCGCAGGCCGGCCGCGCCCAGCGCCTGGTCGACCCGCAGCATCGCCACCTTGATGACGTCGGCGGCCGAGCCCTGGATCGGGGCGTTGAGCGCCATCCGCTCGGCCATCTCGCGCCGCTGCCGGTTGTCCGAGACCAGGTCGGGCAGGTAGCGGCGGCGGCCGAGCACGGTCTCGGTGTAGCCGTCGACCCGGGCCCGCTCCACCACGTGGTGCAGGTAGTCGCGCACCCCACCGAAACGGCTGAAGTACTCCTCCATCAGCACCCGCGCCTCCTCGGGCGTGATGCCGAGCTGCTGGGCCAGGCCGTACGCGCTCAGCCCGTACGCCAGGCCGTAGTTCATCGCCTTGATCCGGCGCCGCTGCTCGTGGCTGACCTCGGTGGCGGCCACGCCGAACACCGACGACGCGGTGGCGGCGTGGAAGTCGAACCCGGACCGGAACGCCTCCAGCAGCGCCTCGTCGGCGGACAGGTGCGCCATGATGCGCATCTCGATCTGGCTGTAGTCGGCGGTGAGCAGGCAGTCGTACCCCGCGCCGACCACGAACGCGCGGCGGATGCGCCGGCCCTCCTCGGTGCGGATCGGGATGTTCTGGAGGTTGGGATCGGTGGAGGAGAGCCGGCCGGTGGCGGCCACGGTCTGGTTGAACGTGGTGTGGATGCGCCCGTCGGGGCTCACCGACTTGAGCAGGCCGTCCACTGTGGACTTGAGCCGGGCCACGTCGCGGTGGCGCAGCAGGTGCTCCAGCAGCGGGTGCTCGGTCTGCGCGTAGAGCCACTGGAGCGCGTCGGCGTCGGTCGTGTAGCCGGTCTTGATCCGCTTGGTCTTGGGCAGTCCCAGCTCGCCGAAGAGGATCTCCTGGAGCTGCTTTGGCGAGCCGAGGTTGAACTCCCGGCCGATGACCGCGTACGCCGCCTGGGCCGCCGCCTTCACGCCGGCCGCGAAGTGCGCCTCCATCTCGGAGAGGTACTCCGTGTCGGCCGCGATGCCGGCCGTCTCCATCCCGGCCAGCACGTCGACCAGCGGCAGCTCGACCTCGCGCAGCAGCCGCCGGGCGGCGTCGCCGTCGCGGGAGAGCTCGGCCCCCAGCGCCTCGGCCAGGTCGAGGGTGGCCCGGGCCCGCAGCATCAGGTTCTGTTCGACCTCCTGCCCGCCCAAGCCTTCCAGGGTCAGCTGGCCGTCGGCCGGCGCGTCCACCCGCAGCTCCCGGTGCAGGTAGCGCAGGGCCAGGTCGGTGAGGTCGTAGGAGCGCTGGTCCGGGCGGACCAGGTAGGCGGCGAGCGCGGTGTCGCAGCCCACCCCACGCAGCGCCCACCCGTGCGCGGCGAACGCCAGCAGCGCCGGCTTGGCGTCGTGCAGCACCTTGGGGCGCTGGGCGTCGCCGAGCCAGGCGCCCACCGCGGCGTCACCGGCCGGGTCGAGCTCGGCCGGGTCGAACCACGCCGCGGGGCCGTCCTCGGTCGCCACCGCCACCGCCGTGAGCGACCCGGTGCCCCGGCCGAAGGCGCCGGACACGGCCACCCCCACGGCGCGGCCGGGGGTGGCGTGGCTGTCGAGCCAGCCGGCCACCTCGGCGCCGGGCAGCATCTGGCCGGCCAGGTCGAAGCCGGACTCCGCCTCCGGCTCGACCGCGTCCAGATACTGGTAGAGACGGTCGCGCAGGATGCGGAACTCGAGCGCGTCGAAGACCTGGTGCACGGCCTCCCGGTCCCACCCGCGCCAGTGCAGGTCGGCCGGGGCCAGCGGCAGCTCGAGGTCGCTGACGAGCCGGTTGAGCTCGTAGTTGCGCAGCACGTCGGCGAGGTGGGCGCGCAGGTTCTCGCCGGCCTTGCCCTTGATCTCGTCGACGTGCGCGACCAGGCCGTCCAGGTTGCCGTACTGCGTGATCCACTTGGCCGCCGTCTTGTCCCCGACACCGGGCACGCCGACCAGGTTGTCGCTGGTCTCGCCGACGATCGCGGCCCGGTCGCGGTAGCACTGCGGGCCTACGCCATATCGCTGGGTGACCGCCTGCGGGGTCATCCGGTCCATCTCGGAGACGCCGCGCTTGAGGTAGAGCACGGTGATGCGCTCGTCGACGAGCTGGAACGCGTCCCGGTCGCCGGTCACCACGAACACCTCCATGCCGGCGTCGCGCGCCTGGCAGGCGAGGGTCGCGATCACGTCGTCCGCCTCG
>DASSUC010000448.1:0-2844 GCA_035707405.1 Micromonosporaceae bacterium | reverse complement strand
GCGCTTGAGGTAGAGCACGGTGATGCGCTCGTCGACGAGCTGGAACGCGTCCCGGTCGCCGGTCACCACGAACACCTCCATGCCGGCGTCGCGCGCCTGGCAGGCGAGGGTCGCGATCACGTCGTCCGCCTCGTACCCGGGTTTCTCCAAGGCCTTGACGCCGAGCGCGTCGAGCACCTCGCGGATGAGGCTGACCTGCGGGGTGAAGGCCTCCGGCGCCTTGGACCGGCCGGCTTTGTACTCCGCATAGCGCTCGGTCCGGAATGACTCGCGGGACACGTCGAAGGCGACCGCGATGTGGGTGGGCTGCTCGTCGCGGAGCATGTTGATCAACATGGAGGTGAAGCCGTAGACGGCGTTGGTCGGCTGGCCGGTGGTGGTCGAGAAGTTCTCCACCGGCAGCGCGTAGAACGCGCGGTACGCCAGCGAGTGTCCGTCGAGCAGGAGCAGCCGCCCCCCGGAAGAGTCCGTCACGCTACGCGACTCTAGTCCCCGGGTCCGACAGGCTACGGGTCGGCGGCTACGCGTTGGGGTTGATGGCCGGGTCCTTGATGGCGCCGTTCTCAACGCCCCACCGGGTCAGCAGCTCGGCGTAGGTGCCCTCGGCGATCAGCGCCTTCAGCGCGTCGCGCAGCGCCTCGGCGAGCGGCTGCTGGGTCTTGGCCACCACGTAGCCGTACGGCACGGCGTTGTAGACCCCGGCCAGCAGCTGCAACGCCCCCTCGGAACGCTTGACCGCGTGCGCCGTGATGGCCGAGTCGGCGAGCAGGGCGTCGTCCTTGCCGGACACCACCGCCTCGGTCACCTCCTCCTGGCTGGGGTACGGGTGCACGGTGATGGTCGGCTTCTTGGCCTCGCCGCAGAGCCGGGAGCGGCCCACCACGTCCCCCTCGGGCACCGTGGCCGCCTGCACCGCCACCTTCGCCCCGCACGGGTTCTTCAGGTCCAGGCCGGTCGGGTTGCCGGTGCGCACCGCCCACTGGGTGCCGGCCCGGAAGTAGCTGACCATCAGCGCCTGCTGCTTGCGGGCGGGGCTGACGGTGATCGAGGAGACGCCGGCCTCGTAGCGACCCGCGCCCACGCCCGCGATGATCGAGTCGAACCGCGCCGGCCGGTACTCCGCGCTCAGGCCGAGCTTTGCCGCGACCGCGCTGAACAGGTCGACGTCGAAGCCGACGACCGTACGCCCGTCGCCGTCGAAGAACTCGGCCGGCGGGTAGGCGGGGTCGACCGCCACGACGATCTTCCCGTCGGCCTTCACCGCGGCGGGCACCCGGGCGGCCAGGGCTGGGTCCAGCTCCACCTGCGGCAGGGCGGCAAGCTGCTGCCGCTGGTCGCCGTCGGCCCCGGCGCAGCCGGCCAGCGGCGCGGCGAGGGCCAGCGCGGCAGCCGCGAGCGCGCGCCTGCGCGCCAGTCCGGGCACAGCAACGGCCGCGCACCCCCCGCCAAAACGAAGCCGACCCCCGTCAAGCAACACCACCATCTACCTCTTCCCACCTCAGCACCGCGCCACGTCCGTACGCGGGCAGATCTAGAAGAGTTGTGCACGCTATTCCTGCCTAACTCTTCTAGATCTACTAGTTCATAGCGAGCAGCCGTCACGGGCAGGGCGACCGGTCAGGCGACACCAAGATATGCCTCTTTCACTGCTGGGTCGTGCAGGAGCTCGTCCGCCGTACCAGACCTTACGACGCGACCAGTCTCCAGCACGTACGCCCGGTGCGCCCGGCGCAGGGCCTGCTGCGCGTTCTGCTCGACCAGCAGGATCGTCGTACCCTGCTCGTTGATCTCGGAGATGATGCTGAAGATCTGCTGGATCAGCATCGGCGCCAGCCCCATCGAGGGCTCGTCCAGCAGGAGCAGCCGCGGCCGGCTCATCAGGGCCCGGCCGATGGTCAGCATCTGCTGCTCGCCACCGGAGAGGGTGCCGCCGGCCTGCCGGCGCCGCTCGGCCAGGCGCGGGAAGAGCCCGTAGACCCGGTCCAGGTCGGCCGCGACGGCCGTGCGGTCCCGCCGGGTGTACGCACCCATCTCGATGTTCTCCAGCACGCTCATGCCGGGGAAGATGCCCCGGCCCTCCGGCGCCTGGCACAGGCCCCGGACCACGCGCAGGTCGGCGCGCAGCCGGGTGATGTCCTCCCCGGCGAAGACGACCCGCCCGGCGGAGACCGGACGGATGCCGGAGATGGCCCGCATGGTGGTGGTCTTGCCGGCGCCGTTGGCGCCGATGAGCGCCACGATCTCGCCCTCGTCGACGCGCAGGCTGACCTCGTGCAGCGCCTGGATGCGCCCGTAGAGCAGGGAGATACCGGCGACGTCAAGCAGCATCGGCGGGCTCCCCCAGGTAGGCGGCGACCACCCTCGGGTCGTCGCGCACCTGCGCCGGCGTACCCTCGGCGATCTTCCGGCCGAACTCCAGCACCACGATCCGGTCGGTCACCCCCATCACCAGCCGCATGTCGTGGTCGATGAGCAGCACCGTGACGCCCCGGTCGCGGATGTCGTGGATGAGGCGCAGCAGCTGCGCCTTCTCGGCCGGGTTGAAGCCGGCGGCCGGCTCGTCCAGGCAGAGCAGGGTCGGCTCGGTGGCCAGCGCCCGGGCGATCTCCAGCCGGCGCTGCTCACCGTAGGAGAGGTTGCGGGCCAGCTCCCCGGCGCGGCCCCGGATGCCGGCGAAGCGCAGCAGCTCGTACGCCTTGGCCCGGGCGGCCCGCTCCTCCAGCGTGTGCCGGGACAGGCCGAAGAACCGCTGGGCGCCCCGGCGCGCCTGCTGGGCCAGCCGGCGCACCCCGCCCGTGGCGGTGACCGCGGCCAGCTCGTGCGGCTTGGGCCGGACCCGGTACG
>DASSUC010000447.1:0-5407 GCA_035707405.1 Micromonosporaceae bacterium | reverse complement strand
TGCTGCCGCACAACAAGCTCGGCCGTAAGCTGATCAAGAAGCTGAAGGTGTACGCCGGTGCCGACCACCCGCACGCCGCCCAGCAGCCGAAGCCGTACGAGATCAAGCAGATCGCGCAGTGAGCGCGGGCGAGGGAAACACCATGACCGAGACCACCGTGCCCACCCCGGCGACCATCGCCCCGGCCGCTGAGCCTGCCCCCCGGGTGCACCGCGGCGACCGTCCGATCCAGACGGTCGGCCGCCGCAAGGAGGCCATCGTCCGGGTGCGGCTCCTCCCCGGCACCGGCAAGTTCACCCTCAACGGCCGCGAGCTCGAGCGCTACTTCCCCAGCAAGGTGCACCAGCAGCTGATCAAGGAGCCGCTGGTGACGGCCGACAAGGTCGAGGCGGTGGACGTCATCGCCAACCTGCGCGGCGGCGGCACCACCGGGCAGGCCGGGGCGCTGCGGCTGGCCATCGCCCGGGCGCTGTGCGACCTGAACATCGAGGACCGCCCAGCGCTGAAGAAGGCCGGCTTCCTCACCCGCGACGCCCGGGTCAAGGAGCGCAAGAAGTACGGCCTCAAGAAGGCCCGCAAGGCGCCGCAGTACTCGAAGCGCTGATGCCCTTGCCGTAGGCAGCCGCGGCCGGGTGCCCCCTGTTCTCCCAGGGTGTGCCCGGCCGCGTCGTTTGCCGCTCGTGAGCCGCCTGCTCGGTGAAAGGACTTAGATGGGCCGCCTCTTCGGCACCGACGGGATACGCGGGCTCGCCAACGACGACCTCACGCCCGAGTTGGCCATGGCGGTCGCCGTCGCCGCCGCGCACACGCTCGCCGAGCGGGACTCCTCGCACCGGCCGGTCGCCGTGGTCGGCCGGGACCCGCGGGCCTCCGGGGAGATGCTGGAGGCGGCCGTGGTCGCCGGCCTGGCAAGTGCCGGTGCCACCGTGGTACGCCTCGGCGTGCTGCCCACGCCGGCAGTGGCGTACCTGGTCGGGGAGGTCCGGGCCGACCTGGGTGTGGTGCTGTCGGCGTCGCACAACCCGATGCCTGACAACGGCATCAAGCTCTTCGGCGCGGGCGGGCACAAGCTGCCCGACGACGTGGAGGCACAGGTCGAGGCGGCGGTCGACCGGCCGGACGGATGGGCCCGGCCCACCGGCGCCCAGGTGGGCCGGGTGCACGACCTACCCGACGGGGTGCAGCGCTACGTCAAGCACCTGGTCGGGTCGGTGCCGCACCCGCTGGACGGGCTGCGGGTCGTGGTGGACTGCGCCAACGGGGCCGCCTCCCAGACGGCTCCGGCGGCGTACGAGCAGGCCGGGGCCGAGGTTGTTGCGGTCGCGGCCGAGCCGGACGGGCTGAACATCAACGACGGGTGCGGCTCCACCCACCTCGACGGCCTGCGCGCGGCGGTGCTGGCACACCGGGCCGACCTGGGCATCGCCCATGACGGGGACGCGGACCGGTGCCTGGCGGTCGCCGCCGACGGCTCCGACGTGGACGGTGACCAGATCATGGCGATCCTCGCGTCGGCTATGCACGAGGCCGGCACGCTGACGCGGGACACGCTGGTGGCGACCGTGATGAGCAACCTGGGGCTGCGGCTGGCGATGCGCGAGGCCGGCATCACCCTGGTGGAGACCAAGGTCGGCGACCGGTACGTGCTCGAGGAGCTGCGCCGGTCCGGGCTTGCGCTCGGTGGTGAGCAGAGCGGGCACGTGGTGCTGCCGGCGTACGCGACCACCGGCGACGGGCTGCTCACCGCGCTGCACCTGATGGCCCGCGTGGCGGCGACCGGCCGGCCGCTGGCCGAGCTGGCCTCGGTCCTGACCAAGCTGCCGCAGGTGCTGGTGAACGTACGCGTGGCAGACCGCGAGGCGGCGTCGACGGCGCCCGCGGTGCGCGCCGCGGTGACCGAGGCTGCTGCGGAGCTGGGCGAGTCAGGGCGGGTGCTGCTGCGCCCGTCCGGCACCGAGCCACTGGTGCGGGTGATGGTCGAGGCGGCCACCGCAGAGACCGCACGCACCGTCGCGGAGCGCCTCGCCGGGGCAGTACGCGCAGCCTCGCCGACCGCGTAGTGAGGGCCAGCGCGTGCCCTCAGCGTCGGGGCCAGTAGTTGTTCCGCCGGGGTCGTTGCGCTGGGTCGACCCAGGCGGGTGGGGTGAGTTGGGGTCGCCCGTCGGGTGCGATGTGGACGCTCCAGCCACCGTGGTGCAGGAGGCGGTGGTGATAGCTGCATTATGCCGATCAGCGGATTATGCCGCGTTCTGTTCTGAAGGCGTTGCGGTGTAAGGCATCTGTTGTGGGAAGCGCGGCATAATCCGGCTGTTTTGATCTTGTCAGTCTTCTTCCAGGAGTTTCCTGCTGGAGGAGGACGACATGGCGCGCACGGCGTCGAGAGTTGATGTGGCTGGGCTGTTGCGGCCCTACCAGGCTGGCTTCGAGGCGGTGTTGGCCGACGCGGGCTACGCGCCGTTGTCGGCTGCGAACCAGGTGCGGCTGATGCGGCATCTTAGTATCTGGCTTGGGGCGCGTGGCCTGCAGGCGGCGGATCTGACGCCAGCGGTGGTGCAGGAGTACCTGGCCTCCCGCCGGGCTGATGGGTACACGTGCTGGCTGTCCTTGCGCGGGCTGGCACCGCTGCTGGCCTATCTACGTGGGTTGGGGGTGGCGCCGGCGCTGGTGGTGGCGGTCTCGACGGGTCCGTTGGACGTCGTGATGCGGCGTTACCGTCGTTACCTGGTCACGGAACGAGGGCTGGCGCCGGCGACGGTGCGCTACCACCTGGCCCACGCTGGGGTGTTCCTCGCCGGCTGGGTCGATGCGGGCGGGTCACGGCTGGGCGAGATAAGCGCGGCGAAGGTAAGCGCGTTCGTGGTTGAGCAGTGTGCTCACCGCGGCGTGGGCTCGGCGAAGACCCTGGTTACGGTGTTGCGGTCCCTGCTGCGGTTCCTGCTGCTGGAGGGGCTGGTCACCGTCGACCTCAGCGGCGCGGTGCCCGCGGTGGCTGGCTGGCGGGGCGGGTACCTTCCCAAGGCGATCGGGCCTGTGCAGGTGACCGCGTTGCTGGCCACGTGCGATCGTCGTCGTGTCGCTGCTCGTCGTGACCGGGCAGTTCTGCTGCTGCTGGTGCGGCTTGGGCTTCGGGCCGGCGAGGTGGCCGGGCTCCAGATGGAGGATCTGGACTGGCGTCGGGGCGAGCTTCGCGTGCGAGGCAAGGGCCGTCGTGACGAGCGGTTGCCGCTGCCGGTCGATGTCGGCGAGGCGGTCGTGGACTACCTGCGCCATGACCGGCCGCCGGTAGCTGGCCGGGCGCTGTTCATCAACGTGCGGGTGCCGTACTCGCCGATGACGGCCGGGGCAGTGCAGGCAGTGGTCATCGCCGCTGCCGGCCGGGCCGGGATCGAGGCAGTCAGCGCCCACCGGTTGCGTCACACGGCCGCTACCCAGATGCTTCGGGCCCAAGCGGGGCTGGCCGAGGTGGGGCAGGTCCTGCGCCACCGCAGCGCTTGCACGACGGCGATCTATGCCAAGGTGGACCGGGACAGGCTGGGTGAGCTGGCGCTGGCGTGGCCGCAGGTGAACCGATGAGCCCTTCGGTCCTGGCCCGGCACCTGTCGGACTACCTGGCGATGCGCCGCGCCTTGGGGTTCAAGCTGCAGCGGCCTGGGGCGTTGATGGCCCAGTTCGTCGACTACCTGGACGACACCGGCACCACGGTGATCACTATCGATGCGGCGTTGGCGTGGGCGACCATGCCCGAAGGTGCCAGCCCGTCCTGGTGGTCCAGCCGGCTTGCCGCGGCCCGGCTGTTCGCCAAGTACATGCTCACTATTGACTCGGCCACGCAGGTACCCCCGGCAGACCTGCTGGCGTCCCCGCGTCCAAGAGCGACCCCGTTCATCTACTCCCCGAGCGACATCACGGCGCTGATGCACGCCGCGGGCAACAGCAGCAGCGTGCCGTTGATCGCGGCGACCTACCGCACCCTGGTCGGGTTGCTGGCCGTGACCGGGCTACGCGTCGGGGAGGCGGTCAACCTCGACCGCGACGATGTGGACCTGCGCGAGAGGGTGCTCGTAGTCAGGCAGGCCAAGTTCGGCAAGTCCCGGGAGCTGGTCCTGCACCCGTCCACCGTGACGGCCTTGAAGGACTACGCCGCGCTGCGTGACCGGGTCCATCCGTGGACCTTCACCCGGGCGTGGTTTATCTCCAGCAGTGGGTCCCGGCTGGTCTACAAGAACGTGCACCAGCGGTTCCACCGACTCACCCAGGCAGCTGGCCTGGTGCCACGCTCAGCGACGTGCCGCCCACGCATACATGACCTTCGTCATACGTTTGCGGTGACCACGCTGCTGGGCTGGTACCGCCGCGGTGTTGACGTCCAGGCCCGGCTGCCGTTGCTGTCGACCTACCTGGGTCACGTCGATCCTGGCGGCACCTACTGGTACCTGACGGCGACGCCCGAGCTGATGCAGGTGCTCGCGCAGCGCCTCGACCAGGCAGGGCGGCCCTCGTGACGGCAACGCTGGCCCCGACGCTGCAGGCGTTCTTCACCGACCGGCTGGTCCGCCAGCGTGGCGCCAGCGCGCACACCATCGCCGCCTACCGCGACACCATGCGGCTGCTGCTGCTCTTCGCCCAGCAGCGGCTGCGCAAGCCGCCGTCCACACTCAACCTGGCTGACCTGGACGCGCCCCTGGTCGGGGCGTTCCTCGACCATCTGCAACACGTGCGGGGCAACAGCGTACGCACCCGCAACGCCCGCCTGGCCGCGATCCACTCCCTGTTCAAGTTCGCCGCGCTGCGTCACCCCGAGCACGCCGCGCTCATCGCGCGGGTGCTGGCCATCGCACCCAAACGCTTCGACAAGGCCCTCATCACC
Organism: Micromonosporaceae bacterium; assembly: GCA_035707405.1. Lineage (GTDB taxonomy): Bacteria > Actinomycetota > Actinomycetes > Mycobacteriales > Micromonosporaceae > DASSUC01. The sequence goes on along the minus strand of DASSUC010000447.1, from coordinate 540 downwards.
TACCTCAGCCCCGCCGATATCCAAGCCCTGCTCGCCGCACCGGACCGGCTCACCCGCGCCGGGCGGCGTGACCACGCCCTGCTCCTGCTCGCGGTCCGCACCGGGCTACGCGTGTGCGAACTGGTCAGCCTCAACCGCGCAGACGTCCACCTCAGCGCCGGCGCGCACGTGGACTGTCTCGGCAAAGGCCGAAAACACCGAAGCACCCCGCTGGACAGGCAGACCGCCGCCGTGCTCAAGATCTGGCTCGACGAGCGTGGCGGTGATGCCGACGACCCACTGTTTCCCACCCGCACCGGTGGCCGGCTCAGCCCTGACGCGGTGCAACGACTCGTCACCAAACACGCCACCACCGCCGGCCTCAAAGCCGTCACACCCCACGTACTCCGCCACACCACAGTTATCTGTAGTGCTTCAGCTGCATGAGGGACGTTGGTGTAGCGGCCCGACACGCCGGTGCCTTATCAATATCTGCTACTTCGAGGCACGGCAGTTACGTTGGTCACGATGGACTCGTTCAGAGCCGAACGGGCAGTCTCG
>DASSUC010000446.1:0-2252 GCA_035707405.1 Micromonosporaceae bacterium | reverse complement strand
GCGCCACCTCGTCACCCCCTCGCGCGGCTCCCAGCCTCTCACGCGGGTCAGACAGCATGAGGCCCCCCGTGCACCCGTCAGAGCCCGCTTATCCTTGCTGCCTTCCGGCCCTGGGGAGGTTCACGAGGTGTACGCCGCACGGGGGGCGCCGTCAACATTACCCGGTCGGCCGGCCGGCGCCGGCTTGGGTATCCTGGCCGACGGAGGATTCGCCTAGAGGCCTAGGGCGCACGCTTGGAAAGCGTGTTGGGGGCAACCCCTCACGAGTTCGAATCTCGTATCCTCCGCGCGACAGCCGACTTTGACGGCGGCCGGCACCTCTTGTGAGTGCGCCAGCACATAGCGCTATAACCCTGGTACGGACGGACAAATGCCGGCGACACGCGCGCCGAATCCGTGAGCCGGCTCCCACGACTGGGGGAGACTACGCAGGTGAGTCCTGTGAGCCGTAGCCGAAAGAACAGCAAAGCCACCAAGAGGTCCACCCCGCAGGTGGTCCAGCCCGAAGTGCTCGATGAGCCGGGCCCGTGTGACTGTCCAGCGTGCTCGAGCTTCGACCCCGAGCAGTTGGTCAACGATCTGGTCGCGGACGCCGCCGACCTGCTCGGGTCCGAGGATCCCCTGCACGCTGAGCTCCTGGGCGCGACCCTGCTGGCGGTCGGGGAGCTCGCTGGCGACGGGTTCGAGGACGCACTGGTCAGTGGGTTCATTCCGGCGTTTGAGGCGCAGTCCACGACCGCCGGCCTGGCGATGCTGCTGGCGGTCGGTTCGGTGTCGCATGGCCGGGCGGCCGAGGCGGCGTCAGCGGCGGCTGGCCGGCTGGTCGGGGCCGGCATCGCCGCACCGCGGTGGGCGGCCGAGATGGACGAGCCGGTGACGACCGCCGGCTGCTCGCGCCTCTACGACATGCTCCGGAGCATGTCGGTGCTCTCCTGCACGTTCCACCGGGCCGGGCGCTCGCACGCCGTGATAGTCACGGTTGACCACCACGACTGCGGCGCTGCCGGCCACATTCTGCTGCTCGACGGGGAGAGGCTGCCCGAAGCTCTGGAGGTGGTGCAGGCCGACTGCATGGCCGGCGGCGTCGCCACCGCCACGGAGTCGCTGGACCCTGCCGAGTTCCGCTGGCATGTCGAGAAGGCCTTGGCCGCGCGGGCGGTGCACGACGACGAGAAGCCGCTCGACAAACGGATGAACGACGTCGACGACGAGGATGAGGGCCCGGAGTATCCGGCTATGGCCGTGCTGCTGCGGGCTCGGATGCGCCTGCTGCCCGAGCCCAGTAGGCCGGCCCCGAGCCACGACGACGAGGGCGCGCCGGGTGCCGGGCTGGCCGCGCTACAGGCCCTGTTGCAGACCCCCAGCGACTCGGTATGGGGACGCAGGCCCGTCGCGATGCCGCGCCAACCGGCTGCGGCCAAGCTGCCGGCTAAACGCAAGAAGTCCGCCGGGCCGGCGCCGGTCTACCGGATCAAGGTGGCCCTGCGGGGGGCCAAGCCACCGATCTGGCGCCGTTTGGAGGTGCCCGCCGACATCAGCCTCGCCCGGCTGCACGAGGTCATCCAGATCGCGTTCGACTGGGACGACTGCCACATGCACGTCTTCGAGACGCCGTACGGCAGCTTCGGGGTCCCCGACGCGGAGCTTGGCCACCGGTCCGCGGCGCAGGCGACGTTGGAGCAGGTCGCCCCAGCCGTGGACAGCAAGCTGCGCTACACCTACGACTTCGGTGACGACTGGGAGCACGAGATCGTGGTAGAGAAGGTTCTCGACCGCGACGGGTCGACGACCTATCCGCGCTGCACCGGCGGGCGACGTGCCGCCCCTCCCGAGGACTGCGGCGGCATCTGGGGCTATGCCGCGCTCGTAGAGACCCTCAACGACCCCAGCCATCCCGATCATGAGGACCAGCTGGAGTGGCTGGGGCTCGACAGTGCAGCGGACTTCGACCCGGTCAGCTTCGACGCCGAAGGGGTGACCAAGGCGCTGTCGGCCCTGCGCTGACGCCGGGCGACCGGACGACCGCCGCCGGACGCACCGCCGGCAGATACCCGATGCGTCCGTCGCCTGGCGGGCTACTCGACCACGCGGGCCAGATAGTTTGGCCTGCTGTGGTCGGAGCCGACGTCCGCGTGAGGTTCGCCGAGGGCGTACGGCCGGCAGCGCTCGGCCAGCTCAGCCGCTGTGCCGTTGCGCATGGCGAGCCAGGAGGTCCAGTCGGGTAGCAGGGCGATCAGCTTGGCGGCGAAGTC
>DASSUC010000445.1:0-3533 GCA_035707405.1 Micromonosporaceae bacterium | reverse complement strand
GCTGGCTGGCTGTCGTGGCGACCGCCGAGGTGCTTATGCGATCTTGGTGATGCGGTCGGCGGGGCCCGGGCTGACCGGGCCGGCGCCGAGGTAGGCGACGAGCGCGTCAACGTCGAACCCGGGCGCGGTCGCCCGCGCCGTGCCCGCGGTGAGCTTGGTGAACCCGTCCCCACCGTTGGCGAGGAAGTCGTTCGTGGTGACCCGGTACGTGGCGGCCGGGTCGATCGGCACGCCGTTCAGCGCCATGTTCGACACCCGGGAGCCGGCCGGCTGGGTGGTGTCGTAGGAGTAGCTGAAGCCCGCCGACGGTTGCAGGATCCGCTGCACCGTCTGCCCGGCGTAGCCCGGGAACTGCTGCTCGAGCACCTCCTTGAGCTGGGCGCCGGTGAAGGTCTGCGTCGCCACCAGGTTGTTGAACGGCTGCACGGTGAAGCACTCGCCGTAGGTCACCTGGCCCGGCGCCTCCCCACCCGGGGAGAACGCATAGGACAGCGACGCGCGGATGCCGCCCGGGTTCATCAGCGCGATCTGCGCCCCGGCCGACCCGGTGTACGCCAGCTGCGCGTCCGCGATCACGTCACCGAGCGGGCTCTCCCCGTTGGGGCGGGCGTCACGCACGATGTCCGTCGTGATCGAGCCGACGACCCGGTTGGCGATCGGCGCCACGGCCGTCCGGTACTTGTCGGCCAGCGCCTTCGCCGCCGGGTCGACCAGGGCCGGGTTGCGGATGAAGTTGCCGCTCGCGTCGCGCGCCCAGGAGCCGTCCGGCAGCCGTACGCCGTTCTCCACGATCACGTTGCGGGCGCTGACGCTGGCGAACGTCCTGCTCCGCTTGTCGAGCGTGAACGACAGGTCGGTCACCAGGGTGCCGTTGGAGCCGGCGCTGGTGACGACCGAGTTGGCCCCCGAGGAGTTGGGCAGGGCGCAGGAGTAGAAGCGGTGGGTGTGGCCGGAGACCACGACGCCGTACTCGGGCCGCAGGCCGGCGACGATGCCGGTGATCGCACCGGCGAAGTTGGCGCAGGACGACACGTCCGGCACCGCGGGCGGCGTGGTCTGCTGGCTGCCGCCCTCGTGGATGAGCAGCACCAGGGACTTCACGCCGAAGAGGCGCAGGAAGCCGGCCCACTTGTTGGCGGTCTCGATCTCGTCCTTGAAGGTCACGGTCGAGATGCCGGCCGGGTTCACGATCGTCGGCGTGCCCTCCAGCGTCATGCCGACGAAGCCGACCGGCACGCCGTTGATGATCTTGACGTCGAAGGGCGCCAGCATGGGCAGGCCGTCACTCTTGCGCACCACGTTGGCGGCGAGGTAGCGGAAGTCGGCGCCTTCGAACCCGTCGCCGTCCTGGCAGCCGTCCACCGGGTGGCAGCCGCCGAACTGCATCCGGCGCAGCTCGGTCGTACCCTCGTCGAACTCGTGGTTGCCCACCGAGGAGATGTCCATGCCGAGCACGTTCATCGACTCGATCGCGGGCTCGTCGTGGAACGCCGCGCTGACCAGGGGCGTGGCCCCGATCAGGTCGCCCGCCCCGACGGTGAGCACCTCGGCGCCGGTGTCCTGCGCCTGCGCGCGCAGGCGCTTGACCCAGGTGGTCAGGAACTCGACGCCGCCGGCCGGGGTGCCGTTGACCAGCCCGCCGCTGCCGACGGGCGGGTCGATCGCGCCGTGGAAGTCGTTGAAGCCGAGCAGGTGCCCGCGGGCCACCGCGCTGGCCGGCACGCTGGCGTCATATGTCACGGAGACTGGCGTCATCGGCGTCCACGCCTGCGGGGCGGCCGGGCCCGAGGCCGGGCCGCCGCCCATGGGCAGCACGGCCACGACCGCGACCGCCAGCGCGGGTACGGCGAGATGGCGCAGGATCTTCAACCGGTTACGGGTCATTCGAAGGGTCCTCCTTTGGCCCATGCGAATGCGAACTTCCGTCATCGTTCACCTACGATCCGCATCGCGCCAGACCCACGCGACGGGAAAGATGATCCTCCGGGTGGCCAGGAACCCTCCGCGGCGCGCGGCGGGCGTCGGTGCCGCACCGCCCCCCGGGACATAGACTCGCCGTGCCATGCACGCTCTGTTCGAACCGCCCCCGCTGAAGGAGGCGCCAGCCCGGCACCCGGGTGGGCGGCGCCTGACCACCGACCCGGAGGAGCTGCTGCGCGGCCTCAACGACCCGCAGCGCGCGGCGGTGACGCACGCCGGGCCGCCGTTGCTGATCGTCGCGGGGGCCGGCTCGGGCAAGACGCGGGTGCTCACGCACCGCATCGCCTACCTGCTCGCGGCCAGGGAGGTGCACCCCGGCGAGATCATCGCGATCACCTTCACCAACAAGGCCGCCGGGGAGATGAAGGAGCGGGTCGTCCACCTGGTGGGCGGGCGGGCCCGGCTGATGTGGGTGTCCACGTTCCACTCCGCCTGCGTACGGATCCTGCGCGCCGAGCACGAGCAGGCCGGCCTGAGGTCGACGTTCTCGATCTACGACCAGGACGACTCCCGGCGGCTCATGCAGCTCATCGCCCGGGAGCTGGACCTGGACCCCAAGCGCTACCCGGCGCGGTGGCTCGCGGCGCAGGTGTCCAACCTCAAGAACGAGCTGGTCGACCCGGATGACTTCGCCGGCCGGGCAAAGGGCCCGAACGAGCGGGTGGTCGCCGAGGCGTACCCGCTCTACCAGCGGCGGCTGCGCGAGTCGCAGGCGCTCGACTTCGACGACCTGATCATGGCAACGGTCCACCTGCTCCAGGCCAAGCCGGAGGTCGCCGAGAAGTACCGGCGCCGGTTCCGGCACGTGCTCGTTGACGAGTACCAGGACACCAACCACGCGCAGTACGCCCTGATCAAACAGCTGGTGGGCGCGCACACGGCGACCGAGCCGCCGCCGGCCGAGCTGTGCGTGGTGGGCGACGCCGACCAGTCGATCTACGCATTCCGCGGCGCGACCATCCGCAACATCATGGAGTTCGAGCGCGACTACCCGGACGCGAGGACCATCCTGCTGGAGCAGAACTACCGCTCCACCCAGACCATCCTCACCGCCGCCAACCAGGTGATCGACCGCAACACCGAGCGCAAGCCCAAGCGGCTGTGGACCGACGCCGGTCTCGGCGAGCAGATCGTCGGGTACGTCGCCGACACCGAGCACGCCGAGGCCGACTGGGTGGCGCGCGAGATCGACCGGCTCGTCGACGCCGGCGAGACCCGGCCGGGCGACGTCGCGGTGTTCTACCGCACCAACGCGCAGTCCCGCGTGTTCGAAGAGGTGTTCATCCGGGTCGGGCTGCCCTACAAGGTCGTCGGCGGGGTGCGGTTCTACGAGCGGCGCGAGGTCCGCGACGCGCTGGCCTACCTGCGGTCGGTGGTCAACGACGACGACACCGTCTCGCTGCGGCGCATCCTCAACACCCCGCGCCGGGGCATCGGCGACCGGGCCGAGGCGTGCGTCGAGGCGCTCGCGAGCCGCGAGAGCATCTCGTTCGGCGCGGCGCTGCGCCGGGCCGCCGAGGCGCCCGGCATCTCCACCCGCTCGGCCAATTCGA
>DASSUC010000444.1:0-7508 GCA_035707405.1 Micromonosporaceae bacterium | reverse complement strand
CACCACGGCCGTGGTCGGCTTCGTCCTGCACGCGCTGCTCCCCGACGTGCCGCTGGCCATCTGCTTCGCGCTCGGCGCGGTGGTGGCGCCGCCGGACGCGGTGGCGGCCACCGCGGTGGCCCGCCGGATCGGGCTGCCCCGCCGGGTGGTCACGATCCTGGAGGGGGAGAGCCTGGTCAACGACGCCACCGCGCTGGTGCTCTTCCGGGTCGCGGTCGCCGCCGCGGTGGGCAGTGCGGTCGGCGCGCTGGACGTGGCGAAGGAGGTCGCCATCGCCGGTGGCGGGGGCCTGCTGGTCGGCGGCCTCGGCGCGGTGGTACTCGGCTTCCTGCACCGGCGCACCACCGACCCCTTGCTGGACAACGCCGTCTCGCTGCTCACCCCGTTCCTGGTGGTGCTGGTGGCGGAGCTGGTGCACGCCTCGCCGGTGGTCGCGGTCGTGGTGACCGGGCTCTACCTCGGCCACCGCTGGCCGACGCTGATGTCAGCCGCCTCGCGGCTGCAGATGGACGCGTTCTGGCGGATGGTGAAGTTCCTGCTGGAGGGGCTGGTCTTCCTGCTCGTCGGGTTGCAGCTGCGGGAGATCCTGGCGCGGCTGGACACGCCGCCGGTCACCGCCGCCGGGATCACCGCCGTGGTGCTGCTGACCGTCATCGCGGTCCGGTTCGCCTGGCTCTACCCGGCCACCTACCTCACCCGGCTCATCCCGCGGGTGCGCCAGCGCGACCCGGCACCGCCGGCGACCTACCCGACGGTCATCGCGTGGGCCGGCATGCGCGGCGTGGTGACCCTGGCGACCGCGCTGGCGCTGCCGGCCACCCTCACCGACGACGCGGCCTACCCGCGGGACCTGTTCGTCTGGCTCGCCTTTGCGGTGATCATCGGGACGCTGGTGCTCCAGGGCGTCACGCTGCCGGCCGTGGCCCGGCTGCTGCGGATCCCGCCGCACGACCCGACCGAGGACCAGCTGGCCGAGGCGGCGACCCAGCACGCGGCGAGCCGGGCCGCGCGGGAGCGGCTGAGCCGCCTCACCGACGGCGCCCCGCCGGGCGTGGTGGAGCGGCTGGAGCGCCTCGCCGAGCAGCGGGTCAACCTCGCCTGGGAGCGGCTGGGTGCGGACGGGCGGGAGACGCCGTCGCAGGCGTACGTGCGGCTGCGGCGGGAGATGATCGACGCGGAGCGGGAGGTGTTCCGCGAGGCCCGCGACTCCGGGCAGATCGCCGAGGAGGTGCTGCGGCGGGCGCAGCGGGACATGGACCTGGAAGAGGCACTACTGATCCGGAGCGGTGAGGAATGAGCTGCACCCACCTGGCCGGGGCCCGGGCTGAGGCAGAGCCGGTCGCGCAGGTCGCGCAGGGCTGCCAGGACTGCCTGGCCGAGGGGTACGACTACTGGGTCCACCTGCGCCTGTGCCTGGCGTGCGGGCACGTGGGCTGCTGCGACTCGTCGCCCCGGCGGCACGCCACGGCCCACTTCGAGGACACCGGGCACCCGGTGATCCGCTCCTTCCAGCCCGGGGAGGCCTGGCGCTGGTGCTATGTGGACTCGGCGGTCGGCTGAGCCTTGCGGAAGAGAAGGAAGACCCGCTCGATGCGGGCGCCGACCGCGCCGGCGTAGAAGCGGACCGGCCCGACCCAGCAGATCTGGGCCGTGGCCAGACCGGCCGACCGCTGGTCGAGCAGGCAGCGGCGCAGCAGCACGGTGCCGACCCCCAGACCCCGTCCGGCCGCCGCGGTGCCCATCGGGCCGAACCAGGACGGGCGGCAGCCGCCGTAGGCGGCGAAGCCTGTTACCTGCCCGTTGCGCTCGGCCAGGTGCACGCCGCCGTACCGGACGGCGTCGGCCAGCTCGGCCGCCCAGGCGCCGCCGAACTCCGCGTCGGCGAGCGCGGCCAGGGCCGGCACGTCGGCCGCGCCGGCCCGGCGTACCGCCACCCCGGCCGCGGCGAGCCGGGCCTCGCCGGGGGCCGGGTCCGGCACCGCCGCGAGGTCCGCGGTCATGTTCCACGCGGTACGGGTGTGCGCGTAGCCCAGCGCCTCGGCCGTGCACACCGCCGGGGTGTAGCGCACGTCAACCCCTGGCCAGGCGAACCCGGGCGGGTGCCCGGCGAGGTGCACCCCGGTCGCGCCCCGCTCGGCCAACCGCTGCTCCACCGCGGTGACCAGGGCCCGGCCCAGCCCCCGGCGGCGGGCGGCCGGGTGCACCGCGACGAGGTCCACGTATCCGGCGTCGCCGGGGCCGGTCGAGCCGAGCGCCAGGCCTGCGCCGTCCGCGGTGGCGACGCGTACCACGTGCCGGCCCGCGCGGGCGGCGGTGAGCGTACGCAGGATCGGCCCGGCCTCGGCCGCGTCCTCCGGCAGGTCGAGTGCCCGGGCGCAGAGCGCCGCCGCGTCATCGAGCTGGTCGTCGGTCCACTCGACGACCGCGGGCCGGCCCGTCCGGCTCACCGGCCCGCGGCCTGGGCGGCCCGGACCGCGGCGAACGCGTCCAGCACGCCGGCCCCGACCGCGTTGCGCGGGCCGCCGCAGGTGTCGTCCCCGCCGTCGCCGGAGGCCGGCAGGGCCGGCTTCGCGGTCTCCCGCAGGATCTGTGCCGTGCGGGTCACGTCGCCGATGAGGCCCGGGTTCGCCGACCACATCAGCGCGACCACGCCGGCCACGTGGGGTGCTGCCATCGAGGTGCCGTCGAGCCGGCCGTACGTGCCGCCGGGGAGTGCGGAGAGCACCGCGACGCCCGGGGCGGCCAGGTCCGGTTTTGCCGCGCCGCCCGACGCCGGTCCGCGGCTGGAGAACTCGGCCGGGGCGCGGGCCTGGTCCACCGCGGCGACGGTGAAGGCGTCGGGGTCCGGAGCCGGCGGCTCGTCCAGCGAGCCGCACGCCGGCCCGGCGTTGCCGGCCGCCGCCACGAAGAAGATCCCGGCTGCGGTGAGCGCCGAGGTCGCCGGCCGCAGCACCGTGGCGTCGCACCCCTCCAGCGGCGGGCAGCTCCAGGAGTTGGTCAGGACGTGCGGGGCGCGTTCCGGCCGGCCGTCGCGCAGCGGGTCCCCGCCGGGGTGGAACGGGGCCAGCATGAACTGGAGGCAGTCCAGGTAGAGCGCGGGGTTGCCCAGGTTGCGGTCGAGGTTGACGCAGCCGGCCCACTGCGCTTCGGGTGCCACGCCGATCGGGTGCACCGCGGGCTGCGCCCGGCCGGGCGGGGCGCGGCCGGGCGGGACGCCACCGTCCGGGGCCGACCCGTCGGGGGCCCGGCCCACCGCCGAGCCGAGCGTGTGCGTGCCGTGCCCGGTGTGGTCGGCCGGCGTAAGGGTGCCGTTCCAGGGGTCGTACCAGGAGTCGTCCCCGCCGCGGAACCCGGGGGCGAGGGCCGGGTGGGCGCCGTCCACCCCGGAGTCGGAGGTGCCCACGACGATCCCGCGCCCGGTCACACCCAGCTCCCGCCAGACCCGGTCCGCATCCACCAACTGCACATTCCACAGTGGACCGGCGGGTATGGGGTCGCCGCCGCGCCGCGCCTGCGCGGGTGCCGGCAGCGGGCGCAGCCGGGGACTCATCAGTACCCGGTCGACCTCAGGCCGCCGGGCCAGCCACGCCCCGACCGCCGCGCCGCCACGCACCTCGACCGCGTTGACCAGGTAGTACGGCGTATAGGACAGGTGGGCGCGGGCCAGCTGCCGGCGCAGCGGAGCCTGGGTCCGGTCGGCGTGCCCGACCAGCCGGCGGTACGCCGTGCCGAGCCGCTCGGCCCGGCCCGCGATGCCGGCCACGCCGCTCAGGTCGGCCTGCTCGCGCAGGACCACGAAGAGCCGGTCGCCGTGCAGGCCCGGCTGGCCCGCCACGGCGTACCCGGTCAGGCCCGTGGCGGCGACGGCGACCGCGGTGGCCGCGGCGGCCAGGCGCGGTGTGGCTGTCCAGTGCGGTGCAGCCGGTCCCGGCCAGGGCACGGATGGGCGCCCGCGCACCGCGACGGCGGCGAGCGCGGCGCCGGCCACCAGGGCGAGCGCCAGCTGCGCCAGCGCCGCCACGGCGACCCAGAACGCGGCGTCCCGGCCGGCGATGTTCAGCAGCAGCCAGGTCTCCTCCGGGTCGACGAAGGCCAGCGGGCCGACCGCGCCCAGCGCCACCAGCAGCCACCGCGGCCCCGGGCCCCACGGCGCCAGCGCGGCCACGGCGAACCCCAGCGGCGGCACTGCCAGCAGCGCGGCCAGGTGCACCCCGCTGCCGCCGACCCCGGCCGCGAGCGGCACCAGCGCCACCCCGGCGACCAGGCCGCCGACCAGCACCAGCCGGACCCGCCCACCGGTGGTGAACGGTGTCCAGAACCCGCTCGGCAGCAGCGCCGTCGCGTAGCCGCCGACGGCCAGCGCGGCAAGGGCGGCGAGGGCCGTCTCGTGCGCCCCACCCAGCGCGCCCAGCCACAGCCAGGGCAGCAGGCAGGCAAGGCCAGCCGCGCTGGCGAGCGCCAGCCCGCCGCTGACCCGGGGCGCCGCAGCCGGGCGCCAGCGGGCCGCGACCGCGACCGCGAGCCCGCCCGCTACCAGCGCCAGCAGCGCCAGGTAGAGCTCCTGCCGCAGCACCGGCACGGCGCGCAGCGAGCCGAGCAGCCCGGCCCCAGCCACGGCGAGCAGCCACGCCCGGCCGGCGGCGCGCACCGCGGGCGAGCGCGGGACCAGGGCCACCAGCAGCACCGGCACCCCGGCAACGAAGGCGGCCAGCCACGCCGCGGCCGGCCAGACCCAGCCCGGCGCCGGCCGGCCGAGCAGCACCTCGGCCTGTTCCAGCACCCACGCCAGCGCCTGCACCACGATGGTCACGCCGACGACCCACCCGCCGGCCAGCACAGCAGCCACGACGGCGACCGGGGAGCTGCGGGCGGGAGGCTGGGACATGCCCGAACCGTACGGCTCGCCCACCCCATCCGCAGGCCCCGATACGGTGGATAGGTGCGCAACCCTGCCGTATCGCGTTACCGCGCCGGGGCCCTCTCCCCGGCCCGGCGCGTGGCCGACCTGCGCCGGCTGCGCGACGAGTGCTTCGACGTCCTGGTCATCGGGGGCGGGGCGACCGGGGTGGGTGCCGCGCTGGACGCCGCCTCGCGGGGGCTGTCGGTGGCCCTGGTGGAGGCCCGGGACCTCGCCGCCGGCACGTCGTCGCGCTCCAGCAAGCTGATCCACGGCGGGCTGCGCTACCTGGAGCAGCTGGAGTTCGGGCTGGTCCGCGAGGCGCTGCGGGAGCGCGGCCTGCTGGCCACCCGGCTCGCCCCGCACCTGGTGCGCCCGGTGCCGATCCTGGTGCCGCTGGCCACGCCGGAGGGGCGGGGCGGCGCTGGCGCGCTGGCCGTGCGGGCCTGGCACCGGCTCTACTACGGCGCCGGGGTGGCCCTCTACGACGCGTTCGCCGGGGTGCTGTCGGTCGCCGGCGACCACCCCGGCCGGGGCATGCCGCTGCACCGGCACCTGTCGCGCACCCAGGCCCGGCGGGTCTTCCCGTCGCTGCGGGAGGACGCGCTGACCGGGGCGATCCGCTACTACGACGGGCAGGTGGACGACGCCCGCCTGGTGGTCACCCTGGCCCGCACCGCGGCCAGCTACGGGGCCGCCGTGGTGACCAGCGCCCGCGCCGTCGGCCTGCGCCGCTATGCCCGGGAGGTCACCGGGGCCCGGGTACGCGACCAGGAGACCGGCGAGGAGATCGACGTCTCGGCGCGGACCGTCATCGCGGCGGCGGGCGTGTGGAGCGACGACGTCTCGGCGATGCTCGGCGACGCCCGGCCCGGGCTGCGGGTGCGCGCGTCCAAGGGAGTGCACCTGGTGGTGCCGCGCTCGGCGATCACCGGCGAGGTCGGGCTGATCCTGCGTACCGCCACGTCGGTGCTGTTCGTCATCCCGTGGGGCGGGCACTGGATCATCGGCACCACGGACACCGACTGGGCGCTGGACCGGGCCCACCCGGCCGCCTCCGCGCACGACATCGGCTACCTGCTGGACCAGGTGAACAAGGTGCTGGACCGGCCGCTGTCCACCATGGACATCGAGGGCGTCTACTCCGGGCTGCGCCCGCTGCTGTCCGCGGAGACCCGGCCCGGCCGTTCGCCGCACACCAGGGACGAGCAGACCTCGGTGCTCTCCCGCGAGCACGCCGTGGTCGAGCCGATGCTGGGGCTGCTGCTGGTGGCCGGCGGCAAGTACACGACGTACCGGGTGATGGCCGCCGACGTGGTGGACCGGGCGGCCCGCCGGCTGGGCGGGGCGGTGCCGCCCTCGCGCACCGCGCAGGTCCCGTTACTCGGCGCCGACGGGTACGCCGCGATGTGGCGGGACCGGGCCGACCTGGCCCGCCGCCACGGGGTGCCGGCCGGCGTGGTGGAGCATCTGCTGGAGCGGTACGGCACGCTCGCCGTCGAGGTGCTCGCCCTGGTCGCCGAGGACCCGGCGCTGGGCCGGTCGCTCGCCGGCGCGCCCGAGTACCTCGCCGCCGAGGTGGTGTACGCCGCCCGCGCCGAAGGCGCGCTGCACCTGGAGGACGTGCTGACCCGGCGTACCCGGATCTCCTTCGAGACCGCGCACCGCGGGGCCGAGTCGGCCGCGGACGCGGCGGCGCTGATCGGCCCGGTGCTCGGCTGGGACGGCTCGGCGACCGACCGGGAGGTGTCGCACTACCTCGCGATGGTCGAGGCGGAGCGGGAGTCGCAGCGCAAGCCGGACGACCTGACCGCGGACGCCGCCCGGCTCGGCGCGCCCGACGTGCGCGGCACCTTCACCGCACCTTCTCTAGATTGAGACCTCGCCTGGACCGATGACCTCGCCTGGACCGAGGACCTCGCCTGGACCGAGGACCTTCCCCGGGTTGAGGATGCCCTGCGGGTCCAGCGCCTGCTTGACCGCCTGGTGCACCCGCATCCCGACCGGGCCCAGCTCGGCGGCGAGCCACTCCCGCTTGAGCAGGCCCACCCCGTGCTCGCCGGTGCAGGTGCCGCCCAGCTCGAGGCCGAGCGCCATGATCGCGTCGAAGGCCCGGCGCCCGCGCGCGACGCTGTCCGGGTCGGCGCGGTCGATGATGATGTTGGGGTGCACGTTGCCGTCGCCCGCGTGCCCGACGACCGCGACCGGCACGCCGCACCCGGCCGCGATCCGCTCGATGCCGTCGAGCAGCTCGGCCAGGCGGGAGCGGGGCACCGCCACGTCGTCGATGATCAGGCCGCCGTTGCCGGCGGGGAAGGCGGCCACCGCGGCTCGCTCCAGCGCCGGGTGCGCCAGCCGGCGGGCCTGTAGCAGCGCCGCGGCCTCGGTGGCGTCGGTGGCGGCGTAGACCTCGTCGGCGCCGGCCCCGGTGCACAGCGCGGTGATCCGGGCCAGGTCGGCGGCGGCCCGGGGGCCGGTGTCGCAGGCGGCCAGCAGCAGGGCCCTGGCGTCGGTGCGCAGCCCCATCGGGCGGTACGCCTCGATCGCCCGCAGGTGCGCCTGGTCCAGCAGCTCCAGCAGGCTCGGCGTGGCGCCGGCCGCGGCGATCGCG
>DASSUC010000443.1:0-7528 GCA_035707405.1 Micromonosporaceae bacterium | reverse complement strand
CCTGACCAGCAAGGGCATCGGCGGCAAGCCGGCGGCGAAGGCGCTGGACCGGGCCGGCATCGAGCTGAACTACAACACCGTGCCCTACGACACCCGCAAGCCGTTCGACCCGTCCGGCATCCGGCTGGGCACCCCGGCGGTGACCACCCGCGGCCTGACCGAGGAGCAGATGCCCCAGGTCGCGGCGTGGATCGACGAGGCGGTCACGGCGGCGACAAAGGACGACGAGGCCACGCTGGTGCGGATCGCGGGCGAGGTGCGGGAGCTGATGTCGGCGTACCCGATGCCCGGGTGGGCGCCGGCACCCTGAGCGGTGCCACCCGCCTGTTGACTAACATATTTAACTACGTGAGAATGTTTCGCCCCATCCGGACGACCGTGAAGGAACAGCCATGAACGCCAGCGGCGACGGGCAGATGAACGAGTACGCCAGAGAGGCGATGGCCTGGCACGGCTGGGGGTCCCCAGTCGGGCTCGGGATCGGCATATCGCTGGTGACGGCCGCCCTCGGGTTCTTCCTCTGGATGCTGCACCTGGCCGGCCTGCTGTAACCCGCCCGTACCGTACGGCGTCACCCGGACGCCGCACGGTACGGCTCCAGGAACGCCTCCACCCGCTCGGCCGGAGCCGGCCAGCCGAACAGGCGTCCCTGGCCGTAGTGGCAGCCGGCCTGGCGTACCAGGTGCAGCTGGCTGTCGTGCTCGATCCCCTCGGCCACGATGGCGAGGCCCAGCCGCCGGCCGAGACTGACGACCACGTCGACGATCGGCACCGCGAGGCCTGGGCGCCCCTCCGGCTCGGCGAAGAGCGCGCTGTCCATCTTGAGCAGGTCCGCCGGCACCTGGCGCAGGTAGGCCAGGGATGTCGGCCCGGTGCCGAAGTGGTCCAGCGCGGTCCGCACGCCCAGGGAGCGCAGCTCGGTGAGGCGCGCGACGGCGGCGGGGACGTCGGCGCCGACGGCTGACTCCGCGACCTCGACCAGCAGCCGGTCGGCCGGCACCTGGTACGCGTTCATCGCGGCGGCGACCGTGGCGGCGAAGTTCGCCGCGGTGAGCTGCCGCAGCGAGACGTTCACCGCCACCCACAGGTCCAGGCCGTCGGCGAGCCAGCCGGCGAGCTGCCGGCTGGCGGCGCGCAGCACCCAGTCGCCGACCTCGCTCATCACCCCGAGCTCGTCCGCCATCGGCACGAGCTCACCCGGTGGCACCGTGCCCAACGTGGGATGCCGCCAGCGCAGCAGGGCCTCCACCCCGACCGGTCGCTGCCCGGCCAGCTCCAGCACCGGCTGGTACACCAGGTCCAGCTCGCCCCGCAGGGCCGCGCCGGGCAGGTCGCGCTCGAGCAGCATCCGCCGCCGCAGCAGCGACTCGATCGACTCGTCGTACCACTCGACCCGGTTGCGGCCGAGCTGGCGGGCCCGCCGGCGGGCCAGGTCCGCCCGGTTCAACAGGTCGTCGACGCCCTCCCCCGGCGCCAGCTCGGCCAGGCCCACGCTGGCCGCCAGGTGCACGGTGGCGCCCGGCAGGAGGTAGGGCTCGGTCAGGGCGTTGAGCAGCCGGATGCCCAGGGCGTACGCCTGGATCGGCCCGCCGGCGGTGACGACGGCGAACTCGTCACCGCCCAGCCGGGCCGGCAGGTCATCCGGGCCGGCCCCACCCCGCAGCCGCCGCGCCACCTCGACGAGTACGGCGTCGCCGACCTCCCGCCCGCGAAGCTCGTTGACGCCGGCCATGCCGTGCAGGTCGAGGGTGAGCACCGCGCCGCCGCCACCGGTCACCGCCCGTAGCCTGGCCAGCGCCCGCAGCAGCTGGCGGCGGTTCGGCAGCCCGGTGAGCTGGTCGGTGAGGGCGAGCCGCTGCAGCGTGCGCTCCAGCTGCCGCCGCTCGCCGACGTCGCGCAGGTGCACGACGAGCGACGCCACCGCCGGCGTCGCCCGCAGGTCGCTGACTGTCGACTCGGTGTCCCGCCACTGGCCGAACCCGTCCCGGATGCGCGCCAGCACCAGCACCGGCGGCGCCGCCGCGGCGTCCTTGCCGTCGCCGGCGAGCACGCAGCGCAGCTGCCGGTCGACCTCGGCGGCGTCGTCGGGGTGGACGAGCCCGGTGAACGGCTGGCCGAGCACGTCCAGATCGGACAGGCCCAGCTGGCGGGCTGCGGCCGGGGACTGCCACCGGACGGCGAGGTCGGTGTCGAGCACCATCGTGACGTCGCTGGAGCCGGCGACCAGCGACCGGAAGTGCGCCTCCTGGTCGGTCAGGCGGCGCGCGTACCGGCGCAGGTCCACCGCTGCGAGGACCTCCCGCGCCGCCATGGCGGTCAGCACGCCGACACCGAGGACGACCGAGGGCCGGTCGAAGGAGCCCACGGTCACCATGTGCCACAGGGCGGCACCGCCGCACATGCCGGCGGGGACCGTCAGCAGCGGGAACTCCGTGAACGTGCCGTCCGCCTGCGCCGGGGTGGCCGGGGCCGGGGCGGTGTCCCAGCGGCGTGCCCCGGCCCAGGCCAGGCTCGGCGCGACCGCGAGCGGCAGCGCCGCGGCGAGCAGCGCACCGGTCGCCGGCGGCGCGGTCCCCGGTACGGCGGCGGCCAGCAGCACCGACAGCACCGTCAGGCCGGCCGTTGCCAGGCCGGCGGCCAAGCCGCACAGGACCGACGCGGGCCGGTGGCGCACCGCCCGCAGCACGGTCAGGACCACAATGGACAGCGCGGAGACCGCGACGAGGGTGACCACGTAACCGAGTGGGTGCATGCCGCGCCCGTGCGGCAGCATCAGCCACGCGGTGAAGGCGAGGCTCACCCCGATGCTCAGCCCGTCGAAGGCGCGGCGCAGCCGGGCCACGGCGCCGGGCGCGGCACCGGGCAACAGCAGCAGCCCGAGCACGTAGCAGACGATGGTGAGCAGGGACCCGCCGGCCGTGACCGGCAGGCGCCACGCCAGCGGGCCGAGCGGCAGCACCGCCGCGGTCAGCCCCCCGCAGAGCACGGCGACACCGAGGAAGCCAGCGCCGCGGCACGGCCCGTACGAGCGGTGCGCGGCGTGGATGCGCAGGGCCAGCCGTACCAGCCGGCACCCGGGACCGAGCGCGCCGAGCACCCCGGCGACCGCGACCGCGGCGAGCGCCGGCGCTCCCGCGGCACCGGCGGCGAGCACCGTGGCCGCGCCGGCGGGCGCCGCGGCCCCGGCCAGCCCACGTACGGACCCAGCCAGCCCGCGTACGGACCCGGCCACCCTGGCGGCGGGTCTCGCGATCCTCCCCGCCCGGCCAGGCGGGTGCGGTGCCGGCGGCGCCGGCGAGCTGGCGGACACGACCTGGTGAGTCCTCCGGATGAGATGCCGCCACCCGGCATCTACTGACCGTCAACGACGCGGCAGGGTGGCCGGTGACGGGCGCACAGCCCGTGACGGCGTCAGCCGAGGATCGCGTATACCGTCGCGGTGTCGGCCGCCGCCATCAGCGCCTGGCCGGACATCCCGCCGCCCTCCCGGGCGAGCCGGTCTGACCAGGGCAGGCGCAGAACCGCATGGCGCGCGCCGACCTCCTCGACGACGAGGCCGAACTCGCGCACCCAGGGCGCGAAGTTGTCCGACAGGATGGCGTTGCCGTCGGCGGGCGTCATGGGGGCCATCCTCGCAGCCACGCCCCAGCCGCCCGGGACCGGCGGCACCACCTGGATCTCGGCGATGCGACGATGGGCCGGTGAGCACCTCGGCAACCGACGCCCCCCGGCCGGCCACCTTCCGCTACCCGGCGGCGATCGCGGTCGCGGCGCTGGTGACCGCGATCGCAGCGGTCCCGGTGGCCGCCGCGCGGCCGTACCTGGCACCGATCCCGCTGGTCCCGCTCGTCCTCGCCGGCTGGGCGTGGCGGGCCGGCACGGACGCGGACACCGACGGGGTACGCGTGCGCGCCCTGCTCGGCCAGCGGCGCGTCCCCTGGTCGCGGATCTCCGGGCTGGTGCCGGCCGGCGCCCGCCGGGTCGCCGCGACCCTCACCGACGGCGGCCAGCTCGCGCTTCCCGCGGTCACCCCGGCCGACCTGCCCCGCCTGGTCGCGGCGAGCGGCGGCGAGCTCACCCGAGCGCCGTCCACGCGGGCCCCCGCTGAACCACCAGCCCCGGAGCCGGCCGGGCAGCCACCCGCTGGGCAGCCAGCCCAGGAACCAGCCGGGCAGCCACCCCACGAGTCAGCCGCCGGGGCATGACCGGTCATGGGCTGCTCTGGCCGGCCGGGAGGGACGGTGCGCGGTCCTTATGCTCTGCACCATTGCCGCTGGCAGAGCCAGGCAGATGCGGCGTCGCCGGCCGGCCAATGTCAGCATGAGGGCCCTGCTAGCTATGAAGGCTCTGCTCGCGCAGATGATGCAGAGCATAAGGCTCCACCACACCCCCCCGGACCCCAGCGCCACACCGCAGGTAGCGACAAACGAGCCAGGCCACTAACCACCCACCTGGCCGGCGCCTTGGGCGCGGTCAGTATCCGTCCGCGACCTGGTTCACCAGCGGCTGGCCGGCGCAGTAGCGGCGCAGCTGCTCGCCCACCAGCCGGTACGCCCGCGGAAGGAACCCCCGTACCGAGCCGGCGACATGCGGGGTCAGCAGGGCATTCGGCATGGTCCACAGTGGATGTTCGGCGGGTAGCGGCTCCGGCTCGACCACGTCCATGGCCGCCGCGATCCGGCCGGTCGCCAGCTCCCTGGTGAGCGCCGCCGTGTCCACGACCGGGCCCCGCGCGGCGTTGACCAGCAGCGCCCCGTCCGGCATGCGGCGCAGGAAGCCCGCGTCGACCATCCCCTCGGTCTGCGCCGTGAGCGGCACGATGAGCACCACCACATCGGCCCGCGGCAGCAGCTCGGGCAGCTCGTGGACGGCGTGCACGCCGTCGCGGGCCCGGCGGGCCACCCGGACCACCTCGACCTCGAACGGGGCCAGCCGGGCGCTCAACGCCTGCCCGATCGAGCCGGCGCCGACGACCAGCACACGCTTGCCGGCCAGCTCGTCGGTTGGCGCGTACGCCTGGTAGGACCACTCCCGCCGGCCCTGTGCCCGTACGAACGCCGGAAAGTCCCGCAGGTGGGCGAGGATCGCGGCCATCACCCACTCCGACGTGGCGGAGTCGTGCACCCCGCTGGCATCGCAGAGGGTGACCGTGCCGGGCAGCCGGTCCACCCAGGCGTCCGCGCCCGCGGTCAGCAGCTGGACCACGCGCAGCCCGGGCATGCGGCCGGCGAGCTCGACCACTCGCCCCTGGGCGAGGAACGGCGGCACCCAGAGCTCCACGGCCGCCGGGTCGCCGGGCAGGGGCGGGTCGGCCCCGCCCACCGGCCCCGGATACACCTTGACCGATACCCCGGACGGCAGCTCGCCGAGCAGTCCGAGGCCGTGCTCGTGCGGGATCCAGACCATCACGCGGACCGACGATAGCCGGTGCCGGCCGGGCGGGAACCGTCCACCCGGCACACGCCTCCCACCTCACGACCGGACCACCGAGCCGAGGAGACGAGTTGATCACGTCCATGACTGGCCGCTCCGCGTACCCGGATAGTCTGGGGCTCGTGCAGGTCTCCTTCCCGCGCCCCGCCCGCGCCGGCACCGCGCTGCTGGCGGCCTGGGCGACGGCGGCGGCCTGGGCGCTGGGCGCGTGCAGCTTCGGGCCACCGCCACCAGACGAGTCAAGCGAGCCGCCACGGTTCCCCACCCCGTCGGCGAGCGCGCCGGAGACCCGCGGCCCGGCCAGCGCGGCGACCACGGTCATCGCGAAGAACCTCAAGGTGCCGTGGGGCATCGCGTTCCTGCCCGACGGCGCCGCACTGGTCACAGAGCGTGACACCCGCCGCATCCTGCGGGTCGGGCCGCAGTCCGGGGCCGGCGGGCTGACCGTCACCCCGGTCCAGACGGTCCAGGAGGCGAACCCGCGGGGGGAGGGCGGCCTGATGGGCATCGCGGTCTCCCCCGACTACGCCACCGACCAGACCGTCTTCATCTACTACACCGCCCAGGACGACAACCGCATCGCCCGGCTCACCCTCGGCGCGCAGCCACAGCCGATCGTGACCGGCATCCCCGCCTCCGGCATCCACAACGGCGGCCGACTGGCCTTCGGGCCGGACGGCTTCCTCTACGCCACCACGGGCGACGCCTCGGAGCGCGGCCTGTCCCAGGACCGGGCCAGCCTCGCCGGCAAGATCCTGCGGATGACCCGGGACGGCAAGCCGGCGCCAGGCAACCCGTTCCCCAACTCGCTGGTCTGGTCCTACGGCCACCGCAACGTCCAGGGCCTGGACTGGGACAGCCAGCGGCGGCTCTACGCGACCGAGTTCGGCCAGACCACCTGGGACGAGCTCAACCTCATCGAGCCCGGCAGGAACTACGGCTGGCCCGCGGTGGAGGGCCGGGGCAACGACCCGCGCTACGTCGACCCGCTCGTGGTCTGGCGCCCCGGCGAGGCGTCCTGCTCGGGCATGGCCATCTCCGGGCCGCTGCTGGCCGCCGCGTGCCTGGCCGGCAAGCGGCTCTGGCTGGTCGAGCTGACCCCGGCCGGCACCACCTTCGGCGCTCCCCGCGCCCTGCTCCGCGACGAGTACGGCCGGCTCCGCACGGCGGTGCGGGCCCCGGACGGCTCGATCTGGGTGACCACCTCCAACCACGACAGCCGGGGCCAGCCCACCCCCGACGACGACCGGATCCTGCGGCTGGTGATCTCCGGAGCCGGCGGGGCCGGGAAGAGCTGAGCCAGGCCGGCCCCCAGGACATCCGGCAGAATCAACCCATGGCGGGCCACAACCCAACGGACGTCTCCGCGGGGCACAAGCTCCGCGGAACCGTCCATGGCGCGGCCCGGACACTGCGGTCATGGGTACGCACCACCGCCGGCGCCCTGCGCGGGGCCCCGGCAAAGGCCCTGTGGCGGCGGCTCGGCCTGGCCACGGCGCTGCTGCTGGTGAGCCTGGCCGGCGTGGTCGGCGGGATCCTTGTCGCCGGGCCGACCCGGTCGGACGTGGGCCCGTTCCACGCCGAGCTGGCGGTCACCCCTTCGCTGCACGGCGACACCGAGGTGAGCGTGCCGCCGCTGGGGGCCCTGCACCTGGACAGCCACGAGGGCCCGGCGCACCTGAGCATCCGGCTCGGCGCGCTGGACCCGGGCCGCACCGAGCGGCTGGTCAGCGACCCGGACGGTGTCGTACGGGCCAGCGAGACCGCGGTGGACGATGTCGAGCAGGGCCTGACCCGGCTGGTCCTGCGCACCCTCGGCGCCGCGCTGGCCGGCACCCTGATCCTGGCCGCGCTGGTGTTCCGTAACACCCGCCGGGTCGCCTGGGCGGGCGGGCTGGCCCTCGCCGTCACCGCGGGCAGCCTCGCCACCGCGGTCGGCACCTTCCGGCCCCGCTCCATCGAGGAGCCCCGCTACGAAGGGCTGCTGGTCAACGCCCCGGCCGTGGTCGGCGAGGCGCGCCGGATCGCGAACCGGTACGACGAGTACCGCGCCCAGCTCCAGCGGCTGGTCCGCAACGTGAGCCGGCTCTACACC
>DASSUC010000442.1:0-2331 GCA_035707405.1 Micromonosporaceae bacterium | reverse complement strand
GGCGATCCTCAACATCGTCCTCGCCCGCTGCTTCGGCATGCCCCAGCAGCTGGCGATGAGCTGGCTGCTCGGTAACCACCTGGTCGGCGCGGTCACCCCGCCCGAGTGGCACTTCGTGGTGGCGGGCAAGGGCGACCACCGATCCTTCGCCCTCCACCTGGAGGCCATGTTCGCCCTGGCCTGGCTGCTCGGCATGGTCAAGCACCTCGACCCGCTCGCGGTCCCGGACGAACGCCTGGTGGAGCTCTTCCCCGACCTGCCGGCCGGCGAGACGTTCGCGCAGTGGCGGTCCCGCACGCTCACCGTGCCGCGCGCACCGCGCGAGGCCGCGGCAATGCTCGACCTCTACTACTGCCTCGACTGGGCGTACCTGGCCCTGGAGCGGGACCGCCGCCGGGGGCCGGGCCCGCTGGACTCCAACGCGATCGGGCAGCGGCGCTGGGCGCTGGAGTGGGGCGTGGTCTTCCGCGGGCCCTACCACGGCACGCCGGGCGGCTGGGAGGAGGTCGACCTGTCCGCCTGACCGGGCCGTCCGGGGTGTCCAGGATGTCCGGGCAGCGGGGCGGAGCGCGGCCGGTAGGCGGTGACCCGTACCGACGCGGTCACCTCGACCGGCTCGGCGAGGGCCGCCACCCGCCGGGCCAGCCCGGCCGGGTCCAGGTGCCGGGCCGACGGGCCCATCCCGACCAGGGCGACGACATCGGCGTGGGCCAGCTCCAGGGACGATGTGTGCACCTGCTCGTCGAGCGCCGTGAAGCAGCCGCCGAGGCTCGCCTCGACGCGGGCCCGCTTGACCGGGTCGACGCGCAGCAGGTCCAGCCGGGACACCAGCTCCGCCAGGTGCCCGGCCGTCGGTGTGGCGACCACGAGGACACCGCCGGCGTGCATGATCCGGTGCAGCTCCGGGCCGTTGCGCGGGGCGAACACGGACAGGACGAGCCGGGCGCACCCGCCGGCCAGCGGCAGCCGGGACCACGCGTCGCAGACCACCGCGGCGCACCTGGGATGCGCCCGCGCCGCCCGGCGGGCCGCCGCCTTCGAGGCGTCCAGCACCAGCCCGACGAGGGCCGGGTCCGCCTCCAGCACGGCGGCGAGGTGGTAGCCGGTGCCTCCGCCGACGTCCACGGCCAGCCCGGCGGCACCGGGCTGGGCGGTCCCGGGTGCGGGCGGTGGGCCGTACCCGTGCCGCAGCGCCGCGGCGGTGATGGCCCTGGCCAGGAACCGGTAGTGCCCGGCCGCGAGGAACTGCACCCGGGCCGCGACCATCGCCAGGCTGTCGCCTGGGTGGGAGGAGCGGCCGGTGAGCAGGTTCACATATCCCTCGCGGGCGACATCGAAGGCATGCCCCGCCGGGCAGCGCAGGGCGCGACCGGCGCCGGCCAGCCCGGCTGCGCAGACCGGGCAGCAAAGGTACGGCACAGCCTCGACTTTCAAGCGCTCTCCGGCACTAAGGTCGGCACATGCCACAACCTACCTACGACGAGATCGTCAAGGCCCCGAAGGCGCTGCTGCACGACCACCTCGACGGCGGCCTTCGTCCGGGGACGATCGTCGAGCTCGCCGGGGCGGTAGGGCATGAGCTGCCCAGCACCGAAGCGGCCGAGCTGGGCAGGTGGTTCGTTGACGCGGCGAGCTCCGGGTCGCTCGAGCGTTACCTGGAGACGTTCACGCACACCGTCGCGGTCATGCAGACACCCGAGGCGCTGCACCGCGTGTCGGCCGAGTGCGCGGTCGACCTGGCGGCGGACGGGGTGGTCTACGCGGAGGTCCGGTTCGCTCCGGAGCAGCACTGCGCCGCCGGGCTCACCCTGCCGGAGGTGGTCGAGGCGGTGCTGGCCGGCTTCGCGTACGGGGCCGCGGAGGCGGCCACGCAGGGGTTGACGATCCGGGTGGGCACGCTGCTCACCGCGATGCGGCATGCGGCCCGCTCGATGGAGATCGCCGAGCTGGCGGTGCGCTACCGCGACCACGGCGTGGTGGGGTTCGACATCGCCGGCGCCGAGGCCGGCTACCCGCCAACCCGTCACCTGGACGCCTTCGAGTATCTCCAGCGGGAGAACTTCCACTTCACCATCCACGCCGGAGAAGCCTTCGGCCTGCCGTCGATCTGGCAGGCGATCCAGTGGTGCGGGGCCGACCGGCTCGGGCACGGGGTACGGATCGTGGACGACATCGCCCTCGGCGACGGCCGGCCGGTCATCGGCCGGCTCGCGGCCTACGTACGGGACAAGCGCATCCCGCTGGAGCTCTGCCCGTCCTCGAACATCCAGACCGGGGCCGCCGCCTCGATCGCGGAGCACCCCATCGGGCTGCTGCGTGACCTGCGCTTCC
>DASSUC010000441.1:0-16564 GCA_035707405.1 Micromonosporaceae bacterium | reverse complement strand
GGACGGCCTGCTGCACATCTCCAAGGTCGGCAACGGCAAGCGGGTGGAGCGGGTCGAGGACTTCCTCAACGTCGGCGACAAGGTCGAGGTGCAGATCGCGGACGTCGACGCCCGCGGCAAGATCTACCTGGACAAGGTCCGGCCGGAGGGCGAGGAGGCGCCGCCGCCCGCGGAGGGCGCGGACCGGCCCGGCGGTCGGGACCGGGGCGAGCGGGACCGCGGGCCGCGGGACCGGGGCGACCGCGGTGAGCGTGGCGAGCGCGGCGGTGAACGCGGTCCGGGCCGGGACCGCGAGCGCGGGCCCGGCGAGGGCACCGAAGGCGGCGAGTTCCGGCGTCGCCGGCACCGCGACCGCTGACGCCCGCGAATGGCCACCCTCCGCCGAGCGGTCACCCGGACCCTCACCGACGACCCGCTGGGCGGCACGGTACGCCGTACCGTGCTGCCCAACGGGCTGCGCATCCTGACCGAGGCGATCCCTGCCATGCGCAGCGTGTCGTTCGGCATGTGGGTCGGCGTCGGCTCCCGGGACGAGTCGCCCGGCCTCTCCGGCGTCTCGCACTTCTTGGAGCACCTGCTGTTCAAGGGCACCCGGCGGCGTACCGCGCTGGAGATCTCCGCGCAGATCGAGGCCGTGGGCGGGGAGACCAACGCGTTCACCGCCAAGGAGTACACCTGCTACTACGCCCGGGTGCTCGACGCTGACCTACCGCTGGCCATCGACGTCATGTGCGACATCATGGCGGACTCGACGCTGGCCGAGGCCGACGTGGAGACCGAGCGCGGGGTGATCCTCGAAGAGATCGCCATGCATGACGACGAGCCCGGCGACGAGGTGCACGACCTGTTCGCCCGCGCCGCCTTCGGTGAGCACCCGCTCGGCCGGCAGATCTCCGGCACGGTGGAGAGCATCTCGGCGATGACCCGGCGCCAGGTCCTGTCGTTCTACCGCCGGCGGTACACGCCACCGTCCATTGTGGTCGCCGCCGCCGGCAACCTGGACCATGCCCGCGTGGTCAAGCAGGTCCGGGAGGCGTTCGTCGCGGCCGGGCTGCCCGACGACCCGGCACCGCCCGCCGGCTACCGGCCCGAGAACCGACGGGTACGGGTGCACAGCGGCGAGGTCACCGTGCTCACCAAGGACACCGAGCAGGCGCACGTGGTGCTGGGCGGGGCCGGCATCGCCCGCCTCGACGAGCGGCGCTTCGCGGTCGGGGTCCTCAACAACGTGCTCGGCGGCGGCATGTCCAGCCGGCTCTTCCAGGAGATCCGGGAGAAGCGCGGGCTGGCCTACTCGATCTACTCGTACACCTCGCAGTACTCCGACACCGGCCTGTTCTCGATCTACGCCGGCTGCGCCCCCGGCAAGGTCGAGGAGGTGCTCGAGCTGATCCGGGCCGAGCTCGCCGAGGTGGCCGAGCACGGCCTGACCGACGCCGAGGTGGCCCGGGGCAAGGGCATGCTGAAGGGCGCGTTCGTGCTCGGCCTGGAGGACACCGGCTCCCGGATGACCCGGCTGGGCAAGGGCGAGCTGCTCTACGGTGAGCTGCTCACCGTCGACGAGATGCTGGCCCGCTCGGACGCGGTGACACCTGACCAGATCCGGGCGGTCGCCCGCGACCTGCTGCAACAGCCCAGGTCCCTCGCTGTCATCGGGCCGTTCGAGGACGCCGACTTCTCGGCTGTGGTCAGCTGACAGTCCACTATGGACGAAAGTGGTGACGTGATGGACAGCATGCGCGAGCCGGTGGGCGACCCGCCGGTGCCTGCGCAGATCAGGGTGGGGGTCCTCGGCGCCCGCGGCCGGATGGGCGTCGAGGTGTGCCGCGCCGTCGACGCGGCGGAGGACCTGGAGCTGGTCGCCATGATCGACCAGGGGGACTGGCTGTTCAACGCGGTCGACGCCGGGGCCGAGGTGCTGGTCGACTTCACCACGCCGGACGTGGTGATGGACAACCTGCACTGGTGCGTCGACCAGGGCATCAACGCGGTGGTCGGCACCAGCGGCTTCACCGAGCAGCGGCTGGACCGGGTGCGCCACTGGCTGGCCCGCAAGCCGGACGTCGGCGTCGTCATCGCGCCGAACTTCGCCGTCGGGGCGGTGCTCATGATGGAGTTCGCGGCACGGGCGGCCCGCTTCTTCCCGTCCGTGGAGATCATCGAGCAGCACCACCCGAACAAGGTGGACGCGCCGAGCGGCACCGCCCTGCGTACCGCGCACATGGTGGCGCGGGCCAGGGCGGACGCCGGCCGGGGCGACATGCCCGACGCCACGAAGGACGAGCTCGCCGGCGCCCGGGGAGCGGTCGTGGACGGGGTGCGGGTGCACTCCATCCGGGCCGCCGGCCTCGTCGCCCACCAGGAGGTCCTCTTCGGCGCGCCCGGCGAGACGCTGACGGTCCGCCACGACTCGTACGACCGGGCCTCGTTCATGCCCGGGGTGCTGCTGGCCGTGCGGTCGGTGATGCGCCGGCCCGGCCTCACCGTGGGCCTGGAGTCCCTGCTCGGCTGATCAGCGGCCCGGCTCCGGGCCGTCCGGGTCGCCTATCCGCACGTGCAGGCGCAGCTGCGGCACGAGCAGGTCCGCCACGTCCAGCGCCCGGGCGGCACCGTCCGGCGCCCACCCGGCCGAGGTGAGGAACCTGCGGGTCGCCACGTCCTCCCGGAAGGCCCACGCCACGGCGCGGTCGAAGCCGTCCGCCGCCCAGTGCGCGGCGCACGCGGCGAGCAGCCGGCTGCCGTGCCCGCGCCGGCCCCAACGCGGCTCCACGAGCAGGTCGGTCACTGCCACCACCCGGTCGCTCCACCCGTCCGGCGCGTCGCCCCGGTCGTCCCGCGCGTCGCCCCGGTCGTCCCGCGTGTCGCCCCGGTCGTCCCGTGCGTCGCCGTCGTCCCGTGCGTCGCCTGGGCGGCGGTCCGGCGCGCGGCCCCAGTCGGCCAGCGACTCGCCCGGTGCCAGCGCCGCCTCGTCCGCCGGCCCGGCCGCGGCGAAGCCCACCAGGTAGGCTGGTCCGGCCTGTTCGACGGCGACGAGGACCCGGTGCCGGGCTGACGGCGGGTGCTCGACCGCGGCCCGCCACCGCTGCGCCATCCAGCCGGCGTCGAGCTGGTCAAGCACGTGCCGGGGCAGGATCCGGCGGTAGGCGACCCGCCACGTCTCGAGCTGGATCCGAGCGATCTCGCCCGCCTCGCCGGGCCGGGCCGGTCGGACGTACCCCTGGGCCATGGACCGACCCTAGAGGGAGCCGGATGTCGCAGCGGACCAGGCGTGAGGTGCTCGCCGTCGCGGCGCTCGCCGTGGCGGTGGCGGTCTTCCTCTGGCTGGTCGCGGTCAGGCACGGGTTCTTCGACCTCAACGTCTACTTCGGCGCGCTGAACCACTGGGCCGACGGCGGGCTGCTCTACGACTACCTGCGGCCACGCACCGAGTACGGCTTCACGTACCCTCCGTTCGCCGCGCTGGTCATGCTGCCGATGGCGTTCGTGCCCTGGCACGTCGTCATCGTGGTCAGCCTGCTGCTGAACCTCAGCGCCACCGGGGCGGTGCTCTACTGGCTGGTCGACCCGGTCGCCCGCCGCGAGGGCTGGACCCGGTGGTTCGCCTTCGCGGTCGCCGCGTGCCTGGCCGCGGCGTACGAGCCGATGCGCGAGACGTTCACCTTCGGCCAGGTGAACATGGTGCTGGTGTTCCTAGTGTTCGCCGATGTCGTGCTGCTGCTCGGGCGCGGCTCGCGCTGGGCCGGGGTGGGCATCGGCCTGGCCACGGCGGTCAAGCTGACGCCGGGCATCTTCATCCTCTACCTCCTGGTCACCCGCAGGTGGCGGGCTGCCGCGGTGGCCAGCGCCACGGCGGCCGGGGCCACCCTGCTCGCCGCGGCGGCCGCCCCGGACGCGTCCCGGATCTTCTGGACCGAGGCGCTGTGGAACACCGAGCGCATCGGCACC
This sequence comes from Micromonosporaceae bacterium, assembly GCA_035707405.1. GTDB lineage: Bacteria > Actinomycetota > Actinomycetes > Mycobacteriales > Micromonosporaceae > DASSUC01. Next base: position 12,619 of record DASSUC010000441.1, on the reverse strand, counting down.
CTGTCGTTCGTGTCGAACCAGTCCCTCCAGGGTGTCCTGGCCCGGCTCGACCCCGGCGACCCGAGCCGCGTGCTGTGGCTGGCCGTGGTGCTCACCGTGCTCGCGGTGTGGGCCTGGCGGGTACGCCGGGCGGTGGCGGCCGGCGACGAGCTGACCGGCGCCGCGCTCACCGGCGTGGTGGGCTGCCTGGTCAGCCCGGTGACCTGGGTGCACCACCTGGTCTGGCTGGTGCCGGCGCTGGCCCTGCTGGTCGACAACGGCATGCGGGCCGCCCCCCGCAGCCGCCGCCGGGTCGCGTTGCTCAGCTGGGCCGCTGCGACGTATGTGCTGCTGTGCAGCGCACTCGTGTGGGCATGGTGGTGGGACATCTCCGGGGTGGACGCGTTCCTCGGCGCCAACGCGTACGTCTGGGCCAGCCTGGCGCTGCTCCTCGGCCTGCCGATCCGGTCCGCCGCGCCGGCCGCGGGGTCCGGCGGGCCACCGGATGGCGTGTCGCAGCTCCACGAGGGCGACCGGGACGCCCTCGCCTCCGCCTCCCCTAAGCGCGGCGGGCGCTGGGACCAGGAGACCCACCGCCCGAAGGCGGTCGCCTGGCGGCGCGCCGGCCCTGCGGCCAGGCCTCGGGCGTGAGCCCCTTGCGGGTCGGCGGCGCCGGTCCAGCTGGTGCCGCCCGGCCCGGCCCAGCCCGGCCGTAGGCTTGGTGGCGTGGCTGAGCTCGCGGCGTTCCTGCTGTTCGCTGGGGGACTCGCCGCGACAATGGGCGGCCTGGTCTGGTTGGGCTCCCGCATCCGCCGACGCGGTGTGGGCGGCGAGGTGATGGGCCCCGTCGACGAGATCTTCCACCCGTCTGCGCACCGGTTCCGCGTGGAGATCCGGGTGCAGGAGGAGCGGATGGCGCCGATGCCCGCGCCCGGCGACCAGGAAAACCGGCGGCGGCCCCGCCCTGGCACACGCGGCCGTTCTGTCGGTGGGTCCGGCTAACCTGCCAGCGATGGACACGCTCTCGATCGCCCAGGCGCGCCGGGTCGCGCTGGCCGCCCAGGGCTTCACCGACCCGAGCCCGACGGGCCCGCCCACGCTGCGCCACCTTCGCCGGGTGGTCTCCCGCACCGGCCTGCTCCAGATCGACTCGGTCAACGTGCTGCAACGCGCGCACTACCTCCCGGTGTTCAGCCGGCTCGGGCCGTACCCGACGGACCTGCTCGACCGCGCGGCATACCAGCGCCCCCGGGCCCTCTTCGAGTACTGGGGGCATGAGGCGTCGTTGCTGCCGGTCGAGCTGTGGCCGCTGCTGCGCTGGCGCATGGCCAAGGCACAGGACATCGCCTGGGGCCGCATGCGCCGGCTGATGCAGGAGCAGCCGGGCCTCGTCGCCTGGGTGCTCGAGGAGGTCCGCTCGCGCGGCCCGGTGACCGCCGCCGACATCGAGCAGGACGTGCCACCCCGCCGCAGCGACAACTGGGGGTGGAACTGGTCCGACGTCAAGGCGGCGCTGGAGTGGCTGTTCTGGTCGGGCCAGGTCACCACCGCGCGCCGCAACGGCGCCTTTGCCCGGGTGTACGACGTGCCGGAGCGCGTGCTGCCCCCGCAGGTGCTGGCGGCACCGGTCCCCGACGGGGCCGACGCCCGGCGGGAGCTGGTCCGGCGCGCCGCCGTCTCGCTCGGCGTGGCGGCAGAGCCGGAGCTGCGTGACTACTTCCGGCTGCCGGTGGCCGGGTTCCGCGAGGCGGTCGCCGACCTGGTCGACGCCGGCGAGCTGGTGCCGGTCCAGGTCACCGGCTGGCGGGCGCGCGCCTACCTGCACCGCGACGCGAAGCTGCCCCGGTGGGTGCGCGGAGCCGCGCTGCTGAGCCCGTTCGACCCGCTGATCTGGGAGCGGTCGCGCACCGAGCGCCTGTTCGGCTTCCGCTACCGCATCGAGATCTATGTCCCGGCACCGCAGCGGGTGCACGGTTACTACGTGCTGCCGCTGCTGCTTGGGGACCGGCTGGTGGCCCGGGTCGACCTCAAGGCCGACCGGCAGGCCGGTGTGCTGCGGGTCCCGGCGGCCTGGGTGGAGCCGTCGGTCGACGAGGGCGAGGCCGCCGGGGCGCTCGCGGGCGAGCTGCGCCGGCTCGCCGGCTGGCTGGGCCTCGCCGATGTCGTCGAGCCGGAGCGGGGTGACCTGGCCAAGGAGCTGACCGCCGCGCTGCGCCGCTGATCTGCGCGGCGCGCCCGGTGTACCGTGAGAGTTCCCGACCACCGGTGAGGACAGGCCATGACGTCGACGCTCGACCAGCCGGCAGCGGCCGGTCCCGGTGGGCCGCAGCCCGGTCACTCCGCTGGCCCGGCCGCGCCCGGTGGCTGGGACTGGGTGGCCGCTCCGCCACCGCCGCCACCGGACCGGTTCACGCTCTTCTTCACCCGGCTCTGGGCCCGCTCCCCGCGCTGGGCCGCGCCAGTGGCCATCCTCGCCTGCATCGCCGGAGCCAGCGGCTACGTGCTGGCCGTGGACCCGACCGACGCCAACGCCGACGCGGTGCCGACCTGCCTGCTCAAGCTCACGACCGGCTTCGACTGCCCGGGCTGCGGCGGCACCCGCGCCTTCTGGTATGTGCTGCACGGCAGCATCCCGGCCGCCGCCCGGCACCACGCCCTGTTCGTGTTCGGCCTGCCGTTCCTGCTGTACGCGTACATCGCCTGGGCCGGCCGGGAGGTGTTCCGCTGGCGGCTGCCGATGCCGCGGGTGACGCCGAGGGCGGTCGGGTTCTTCCTGGCCGCGTGGGGCGTCTTCACCGTGCTGCGCAACCTGCCCTGGGCCCCGTTCACCTGGCTCTACGTGTAGCGCGATCCACTGCGAAGGTGTCGCCTGTCGCCCGCCCCGGCCGCCGCTCCGCGCTGACAGAAGCGCCACCGAATGGCCCCCTACTCGCAGGAACCCCGTACCAGGGATGCGCCCCGCGGTCAGGCGGCGGCCTTGACCCGGTGGACGTCGATGTCGCCGCTCATCGTCCGGACCTGGATGGTCAGCGCCGGCTCGCCACTGGCCGGGGCGTCCGACGTGGACAGGTCGCTGCGGGTCGAGCCGGACAGCGTGGTCAGGTCGAGCCATACTCCGGTGCCCGGCTCCACCCCGACCTCGACGTCGCCGGAGGCGGAGGTGACGTTGACGGCGCCGCGCCGGGCACTGCCGACGCGCACGTCACCGGAGGCGGTCTGGGCCTGCACCGACCCTCCGGCCAGGTCGATCTCGACGCCCCCACTGGCGGCGTGCGCGGTGACCGGGCCGGTGACTGCGTGCGCGCTCACGTCGCCGGAGGCGGCGTTGACCCGCAGCGCGCCGTCGACCCGCACCACCCGTACGTCGCCGCTGGCCGTGCCGATGGTGGCGTCACCGGTGACGTGGTCGAGGTGGACCTCCCCTGACGCGCTCTTGACCGCGGCTGAGGTGAAGCGGCCGTGCGCGGTGAGGTCGGCCGAGGCGACCTTGGCCTCCAGCGCGCTGTCGGTGGGCACGCGCGCCTCGACCCGTACCCGGGGGGAGCGGCGGAAGACGAAGCCGCCGGTCTCCGGCGCCTCGATGTGCAGGCGCGCGTCGTGCATCTCCACCCGCGTGTTCGCGGCGGCCTCCCGGGAGGAGTCGCTGGTGTCGTACGGCAGCACCTCGACCGTCGCGTTGGGACGGTCCTCGGCGACGACCTCGATGCTGCCGCCGCCCAGCCGGGCGGTCAGGGTTATCGGTCCGGGGCAGGTGAACTCGGGCATGGCAAACCTCCGTAGTGGTGCGAGGCCCGCGACAGCGGGCGGTGGTGCGGTCAGGCCTGGGCGAAGCCGGTGACACGGCGACCGAACGCGCGGCCGGCGGGTGGCGGCAGGTGGCTGCCGGGCATGGCGGCGGCGGCGATCGCCCGCACCAGCCACGAGTTGACGGAGATGCCCTCGCCGGCGGCGGCCCGCTCGACCGCCTCCTTGAGCGACTCGGGCAGGCGCAGGGTGATCCGGGCCAGCTCCCCGGAGTCGGCCGCGGTGGGCGGGGGCGGGGCGGCGGCCGGCTTGACCTCGGTCACCACCAGCTCGGCCTGCCGGCCGCGCAGCCGCACCTCGACGCTGGCCGAGGCCAGCTTCGTGGTCACCTCCGCCGCCGCGTCGGCGAGCGCCTCCATCAGGCTCAGCCGCACCGACGCGTCCAGAGAGCTGGTGAGCAGCTCGGCCGCCTGGGCGATCTCCGGGCCGCCGGGCGCGGCAGCCGCCGCGAGGTCGCGGCGGAGGCTTTCGAGGTACGGCGTCAGATCCATGACGTCATGTTGGCATCATTTCTGCCGTCAGTCAACTGTCGTGATGCCGTCCTGCGAGTAGTCACGGCCTGCCGCGCCCGGCGATGTCGTACCGGCCAGCTAGGGTGCGCTCATGCCCGACATCGTCCCGATGCAGGTGCGGCTCATCGCCTGGACGCACTTTGACGTGCCCGACGACATCCCGTGGGAGACCGACGCCGAGGGTGGCCAGGCCCTCGCGGAGTTCGCCGGGCGCGCCTGCTACCAGTCGTGGAGCAAGCCCAACCCGGCCACCGCCACCAACGCCGGCTACCTGCGGCACATCATGGAGGTCGGGCACCTGTCCGTGCTCGAGCACGGGTCGGTGACCTTCTACCTGACCGGGGTCTCCCGCTCGCTCACCCACGAGCTGGTCCGGCACCGGCACTTCTCCTATTCGCAGCTCTCCCAGCGCTACGTGCCCGAGCGCGACGCGGCGATGGTCGAGCCGGAGGTCATCGCCGCAGACCCGGAGCTGCACAAGGCGTTCGTCGAGGCGACCGAGGCGAGCGTGCGCGCCTACACCGAGCTGCTGGCGGGTCTGGAGCGCCGGTTCGCCGACGTGCCCAGCGCCACCCTGCGCCGCAAGCAGGCCCGTCAGGCCGCCCGGGCGGTGCTGCCCAACGCCACCGAGACGCGCATCGTCGTGACCGGCAACTACCGTGCCTGGCGGCACTTCATCGCGATGCGCGCCACCGAGCACGCCGATGTGGAGATCCGCGCCCTGGCGGTCGAGTGCCTGCGCCAGCTCCAGCGGGTCGCGCCCAACGTCTTCGCCGACTTCACCGTCTCCGCGCTGCCCGACGGCACGGAGATCGCAGCCAGTCCTTACACCTGGGAGTCCTAGGTGACCTCTTCCGATACGGTGGATCTATGACGCTCGACCGCAGCCGCCCGTTCGGGCGCCTAGTCACCGCCATGGTCACCCCGTTCCGGGGTGACGGCTCGCTCGACGTCGACGGTGCCGCCCGGCTCGCGGCGTACCTCGTCGACGAGCAGGGCAACGACGCACTGGTGGTCAACGGCACCACCGGCGAGTCGGCGACCACCACCGACGCCGAGAAGGAGACGGTGCTGCGGGCGGTCGTCGAGGCCGTCGGCGACCGGGCCCGGGTGGTCGCCGGCGTCGGCACGTCCGACACGCACCACACCATCGAGCTGGCCCGCGCGGCCGAGAAGGCCGGTGCGCACGGCGCGCTGGTCGTCACGCCGTACTACAACAAGCCGCCCCAGGCCGGTCTGGTGCGGCACTTCACCGCGGTCGCCGACGCGACCGGCCTGCCGCTGATGCTCTACGACATCCCGGCCCGCACCGGCACCGCGATCGAGACCGAGACCCTGGTCCGCATCGCCGAGCACGAGCGGATCGTCGCGGTCAAGGACGCCAAGGGCGACATCGCCGAGACGTCGTGGGCGACCCGCCGCTGCGACCTGGCGTTCTACTCCGGCGACGACAAGAACACGCTGCCGCTGCTGGCCGTCGGTGCGGTGGGTGTGGTCGGCGTGCCGACCCACCTGTTCGGCCGGCCGACCAAGGCGATGGTCGAGGCGTTCGAGCGGGGCGACGTGGCCGAGGCGCTGCGGCTGCACCACGCGACGCTGCCGGCGTACACGGGATTCTTCCGGACCCAGGGCGTGATCCTCACCAAGGCCGCGCTGGCCGCCCTGGGCCTGCCCGCCGGTCCGGTGCGCTCGCCGCTGGTCGACGCGACCGAGAGCCAGCTCGCCCAGCTGCGGGCGGACTGCGCCGAGGCGGGCCTGACGCTGTGAGCAGGAGGGACGCTCTGTGAGCCAGGCCCACCCGGATCTCGACGCACCCGGGCCGCTGCCAGCGGGCGGCCTGCGCATCCTCCCGCTGGGCGGCCTTGGGGCGATCGGCCGCAACATGACCGTCTTCGAGTACGACGGCAAGCTGCTGATTGTCGACTGCGGGGTGCTCTTCCCCGACGTGGACCAGCCCGGCGTCGACCTGATCCTGCCCGACTTCGCGCCCATCCTGGACCGGCTGGGCGATGTCGTCGCGATGGTGCTCACGCACGGTCACGAGGACCACATCGGCGCCGTTCCTTACCTGCTCGCGCACCGCAGCGACATCCCCCTCGTCGGCTCCCAGTTCACGCTGGCGCTGACCGAGGCCAAGCTGGCCGAGCGGCGCATCGAGCCCTACTCGCTGACCATCCAGGAGGGGCGCACCGAGCGGCTGGGCCCGTTCGAGTGCGAGTTCTTCGCGGTCAACCACTCGATCCCGGATGCGCTCGCGGTGGCCATCCGCACCCCGGCCGGGCTGGTGCTGCACACCGGCGACTTCAAGATGGACCAGCTGCCGCTGGACGGTCGCCTGACCGACCTGGCCGGCTTCGCCCGGCTCGGCGCGCAAGGCGTGGACCTGCTGCTGTCCGACTCGACCAACGCCGAGATCCCCGGGTTCGTCACCCCGGAGCGGGAGATCGGGCCGGTGCTCGACTCGATCTTCCGCAGCGCGCAGGGCCGTATCATCGTCGCCTCGTTCGCCTCGCATGTGCACCGGGTGCAGCAGGTGCTCGACTCGGCCGCCGAGCACGGGCGCAAGGTCGTGTTCATCGGGCGGTCGATGGTGCGCAACATGGGCATCGCCCGCGACCTCGGCCTGCTGCGGATCCCGGGTGGCCTGGTGGCCGGCATCGACGAGGCGCTGTCCCTGCCCGCCCGGGAGATCGTGCTGATGTCCACCGGCTCGCAGGGCGAGCCGATGAGCGCGCTCGGGCGCATGGCCACCGGCGACCACCGCCACGTGACCGTGGAGTCCGGCGACACGGTGGTGCTCGCCAGCTCCCTGGTGCCGGGCAACGAGACCGCCGTCTACCGGGTCATCAACCAGCTCTCCCGGGCCGGCGCCGTGGTCATCCACAAGGACGTCGCCCAGGTGCACGTCTCCGGCCACTCGCCCGCCGGCGAGCTGCTCTACCTGCTCAACGTCGTGCGGCCGAGCAACTTCATGCCGGTGCACGGGGAGTGGCGGCACCTGCGGGCGCACGCCCGGCTGGCGGTGGAGTCCGGCGTCGACCCCGGCCGGGTGGTGCTCTGTGAGGACGGCGACGTGGTCGACCTCGTCGACGGCCGCGCGCGCATGGCCGGCCACGTGAGGTCCAGGTACGTCTACGTCGACGGGCTCGCCGTGGGTGACGTGGGGGAGAGCCTGCTGACCGAGCGGCGCATGCTGGGCGACGGTGGCTTCATCGCGACCACCGTGGTGGTGGACTCGGTGACCGGCAAGGTGGTCGGCGGCCCGACCGTCTCGGCCAAGGGCTTCTCCGAGGACCCGGCCGCCTTCCAGCCGGTGCTCCCGCTCATCACGGAGGCCCTCGACCGGGCCGCCGCCGAAGGCATCACCGACCCGCACCAGCTCCAGCAGGTCGTGCGCAGGACGGTCGGGCGGTGGGTCAACGAGGCGTACCGGCGCCGGCCGATGATCGTCCCGTTCGTCGTCGAGGTGTGACCGGCGGGTGCCCCCGGCGGTGCTCACCATCGGCCACGGGGCCCGGGCGACCGGGGCGTTCCTGGAGATCCTGCGCGAGGCGGGTGTCACCGTGCTGGTGGACGTCCGGCGCTACCCGGGGTCGCGGCACCACCCCCAGTTCAACCGGCGGGCGCTCGCGGCCGTGCTGGCCGAGGCCGGCATCGGGTACGGGTGGCAGGGCGAGGAGCTGGGCGGGCGCCGCTCCCGGGTGCCCGGCTCCCGGCACACCGCGCTGCGCGACGAGGCCCTCGCCGGGTACGCCGACCACATGGACACGCCGGTGTTCCGTACCGCTGTCGAGGCGCTCGCGGCGCGGGCCGGCACCGACACCGCGGCGGTGATGTGCGCGGAGACCCTGTGGTGGCACTGCCACCGGATGCTGGTCGCCGACGCCCTGACCATGCGCGGCGTGGCAGTCGCCCACCTGCGGGACCTGGGCCGGCGGGAGCCGCACCGGCTGCACCCGACGGTCCGGCAGGGCGGTGACGGCTGTCCGGTGTACGACGTGCCGGACACCCTGCCCGGGCTCTGACCGGCCGCTGCGGGCCGGCCGCGGTCGGGCCGGGCCGGGCCGGGATAGCCTCGACGCATGGGCTACCGGGCGCTGACCACACTGGTGCTGGTCACGCACTTCGCCTACCTGGCGTACGTGGTGCTCGGCGGGTTCCTCGCCTGGCGCTGGCCGAGGGCGATCTGGCCGCACCTGGCCGCGTCCGCGTGGGGGCTGGTCGCCATCAGCCGGCCCACGATCTGCCCGCTGACCTGGGCCGAGGACTGGTCGCGCCAGCGCGCCGGCGAGGCCGCGCTGACCCAGGGCTTCGTGGACCGCTATATCGAGGGTGTCCTCTACCCGGCGCGATACACCGCGGTGCTCCAGGCGCTGGCCGCCATCGCGGTCGTGGTCTCCTGGGCCGGGTTCCTGCTGCGCCGGCGCGCCCGGCGACGCGCCGGCACACCGGAGCGCAAAAGCGCGGGTTCGTCAGAGGGCGCCGCTACCGTGTGACACATGGCGGGTCGACCGGCAGGGCGCGGCAGCACGGCCCGCCGTGCCACGTCGTCCAGCCGGGGCGCTGCGCGCCAAGCCGCCTACCGCCCGCGCTACAGCCCCTACCGGCCCTACCGCAGGGTCAACGTCAGCCCGTTCGGGCTGCTCGGGCGCGGCCTGGTCTGGCTGTGGATGGGCCTGGCCCACGCGGTGGGCTGGGCGGTGCGGGGCGTCGGCCGGCAGGCGGCCACCGCCCGCGAGCTGGAGCCGGAGCACCGCCGCGACGGCGCTGGCCTGGCGGTGCTGGGGCTGGCGCTGCTGCTGGCCGTGGCTGTGTGGTTCTCGGCCGGCGGGCGGGTGGGCGAGGGGCTGACCACCACCACGCGGCTGTTCCTGGGGTCGATCGCCGCCACCCTGCCGGTGCTGCTCATGGTCGGCGCCGTCCGGCTGCTGCGGGAGCCGGCCGACCCGGCCCACCGCGGTCGCGCGGTGGTGGGGTGGAGCGCGCTGCTGACCGCCTGCGCCGGGCTGCTGGAGATCTCCCAGCGGCCGATCGACATCACCCAGCGCGAGCACGCCGGTGGCCTGCTGGGCTGGGCGGTCGGCGGTGGGCTGGACTACCTGGTCACCCGGTGGGTGGCCGTGCCGCTGCTGATCCTGCTGCTGGTCTTCGGGCTGCTCGTGGTGACCGCCACCCCGGTCAACCGGGTGCCCGAACGGCTGGCCCGGCTGCGTGACCTGCTGCTGGGCCGCCCACCGTCCGAGGTGGAGGCCGACGCCGGGACCGAGGCGCAGGCCGAGGAGAGCCCGGTCCCGCTGCGCCGGCGACCGGCCCGGCGGCGCCAGGCCGCGCTGGCAACGGGCGACCAGGCCGGCGGCGACGAGCCGGAGGGCGGCGACGAGGCAGCGGTGCTGCATGACACCGTGGCCCTGCCCCGCCGCCCGCCCGCCCGCGTGCCCCGGCGCCTGGCCGAGCCACCGGAGCACACGGCGCCCCCGACCCGGGCGGAGCAGCTGGTGCTCTCCGGCCTCGGCGGCGACTACACGCTGCCCCCGGCCAACCTGCTGCGCCCCGGCGAGCCGGCCCGGGCGCGCAGCCGCGCCAACGACGAGGTGATCGGGGCGCTCCAGAGCGTCTTCGAGCAGTTCGACGTGGACGCCGCGGTCACCGGCTTCGCCCGCGGGCCGACCGTCACCCGCTACGAGGTGGAGCTGGGCCCCGGCGTCAAGGTCGAGCGGATCACGCAGCTCTCCCGCAACATCGCCTACGCGGTCAAGTCACCGGACGTGCGCATCATCAGCCCCATCCCGGGCAAGAGCGCGGTCGGCGTGGAGATCCCCAACACCGACCGGGAGAGCGTCGCCCTCGGCGACGTGCTGCGCTCGCGGGCGTCCACCAGCGACCACCACCCGCTCCTCGTCGGCCTCGGCAAGGACATCGAGGGCGGGTACGTGGTGGCCAACCTGGCCCGCATGCCGCACATCCTGATCGCTGGGGCGACCGGCGCGGGCAAGGCACTGGCGCTGGACACGCCGATCCCGACGCCGGACGGCTGGACGACGATGGGTGCCCTCAAAGTAGGCGACCAGGTCTTCAACGAACGCGGCCAGCCTTGCACGGTCATCGCAGCCACGCCCGTGATGCTCGGTAGACCGTGCTATGAGGTGGAGTTCTCGGACGGCACGGTAATCGTCGCCGACGCCCACCATCAGTGGCGCACCACGACCCGGGCGGGTCGCATCCAGCGAACGCATCGATGGAGGAACGGGTCCTACTGGTCCGACAACGACGTGGCGCTCGTCGCGTCCAAAACGGCCCAGGTGCTCGCCGCGCCGGACCGCCCGGTGACGACGTACCAACTGCTTGGCGACGTTGGGCCACAGTTCCGGAACGCCGTTTACCGGATTGCCTGCACAATTCCGAGGCTCGGTAGCGTCCGCGGTAGCGAGTACCGTCGTGGCGGTCGCGACATTGTCCGTTTCGTGCCGGCCTATTCGCGCTGGCGTCTCTACGAGGCGCTGAACGAGCTGGTCTCCTCGCCGGGCCGATCGAGCCTTCGGCGGTCGTTCGATGACCGGCCGGTCACCACCGAAGAGATCGCGGCTTCCCTCCATGTCATCGGGAAAAGCAGTGTCTGGACCAACCACGCGGTCGGCGTCTGCGGCCCCCTCAACTACCCCGAGCAGGATCTCCCCATCGCGCCGTACACGCTCGGGGCATGGCTCGGCGACGGTTCGACGGGCCACGCCCAGCTCACAAGCGCCGACCGCGAGATCCTGGACGAGATCCGGCGTGACGGGTATCTGGTGACGAAGCATCCCGGCAGCCAGATGCATTACACGATCTCGAACCGCCCTGAACGTGACCGGCGCATCGAGGATGCCATCGCCCTTGCGGGACAGGGCGTCGCCATCGCGCGAGCGGCACGCCACGTTGGGGTGGGCCTCTCGGCTGTGGCCCTGGCCGCCGCCGGCATGTTCCCGGTCGGGCGCGTCGCCAACCTCGTTCCGTCCACCCCGCCCCGCGAGCCCTACCGGACCATGCGCGCGATGTTCCGCCAGCTAGGCGACAAGCACATCCCACGCATCTACCTCCAGGCTTCAGAGCGGCAGCGTCGAGCGCTGCTCGCCGGCCTACTGGACACCGACGGTTCGGTCTCCCGGAGCGGGACCGTCGAGCTCGCCATCACCAACGGCGCGCTTGCCCGGGACGCGCTGGAGCTCATCGTTGGCCTCGGCTACAAGGCGAGGCTGCGAACAAAGCGGGTCAAGGGCCGTGACGAACGCTCGTCGACCTGTTACATGATCCGTTTTACGCCGGCCGACAAGGTCTTCCGGCTTTCGAGGAAGCTGGCCCGGCAGGTGGCGAGCGCCCGACAGACGACAACTGAGCGCTTCATCGTTGATGTGCGCCCAACTGCTTCCGTGCCTGTCCGCTGCATCGAGGTCGACAGCCTCAGCCATCTGTACCTGGCGAGCCGTGCGTGCATCCCGACGCACAACTCCAGCTGCCTCAACACCCTGCTGGTGTCCGTGCTGACCAGGGCCACGCCGGACGAGGTGCGGCTGCTGCTGATCGACCCCAAGCGGGTCGAGCTGACCGGGTACGAAGGCGTCCCGCACCTGGTCACGCCGATCGTCACCAACCCCAAGAAGGCCGCCGACGCGCTGGACTGGGTCGTCCGCGAGATGGACATGCGCTATGACGACCTCGCCGCGCACGGGGTGCGCCATATCGACGACTTCAACCGCAAGGTGCGGGCCGGGCAGGTCAAGCCGCCGCCGGGCAGCGAACGGGTGATCACGCCGTACCCGTACCTGCTGGTGATCGTCGACGAGCTGGCCGACCTGATGATGGTCGCCCCGCGTGACGTCGAGGACGCGGTCGTGCGGATCACCCAGCTGGCCCGCGCGGCAGGCATCCACCTGGTGCTGGCCACCCAGCGGCCCAGCGTGGACGTGGTGACCGGCCTGATCAAGGCCAACGTGCCGTCCCGGCTGGCCTTCGCCACCTCGTCCCTGGCCGACTCGCGGGTCATCCTGGACCAGCCCGGGGCGGAGAAGCTGATCGGCCGCGGGGACGGCCTGTTCCTGCCGATGGGGGCGAGCAAGCCGGTCCGCATCCAGGGCGCCTGGGTCACCGAGGCGGAGATCGCCGATGTCGTCGCACACTGCCGCAACCAGCGCGAGCCGGAGTTCCGGCCGGAGGTGACGGCGGCCGCGGCGGAGAGCCGCAAGAAGGTCGACGAGGACATCGGCGAGGACATGGAGCTGCTGGTGCAGGCGATCGAGCTGGTGGTCACCTCGCAGTTCGGGTCGACCTCGATGCTCCAGCGCAAGCTGCGG
>DASSUC010000440.1:0-14487 GCA_035707405.1 Micromonosporaceae bacterium | reverse complement strand
GTCGTTGGCCTTCTGGATCGCCTCGACCAGCTCCGCCTTTGTCATCCGGGAGCGGCCCCGGACCTCCAGCCGCTTGGCGACCTCCATCAGGTGCGCCTTGGTGGCGTTGGCGTCGACGCCGCCGGCGGTCTTCGTGGGCTTCGCGCGGCGGGTCCGGGCGGCCTGTGCGTCGCTCGGGCCGCGCTTGCCGCCCTCCTTCGGCTCCCAGCGGTCGCCCACCTTCTCGAAGGAGTGCTTGAGCGACGAGAACGCGGTGCGGTGCGCCTGCTCGCCCTCGCCGTACGACTCGACCGCCGAGTCGTGCGTCTTCACCCAGGTCTCCTGCGCCTTCTTTGACGAGCGCTTCAGCGTGCTGGGCAGCTCATCCCGACCGGGCATGGCACCCTCCCTGGCCAACGGGGACAACCCGCTAGGTTGCCCGGCCCGGCCGGTGGCAAACCAGGTTTTGGTTTTTCGGCCCCCGGGTAACCGCCGCACCATGGAACTTCTTCTCTGGATCCTCGCGGTAGTTCTCGTGGTCGCCGGCATCTTCGCGCTGTTCCGGCGGCAGGTCCTCTGGGGCATCGTGCTGATCGTCGTCGGCCTGCTCGTCGGCCCGGGCGGAGTCAGCATCTTCAGCTAGCAACCGGCAGCTGGAGGTAACGCAACGGAAGGCAAGGAGCGGCGGATGACCGAGCCACGGGTACGGGTGCTGGGGCACCCCGTACACCCGATGCTCGTGATGCTCCCGCTGGGGCTGTTCGTCACCGCTGTCGTCTTCGACCTGGTCGACATCCTCGGTGGGGGCGAGGTCTTCGGTGAGGTGGCCTACTGGGACATCGCCGCTGGCCTGGTGGGTGCGGCCCTCGCCGCGCCCTTCGGGTCGCTGGACTGGCTCAACATTCCACAAGGGACCAGAGCCAAGCGGATCGGCCTGCTGCACGGCGGCGCCAACCTGCTGGTGGCCCTGGTCTTCCTTGTGGTGTGGCTGGTCCGGCAGGCAGAGCCGGCCCACGCGGCCGGCGGTGGCCTGTTCGTGGTGGAGATTCTCGCGATCGGCCTGGCCTCGGTCGCGGCGTGGCTGGGGGGCGAGCTCGTCGACCGGCTGGGGATCGGTGTCGACGAGGAGGCACATCCCGACGCGTCCAGCTCGCTGCGGCGGCACCGGGTATAGGGGCAAACCCGGTAACGCGACGGAGGTCAGGACGGGGGCTCGCCAGCACTGGCGGGCCCCCGAGCGTCGTCGGGCCCGCGAGCGCCGTCACGCTTCCGGGTGAAGCGTTGCGCCCCCTCGCGAGCACCGGCGGCGACCGACCGGGCGCCGTACCGGAACTCCTGTCGCAGCGCGGCATCGAGGTCCAGGCCGAGGCCGGAGTAGACCGACAGCCGGTCGTTACGCAGGCACTCCTGCGGCAGGCCGGCCAGGGTTGCGGCCAGCTCCTCGGCGGCGGCGCGGGCCCGCCCCGGCGGGACCAGCCGGTCGACGAGGCCGATGCGCAGCGCCTCCTCGGCGCCCACCGGCCGGCCGGTGAGGATCATGTCGAGGGCCCGGCCGAGGCCCACGATGCGGGGCAGGCGCACGGTGCCGCCGTCGACCAGCGGCACGCCGAAGCGGCGGCAGAAGACCCCGAACACCGCGTCCGGCTCGGCCACCCGCAGGTCACACCAGAGCGCCAGCTCCAGGCCGCCGGCGACGGCGTATCCGCTGACCGCCGCGATGACCGGCTTGCTCAGCAGCATCCGGGTCGGGCCGAGCGGGCCGTCGCCGTCCGGGGCGAAGCGGTTGCCGTCGCCACCGGCGAGCGCGTGCAGGTCCGCGCCGGAGCAGAACGACCCGCCGGCGCCCCACAGCACCGCCACCGCGGCCGACCCGTCGGCGTCGAACTCGCTGAACGCGTCCGCCAGCTGTAACGCGGTGGCATGGTCTACCGCGTTGCGCACCTGCGGCCGGTCCAGGACCACGGTCACCACCGGACCGGCGCGCTCGACGCGTACCCCTGCCCTCATGGTCGGACCGTACCGCGCGGCTGTGACCTGGGCGGGCGGGCTAGGCTTGCCGCCGTGCGGCGCTTCCTGACGCCGGCCTGGCTGCTCAAGCACGCCGCGATGATCATCCTGGTCAGCGCGTTCCTCAGCCTCGGCTGGTGGCAGGTGACCCGGGCCGCCGCCGGCAACCTGCTCAGCTACGGGTACGCAGTGCAGTGGCCGCTCTTCGCCGCATTCGTGATCTTTGTGTGGGTGCGCGAGGTGCGGGCGCAGCTGCATCCGCCCCGGGGCGGGACCCCCGAGCCGCCGGCACCGGGGGCACGGCGACCGGTGCGCACCCGGCCCGTGCCGCCGCCGGCCGACCCTGCCGGCGAGACCGACCCGCAGCTCGCCGCCTACAACCACTACCTGGCCTGGCTCAACGCCAACCCGCACCGCCGGCCCAGCGAGTACCGTCCATGACCGCCGCCGAAGGAGAACGATCCGTGCGCTCGGCACTGCGCCGCTTCCGTGTCATCGCCTACGTCGTGGGCGGGCTGCTGCTCGTGCTGGCGCTGGTGGCCATGCCCATGAAATACCTGGCGGACCGGCCGGCGCTGGTGGAGCTGGTCGGGCCGGCGCACGGGTTCCTCTACATGGCCTACCTCGTGCTCGCGTTCGACCTGTCCCGCCGGGCTGGCTGGTCGCTCGGGCGTACCGCGCTGCTCCTACTGGCTGGGACCGTGCCGTTCGCGTCGTTCGTCGCCGAGCGGTGGGCGACCCGGCTGGTGCGCTCGGCAGCGGTCGCGGCCTGACCCGGCGGGCGGCCCGCCACCCGCGCCAAAGGCCGACCCCGGGCACCCGCCGCAGCGGCTGAGCCTGCAATATGTTGCGGTGCTGATCTCCCGTCCGGTCGCCGCCGCCGGAGCGCTGCTGGCCCTCGGCGTCGTCGCGGCCCTCTCCGTGGCCGATGTCTCCCCGCCCGATCCCCGGCCGGCCAGCGCCGCCGCGGACGAGTTCAGTGCCGGGCGGGCGCAGGCACACATCGAGCGGTTCGCCACCCGCCCCCACCCCACCGGCAGTACGGCCAGCGTCGAGGTCGTCGCCTACCTCGAGCAGACGCTTCGCGGGCTCGGTCTCACCACCGAGGTCCAGGAGACGGTCGGCGTGCACGACGCGCACGAGGGCTCCAAGGCCGCGCTGGCCAAGGTCCGCAACGTGGTCGCCACGCTGCCCGGCACCGCCTCAACCGGACGGGTGTTCCTGGTCGCGCACCACGACTCCGTCCAGGTCACACCGGGCGCCAACGACGACGGGGCGGGCGTCGCCGCGATCCTTGAGGTGGCCCGGGCACTGGCCAGGGGTCCACGCCCGCGCAACGACGTCGTGTTCCTGTTGACCGACGCCGCGGAGGTGTGCATGTGCGGCGCTGCGGCGTTCCTCGGCAGCCACCCGCTGGCGAAGGGGCCGGGGGTGGTGCTCAACCTGGAGTCGCGGGGCAGCAGTGGACCCGCGGTCCTGTTCGAGACGTCCGAGCGCAACGCGGCGCTGGTCGACGTCTTCGCCGAGGCGGCGCCGCACCCGGTCGGGATGTCGTTCTCCGCCGAGGTCTACCGCAGGCTGCCCAACGACACCGACCTCACGCTGTTCCTGGAGCGCGGCTTCGCCGGGCTCAACGCCGCGCACATCGACGGCGGCTCGGCGTACCACCGGCCGGTGGATGTCCCGGCCGCGGTGGACCAGGCGAGCCTGCAGCACCACGGGGACAACGCGCTGGGCCTGGCCCGGGCGTTCGCCGGCAAGGACCTGGCCACGATGGACGCGTCCGGCGACGCGACGTACTTCCCGGTGCCTGGCGCGCTGGTGCGCTACCCCGGCTGGTTGGTGTGGCCGCTGGCGGTCCTGGCGGCAGCCGCGGTCGCCGCCCTGGGGTGGTTCGCCCGGCGGCAGGGTGTGGTCTCCGGGCGCCGGCTCGCGGCGGGCTTCGGCGCGGCAGCGCTGCCCATCCTGGTCGCCCCGGTCGCCGCCCAGCTGCTGTGGGCCGTGGTCGCCGCGATCCGCCCCGGGTACAGCCAGCTGCTCGAGCCGTACCGTCCCCTGTGGTACCGCCTGGCCATCCTCGCCCTCACCGCGGCGGTGCTGCTCGGCTGGTACGCGTGGCTGCGCCGCCGGGTCGGTGCGCAGGCGCTGGCGGTCGGGGGGCTGGGCTGGCTCGCCCTGCTCGGGCTGCTGCTCGCGGCCGGCGTACCCGGTGGGTCATATGTGGCCGCGTTGCCGGCGCTGGCGGTGGCCCTGGCCGGTCTTGTCGCGCTGGCGTACCCGCGGCCGGCGGTGCAGCTGGCCGCGCTGACGGCGGGCGCGGCGGTCGCCATCCTCGTGCTGCTGCCCACGGTCGTCACGATGTTCCCCGCGATGAGCCTGGCCAAGGGCGGTGCCGCGGCGCTGTTCGCGATGCTGCTCGGTCTTGCGGTGCTGCCGGTCGTCGAGGTGGCGCTGCCACGCGGGTCCGGCCGCTGGCTCGCCGCCGCGCCGGCGGGTGGGGCCGCGCTGCTCGCTGCCGTGCTCGCCGCGACCGGGCTGGTCGTGGACCGCTTCGACGCCGCGCACCCGACCGGCACAAACCTGATGTACGCGCTGGACGCGGACACCGGGCAGGCGCGCTGGGCGAGCCGGGAGACCAAGCCGGGCCCGTGGACGGACCGGTACGTCAACGGCACCGCGCGGATGGACCAGGACTTCCCGCTGCTCGTCCACGGTGAGGCGGAGCTGTCCACCGGGCCGGCGCAGGCCAGCCCGCTGCCGGCGCCCAAGCTGACCGTGCTGGCGGACCAGCGCAGCGGGGACCTGCGCACGCTGCGGATGCGGATCCAACCGCAGCGACCCGTGCGGCTGCTGGCGTTCTATGTGGACCGCGCCGGTGGGACCGTGCAGCTAGCGGTCGTCGCCGGCCAGCAGCTGCCGGCGAACGGCCACGTCACCGGGCACCATTCCGACGACGGAAGGTGGACGTTCAGCGTGCAGTTCTTCGGTCCGCCTGCCGAGGGGGTCGAGGTCGAGCTGGTGCTGCGTGCCGGGAGCGGCGGCAGTGTGCCGATCCGGGTGATCGACGGCAGCGACGGGCTGGACGGCCTGCCCGGCTTCGTGCCCCGCCCGGCCGGCGTCGGCATCACCGGCTCGCACGTCTCCGACCTGGTGGCGGTGGCGCGTACGTACCCGGTCTGAGCCCGGTGTAGCCTGCGGGACCGTGAGCTCGGGGCTGGCTGTCGCCGTCATCGCCTGCTCGCTGGTCCTGGCGGCCGGCTGCCTGCTGACCGCCGCCCGGGACCGGGCGCCGGGCCGGGTGCACCTGGCCGGCGCGGCCGTGGTCGAGGCGGTGCTGCTGGCCCAGGTCGTGGTCGCGGTGGTGCGGCTGGCCGGGGGCGAGCGGCCGGGCTCGCTGGTGACCTTCGTCGGCTACCTGGTCGCGGCGCCGCTGCTGCTGCCCGCGGCGGCGGCGCTCGCCGCACTGGAGCGCACCCGGTGGGGCGCGGTCATCCTCGGCGTCGCGGCACTCGTGCTGCCCGTCCTCATGCTCCGGCTCCAGCAGCTCTGGCATGGCTGAGCCGGGTCGGGCGGAGCCGAGCCCGGTTGAGGGTGGCCGCCCGGGCCGGGCCGCCCGGACGGCCCTGGCCACCAACGCCGGGCCGGGCCGGGTCCTGGTGGGCGTGTACGCCCTCTTCGCGCTCGCCGCCGGCGCCCGGTCGGCGTACCAGATCGCCACCGACCTCGCCGCCGCACCGCTGCCCTACCTGCTCTCCGCGTTGGCCGCCGCGGTGTACCTGCTGGCTGCGGTGGGCCTCGCGCGGGCCGGGCACACCGGATGGCGGGTTGCTCTGGCCTGCTGCACGGTGGAGCTGGTGGGCGTGCTCGCGGTCGGCACCTACAGCGTGCTCGCACCGCAGGACTTTCCCGACGAGACGGTGTGGTCCGGGTACGGGCAGGGGTACGGCTACGTGCCGCTGGTGCTGCCGGTCCTCGGACTGCTCTGGCTGCGCCGGACCGCCGCGGCCGGGTGGCGGTGAGGCTGGACCTGGCGGTGGTGAGGCCAGCGCGGGGCGCGGCGGGTGCGCTACCGTCCCGGCATGGCAGCCAGCCGCGCCTCGACCACCCACCGGGTCTACAGCGTGGTCGTGTTCGTGGTGCTGGCCTCGCTGGACAACGTGGCGATCGGCCTGGTGCCGCCGCTCTACCGGCCGATCGCCGATGACTTCGGGGTGGCGGAGGCGGCGGTCGGCGTGGTCACCGCGGCCAGCTTCCTGACCAGCGCGGTGGCCGCGGTCGCCTGGGCCTACGTCGGCGACCGCACCAACCGCAAGCCCCTGCTGATGTACGGCACGCTGCTGTGGGCCGCCGGCACCGGCGGGACGGCGCTGGCCGGCGGCTACCTGTCGTTCCTCGGCGCCCAGCTGCTCGCCTCGGTGGGGCTGGGTGCGGTCGCGTCCGTCGGCTTCTCGGTCGTCACCGATCTCATCTCGCCCCGCCGGCGCGGGCTGGTGATGAGCTTCTGGGGGCTGTCCCAGGGAGTCGGCACGCTCGCCGGGGCGGTGCTCGGCGGGCTGCTGGGCGCCGGTGACTGGCGCCGGCCGTTCCTGGTCCTGACCGTCGTCGGCGTGGCCGCCACGCTGGCGTACTGGCTCACCTACGACATCCAGCGCGGGCAGAGCGAGCCGGAGCTGCGGGCGCTCTACGACGCCGGGTGGGACTACGAGCACCGGATCGCCCGGGCCGACCTGCCGGGCATCGCCGCCCGGCGTACCAATGTCTGGCTTGTCCTTCAGGGGCTCACCGCGCAGTTCGCGTTCGGCTCGCTGGTCTGGCTGCCCGTGCTGTTCCAGGAGAAGGCCGAGAAGCTGGGGTACGCCGAGGAGCCGTCCATCCAGATTGGAGCGCTCTTCGCCACGCTGTTCCAGCTGGGTGGGGTGCTGTCCATCGTGGGCGGGCTGGTGGGCGACCGGTTGCAGCGGCGCACCCCGCGCGGGCGGGCACTGGTGGCCGCCGTGGGCATCCTGGCGGCCATCCCGTTCTACCTGGTGCTGTTCTTCATGCCGCTGCACATCGACGTGCCGACCGATGCGAGCACCGGCCAGGTCGTCTCCGGCGTGCTGTCCAGTGTGCTCACCGAGCCCACGGTCGGGCTCAGCTTCCTCGCCTCGGTGGTGGCCCTCGCGCTGACCTCGGCCAACTCGCCCAACTGGTTCGCGCTGCTGGCCGACGTCAACCCGCCGGAGCACCGGGGCACGGTCTACAGCGTGGGCAACCTGGTCAACGGGGTCGGCCGGGCCAGCGGCAACGCCCTGGTCGGCGTGGCCTTCCGGGCGCTGGAGCGGGCCTTCCCGCCACCCATGAACTACGTTCTCGGGCTCGCGCTCTTCCAGGTCTTCTTCATCCCCACCGGCATCATGTACTGGCTGGCGTCGCGCACCTCACCGGGCGACATCACCGAGGTCCGCGAGCTGCTGCGGGAGCGGGCCCGCCAGCACGCCGAGCCGGCCGGCGCGGCGACCGCCGCGCCCGGCCCGACCGCCGGTCAGCCGTAGGACCCGGGGGTACGCGCCCCAGGTTGGTATAACGCGTACCCCGGCTGGGTAGTCGCAGCCTATGCCCCTGACAAAGAGTCTCGACGAGTCCGTGGTCGTGGTGACCGGTGCGGCCAGTGGCATCGGGGCGGCGACCGCGCTCGCGCTCGCCGGTCGCGGCGCCAGCGTGGTGCTGGCCGCGCGCCGCGAGGACGCGCTTGAGGACGTGGCGCAGGCCTGCGTCGACGAGGGCGGCCGGGCGCTGGTGGTGCCGACCGACATGACCGTGCCGGTGGAGGTGGAGCGGCTGGCGGGGCGGGCGGCCGGCGAGTTCGGCCGGCTCGACGCCTGGGTCAACAACGCCGCGGCGGCGCTCTACGCCCCGCTGCGCAGCGCACCGATGGCCGAGATCCGGCAGACCGTCGAGGTCGGCCTGTTCGGTTACCTGTACGGTGCCCGCGCCGCGCTGCCCTGGTTCGACCGGGCCGGTGGCGGCGTGCTGGTGAACGTGGTCTCGGTGCTCGGCGTCGTCTCCGCCCCCTACCTGAGCGCCTACGCGATCACCAAGCACGGGGTGGTGGCGCTCTCCAACACGCTGCGCCAGGAGCTGCGGGCCGAAGGCGACGACTCGGTCTCGGTCTGCACGGTCCTGCCCGGCTCCATCGACACGCCGTTCTACCGCCACGCGGGCAACCACACCGGCCGGGGAGTGCGGCCCCTGCCGCCGGTCTACCCGCCCGGGCGGGTGGCCCGCAGGATCGTCCGGCTGATCGAGCACCCGCGCCGCGAGGCGTACGTCGGCACGGCGACCCGGCTGGTGGCCGCCCAGTGGCGGCTCTCGCCCGGCCTGACCGAGCGCGTGCTCGGCTGGTACGCCGGCCGGGCCGCGTTCGTCGACATACCGACCCGGCAGACGTCGGGCAACCTGTTCACGGCGTCGGCGGACGATGCTGCGGTGTCGGGCGGCTTCGAAGGGGCGAGGCGGGCCACGATCCGCAGGGCCGCCGCCATAGCGGCCGGCGGGGTCGCCGCCATGGCCCTGGCGCGCCGGCTGGCGCGGTAGCCGCCTGCGCGGCACGCACGCGCCGGGGCCCGGACTGCGGCTGGGGGGAAGCGGTCCGGGCCCCGGCGTGCCTGCGGGGGATGTGCAGGTCAGTGCCGGCGTACGACCATCGCGTCGCCGTTGATCGTGCCGCGCAGCTCGAAGGGCGTCTCGGCGTGCGTACGGGCGCGCGGGGGTGTGCGGTTGAGCTGGAAGTCGTCGCGGGCGAACTCCTCCTCGGTCATCGCCTGCAGCGCGCTGAACGCCGTGGCGATCAGGCCGGCCGCGGTCAGCAGCGTGATCGGCACGATGAGCACGAACGGGCCGACCCCTTGGACCGGTGTGGGCGAGGTGAACAGGCGTACCTGCAGGGCCGCCATGGCGGTGTAGTGCATGCCGACCATCCCGGCGGCCAGCACGGCGGCCGCGACCATCATCGGCCGCCAGCTGCGCAGAACGACCGAGAGCCACAGGGTCAGCGTGGCGGTGACCACGGCGATGAGCACCGAGACCCCGACCAGCTCGAGGTCGTAGGAGATCCTGCCGCCGACGTGCAGGCCGAGCAGGCCGGTGTAGTGCGTGACCGCCAGCCCCAACCCGGTGGCCACGCCGCCGAGCAGCACCTTCAGCACCCGACGCCGGCCCAGGCACACGGTGAGCAGGCCGAGGCAGACCGCGACCACGGCAAGGGCCAGGCTCGCGATCGTGATGAACGGGTCGTACCGGACCTGGCTGGCCGGCACGTCGAAGCCGAGCATCGCCATGAAGGTCATCAGCCAGACGGCGCCGCCTCCGACGGCCGCCCCGGCGAGCACCAGCCAGCGGATCCGCCGACGCCGGACGGTGGCATCCCGGGCCCGCGCCGCGCACACCAGGCCGAGGAGCATGCCGAGGAAGGCCGCGACATAGGCAGCCACCGGGCTGAACCAGCCATAGGTGAGGTGATGAACTTCCGCCACGGCCGCCATTGACCCACTCCGCTGGCTGGGCTTATCGCACAATGTGTCCGTTGAAAAACGGACAGTGAGATCGGCTGGTGCGATAGTCGCGCGATCCGGCATGGGAGCCCGGCCGGCTGGGCCACCGGGCCCGCCCAACCGGGCGCCGCGCCCGCCCGCCGCGTCCGCGCGGGATCACCCGACCGGCCGGGTACGTGCGCGGAGTCAGTACCGTGGGTCAGCGTGGCAGGCAACCGCGGCCCGCGGATCATCGCTCTGGTCGGCATCGACGGCTCCGGCAAGACGACGCAGGCGCACTGGCTCGCCGAGTGGCTCACCGCCCACGGGCGTCCGGCCCGCTACTGGCAGAACGCCGGTGGGCGCCGCTGGCTCGGCCTGCTGGCGCGCCGGCTCGGGCGACCCGACGGCGAGGCGCTGCTCGGCCGGGCGGGGATGCTCGCCGTCGAGGCGGTGCTGCGGTGGCTGGCGATCGGGCGGGCCGTGGTCAGCTCCCGGCTGACCGGGCGGGTCGCGGTGATGGACCGCTACGCCGCCTGCCAGTACGCGAGCATCCGGGCGCACGCGCCCGCCCGTTCCCAGGCCCGCCCCGGTCCCGGTGGCGTGGCCGGAGACCGGGCCCGGCAGGAGCTACGCCGGCTGGGGGAGCGGCTGGCCCGGGGCGCGTACCGGATCTTCCCGCCGCCCGACGTGACGTTCCTGCTGGTGGTCTCGCCGGTCGAGGCGTACCACCGGATCGAGGCCCGCGGCACCGACCACGAGCGCCTCGAGTTCCTGACCGCCGCCGCGGCGGCCTACGAGCGCCTGCCGGAGGCGGTGACCTTCGTCCGGGTCGACGCCGACGCCCCGCCGGACGAGGTGGCCGCCAAGCTGCGCACCCACCTCACCGCGCCGCTGGCGACGCTGGGCGGCTGAGCAGCGCGGCCGGTGGGCTGCGCCCATCGCGAACAGCCCTGCCGCCGCCGGCCGCAGTCCTGCACGATCGACCCATGCGACTGTTGGTCCTGGGCGGCACTGCGTTCCTCGGTCGGGCCGTTGCCGAGACGGCCCGGACCGCGGGCCACGACGTGACCTGCGCCGCCCGCGGTGAGTCCGGTCCACCGCCGGAGGGGGTGACCTTCGTCCGGGTGGACCGGGACTCCCCGGACGGCCTGGCCCCGCTGGGCAACGACACGTTCGATGCGGTCGTGGACGTGTCCAGCCGCCCGAGCCACGTGCGGCGGGCGGTCGCCGCACTCGCCGGCCGGACCGGTCACTGGACCTACGTGTCGACCGGGTCGGTCTACGCCGACCGGGCCACGCCGGGGCAGCGCGCCGGCTCCGCGCCGGTCCTGGCCGCGGCGCCACCCGAGGTCGACGACCCCGCGGCCGACGACTACCAGGCGTACGGCCCGTGCAAGGTCGCCTGCGAGGAGGCGGTACGCGCCACGGTCGCCCCGGACCGCGCGTTCATCTGCCGGGCCGGCCTGATCGTGGGCCCCGGCGACGACAGCGGCCGGTTCGCGTACTGGGTGGACCGGCTGGCCCGCGGCGGCGAGGTGCTGGTGCCGGGAGGCCCGAGCGACCCGGTGCAGTGGGTGGACGTCCGCGACCTGGCCGACTGGCTGGTACGGGCCGCGGAGCGCCAGCTGGCCGGCGTGTACGACGGCATCGGCCCACCCGTACCCCGGCTCGACTTCCTTCAGGCGGTGAGCCGTGGCGTGGCCGCCGACCCACAGTGGACCTGGGTGGACCAGGACTTCCTGAGCGAGCACGGGGTCCAGCCGTGGATGGGACCGCGGTCGCTGCCGATGTGGCTGCCGCTGCCCGACTACGGCGGCTTCATGAGCCGGGATGTCTCGGCGTCCCTCGCCGCCGGCCTGGCCTCGCGCGACGTCGCGGACACCGCGCGCGACACACTGGCCTGGCTGGGCAGCGTGCCATCCGCGGACCGCGCCGGCTGGCCCGGCCTGGCCGCGCAGGACGAGGCGGCACTGCTGGCCGCATGGCATGCCCGGCCGGCTGCCGGCGACCGCTGACCGGCCGTCCATTCCGCTGCGGAGATCACCTGCCGCGAGTCCTGGCGGCTGAAGGGGATTGCCCAGGGCGATGATTGACGCAGCAGCAAGAATGAAAGTAACTTTCAGCTGTGGCGAAGACATCGAAGCTTTCCGCGAACCGGGAGCTGCGCGGGCTGCTCGTGCAGATCAACGGGCTGCTGCCCTCGCTCTCCCCGGCCGAGCAGCGGGTCGGGCGCCTGGTCGTGTCCAACCCGGGCGAGGCCGCGCGGCGTACGATCACCGACCTCGCCACCGCCGCGCACACCTCCGAAGCGACCGTGATCCGGTTCTGCCGCTCGGTCGGCATGGACGGCTATCCCCAGCTGCGCATCCGGCTGGCGGCCGAGGCCGCGCGCCGGGTCGAGCCGCCCGACGCCCGGGTGGTCGGCGGCGACATCCCGCCCGGGGCGGACATGGCCCAGATCATCGCCACCATCTCCTTCAACGACTCGCGCGCCGTCGAGGAGACCGCGGAGCAGCTCGACCCGGCAGTCTGCGACCAGGTCGTCGACGCGATTGTGACCGCCTCGCGGCTGGACGTCTACGGCGCCAGCGCCAGCGGGTCGGTCGCCGCCGACTTCCAGCAGAAGCTGCACCGCATCGGGCGTACCGCGTTCTACTGGCCGGACGTGCACACCGCGCTGGCCTCCGCCGCCCTGCTCGGCCGGGGCGACGTGGCGTTCGGCATCTCGCACAGCGGCACCACCGCGGACGTGGTGGAGATTCTCGAGGTGGCCCGGGCCGGCGGCGCCACGACCGTCGCGCTGACCAACTTCCCGCGCTCCCCGGTCACCGAGGTAGCCGACTTCGTGCTGACCACGGCGGCGCGCGAGACCACCTACCGGGCCGGCGCGATGGCCAGCCGGCTGGCCCAGCTGACCGTCGTCGACTGCCTCTTCGTCGGCGTCGCCGCCCGCAACCGGACCCGGACAAGACGGGCGCTGGAGCTCACCGCAGGGGCCGTGCAGGGGCGTCGGGTGGGGCAGAGCCGGAGGCGGACGTGACGGACGCCGCGCCTTCGCCCGCGGCGGAGGTGCGGGTCGGCTCCCCTACCGAAGCTCGTAACCCACGCAGTCGTGACCTGGACCTGATGCCCACGCTGGAGCTGCTCCGCCTGATCAACGAGGAGGACAGCACGGTCGCCCCCGCCGTCGGCGCGGTCCTCGACGCGCTGGCCGCCGCGGTCGACCTGGCGGTGCGGGCGCTCGGCACGGGGCACCGGGTGCACTACTTCGGCGCCGGCACCTCCGGGCGGCTTGCGGTGCTCGACGCGGTCGAGCTCGCACCCACATATGACGCTCCCGGCGAGTGGTTCTGCGCGCACCTGGCCGGTGGGCGCGCCGCCATGTGGCGCGCGGTCGAGAACGCCGAGGACGACGAGCTGGCCGGTGCGCGGCAGGCCGGAGCCTGCCTGCGCGAGGGTGACCTTGCGGTCGGCGTGACGGCCAGCGGGCGCACCCCGTACGTGCTGGGCGCCCTGCGGGCGGCCCGCCGTGCGGGTGCCGGGTCGGTGCTCATCTCGGGTGACCCCGTGGCGGCGGCCCAGTCGGAGGTGGATGTCTTCATCGGCGTCGAGACCGGGCCGGAGGTGGTGACCGGCTCCACCCGGATGAAGGCGGCCACCGCGCAGAAGCTCGTGCTGAACGCGTTCTCCACCGCGGTGATGGTGCGGCTCGGCCGGGTCTACTCGCACTTCATGATTGGGATGGTGGCGACAAACGCCAAGCTGCGCGGACGCATGATCTCCATCCTCGTCGAGGCGACCGGCCAGCCGGAGGAGACGTGCCGCAGCTACCTCGCGCAGGCCGAGGGGGACCTGCGGCTCGCCCTGGTGTGGCTGCTCTCCGACGGGTCCCGGGAGGACGCCCGGCTCGCCCTGGCCCGGTCCGGCCAGCGGGTACGGGACGCGCTGGCCCTGCTCGCAACCGGTGACGGTGAGTGACGCGAGTCCCAGTCCGGAAGTGAACTATGTCGTTGCCTGCGTGCGTACCCCCTGATGTGATGTAAGGAGCAGAAGGGGTGCCGGTGCCATCCACCGGACCATCCCGCGCCCAACGGTCAGGTGAACGGCGCGGTCTCAGGAAACGCTCAGCCATTCGTAACTCTTTCGTCACGGACAACGGAATCAACCTGACGCGGCGTCTGTTGTTCAAGTGTCGGACCCCGAGCACGTGCCGGCCGCAAGGCATAAGCCGGGCGGGGTAGGGCACTGAAGGGGTTACGGGGGAGGCACAGAAGACGTGGAGAACATGGTGATGATGCGGACCGACGAGGTCGCCGAGGAGCGCGACCTGGTCGGCGTGTACCTGCACGAGATCTCCCGGACGCCGCTGCTCGACGCGGCCCGGGAGGTCGACCTGGCGAAGGCCATCGAGGCGGGCCTCTACGCCGAGCACCTGCTCACCGAGCGGCCCAAGCTCCCGCGCGGGATCCGCAAGGCCGAGCTGGAGCAGCTGGTTACCGAGGGTGAGCGGGCTAAGGACCTGTTCATCCGGGCCAACCTCCGGCTGGTCGTCTCCATCGCCCGCCGGTACGTGCGCTCCGGGATGCCGATGCTCGACCTGATCCAGGAGGGCAACACCGGTCTGGTCCGGGCCGTCGAGAAGTTCGACTACGAGCGCGGCTACAAGTTCTCCACCTACGCGACGTGGTGGATCCGCCAGGCCATCAGCCGGGCGATCGCCCAGCAGGAGCGCACGGTACGCCTGCCGGTGCACCTGGTCGAGGACGTCAACCGGATGCGCAACGTGACCCGCCAGCTCATCCGCGAGCTGGGCACCGACCCGGAGCCGGAGCAGATCGCGAAGGCGCTGGGCGTGCCGGTGGAGCGGGTGCACGAGCTGGTGCGGTGGTCGCAGGACACGGTGTCCCTGGACACCCCGGTCGGCGACGACGGCGACACCAACCTCGGCGACCTGGTCGCCGACTCGGACTCGCCGTCGCCCGAGGAG
>DASSUC010000439.1:0-9496 GCA_035707405.1 Micromonosporaceae bacterium | reverse complement strand
GGAGGCGGCCATCGTCGACGGCGCCTCGCACACCCGCCTGTTCTTCCAGGTCATGGTGCCGCTGGCCAGGCCCGGGCTGATCAGCATCGGCATCTTCAACGTCATCGGGCAGTGGAACCAGTGGCTGCTGCCCACCGTGCTCATGCAGGCGCAGGGTGGCGGCGAGGAGAAGCGGGCGATGCTCGCCCAGGGCCTGATCGAGCTCCAGGTCAACCAGGGCTACCAGGGCGACTACGGCGCGCTCTTCGCCGGCATGACCATGGCGATGCTGCCGATCCTCGTCGTCTACGTGTCGTTCCAGCGGCAGGTGCAGGCCGGTCTCACCGGCGCCACGCTGAAGTAGCTCCGGAATTTGTCGTACTGCTGTTCGATACTGTCACCATGATGGTCGCGGTCGTGCCCGACGGGACGGGCGGCGGCTGGTGCGTGCAGCTGCCGGCGGGGGGCCACCCTGGCGGCGAGCCGTGGCACGCCGCCGACCTCGCCGCCGAGGTGGCGGCGCGGGAGCGGCGCGACGCCCCGCGCTGGGTCTGGCCCGCCACGGCGACGAGCTACCCGCCGCTGCTGCGGGCCGGGGTCCGGGTCGGCCGCTGCCACGACGTCGAGCTGACCGAGGCGCTGCTGCTGGGCGCGGCCGGGCACTGGGGCGAGCCGCGCGGCCTCGCCGCCGCGCACGCCCGCCTCACCGGCCGCCCGGTGCCGCCGGACCCGCCACCCCGGCCGCCGACGCCACCCGGCGACACCCAGGGCGCGCTCTTCGACGACACCCCGGCACCGCCGTCCCCGCAGACCCTCCTCGAGGTGTACGCCGACCAGCGCGCGCGCCTGCGGGCCGTCCCCGAGCCCGGCCGGTTCGCGCTGCTCGTGGCCGCCGAGTCGGCCGCCGCTCTGGCCGCGGTCGAGATCGGCCAGGCCGGCCTGCCGTGGCGGGCCGACGTGCACGACGCCCTGCTGGTCGAGCTGCTCGGCGAGGCGTCGCGGGTGGGCGGGCCGCCCCGGCGCCTGGTCGAGCTGACCGAGCGCATCGCCGCGGCCTTCGGCGAGCGGATCCACCCGGAGTCGCCGGCGGAGGTGCTGCGGGCCTTCGCCCGGGCCGGCATCTCGCTGCCGAGCACCCGGGCCTGGGTGCTGCGTCAGGTGGACCACCCGGCGGCGCCACTGCTGCTGGAGTTCAAGGAGCTCTACCGCCTCTGGACGGCGCACGGCTGGTCCTGGCGGGAGCAGTGGGTCCACAACGGACGGTTCCGGGCGGAGTACGTGCCCGGCGGGGTGGTGTCCGGCCGGTGGGCCACCCGCGGCGGGGGAGCCCTGCAGATCCCGCGGGTGGTGCGCCGGGCGGTCGTCGCCGACCCGGGCTGGGTGCTGGTCGTGGCCGACGCCGGCCAGCTCGAGCCGCGCATCCTCGCCGCGGTCTCCGGCGACACCCGGCTGGCCGAGGCCGGCGCCGGCGGCGACATGTATGCGGCGCTCGCCGCCGAGGCCTTCGGCGGTGAGCGGGCGAGGGCCAAGGTGGCCCTGCTCGGCGCCATGTACGGGCAGACCGGTGGCGCGGCTGTGCCGGCGCTCGCCGCGCTGCGGCAGTTCTACCCGGCGGCCTGGGCGTTCGTGGAGGCGGCCGCGCGGACCGGGGAGACGGGTGGGCTGGTGCGGTCGTGGCTCGGCCGCACCAGCCCACCGCCATCGGTGACCGCGCGGGTGGCCGACCTCGATCCCGGAGATGGGGACCCGGTGGACGTTCCGCGGGCCGGGGCGGCGGCCCGGGCCCGGGGGCGGTTCACGCGCAACTTCGTCATCCAGGCCACGGCGGCCGAGTGGGCCAACACGCTGCTCGCCTCGCTGCGCGGGCCGCTGCGCGAGACAGCGGGGGAGCTGGTCTTCTTCCAGCACGACGAGGTGCTCGTGCACTGCCCGGCGGGCGAGGCGCAGCGGGTGGCGGAGGCGGTGCGGGCGGCTGCGGAGCAGGCCCGGGTGCTGCTGTTCGGCGACACTCCGGTGCGCTTCCCGCTCGGCGTGTCGGTGGTCGAGTGCTACGCCGACGCCAAGTAGATGCCCGGCGTACGAGCATGCCGTTTGGTTTGGCGCGTGCGCGGCGGCGGCGTGGAGGCGGATTTGACGAACCCGTCACCGCCTTACGATCCCACCGTGTCGAGGGAGACTGAGTCGGTCAAGCGTCTGCGCATGGCCCAAACGGGCGCATCGGTTGACTACGGGGAGCAGGCTTTGGGCACGGTCGCAGGGCTGGTTCTGGCAGCCGGGGCGGGGCAGCGCTTGGGCAGCCCCAAGGCGCTGCTTCGGCTCGCCGACGAGCCTTTGGTTGACCGGGCGGTCCGGGTCGCCGTTCAGGCGGGCTGCGCGCCGCTCGTGGTCGTGCTGGGCTGTGCCGCGGAGCAGGTGCGCAAGGCAGCCCGTCTGGAGGGGGCCGTCGTCGTCGTCAACGAGGCGTGGACCACAGGAATGGGCTCGTCGCTGCGGGCCGGGCTGGAAGCGCTCGCCAGCTCCAGCCCGGACGTTGACGCCGCGGCGATCCTACTGGTCGACACACCGGGGGTGACCCCCGCTGCGGTCGGCAGGGTCGCCGCGCTGTCCGCGCCGCAGGCGCTGGCCGTGGCGACGTACGACGGCCGGCGCGGCCACCCGGTCCTACTCGGTCGTGGTCACTGGTCTGGCGTGTGCGCGCTGGCCCGCGGCGACGAGGGCGCGCGAACGTACCTGGCTGCTCACGCCGGGCATGTGCGCGAGGTCGCCTGCGACGACGTCGCGGACGGCAGCGACATGGACACGCCGGCCGACGCGCAGCGCTGGGGGATCCAGATGCCGGCGAAGGTCGCCGACCCCCCGAGCGGCCCACCATGATGAAGAGGTGCCCGACTCCCGCAGCAGCTCGTCGGGCGCGATCGCCGCAGCCGGGCCTCTCCGACGAGGAGGCCGTCGGAAGCTGTTCCTCGCCCTGGCTGGTGGCGACCAACGGCCTTGGGCCATCCTTGCTTTGACTCCAAAGTAAGGAGCTGTGATGGACGCCGCGGCAAGACTGACATCGAAGGGCCAGATTACGCTGCCCAAAGCGATCCGGGATGCGCTCGGGCTGCACGAAGGAGACCGGGTGGTCTTCCGGGTGGCGGGCAACTACGCGGTTCTTGCCAGGACAGCCGACCTCCTGGAGCTGGCGGGGTCGGTTCCGGTCTCGCCGGCTGCGCGCGGGGCCGACTGGGAGGAAGTCCGGGACCATACCCGCCGGGCTCGTGCATCCCGTCTCTCCCAGCAATGAACGCGTTCTTCGACGCCAACATCATTGTTCGCCACCTGACCGGAGACCCACCAGATCTTGCTCATCGCGCTACCCGGTTCCTCGCCGCGGCCGGAGCGCGTGAACTGCGGCTGGCCGATCTGGTGCTCGCCGAGGTGGTTTACGTCCTGGAGTCGTTCTACAAGGTTCCGCGGGATCAGGTCGCGGAGTCCGTACGGGCGATCGTGGCTTTTCCGGCGATCCGGACCAACGATCCCGCCCTGCTCCTGCGCGCCATCGAGGTCTACGAGAAGGACCGCCTCGACTTCGCCGATGCCTACCTCGTCGCCGAGGCTGAGCAGACTGGTGTCGGTGTGGTTGCCTCCTTCGACAAGGCCATCGACCGGGTGGACTCCATCCGGCGTCTGGTCCCGTCCGACTAGCAAGGTCAGGTACCGACCCTTGCCACGGTGCGGGTTGCCCGCCGAGTCCTCGCGCTGGCTCGGCAGGGCAGATGGGCGCTGGAGGACAGAGATCGTACGGTGGTCGCCGATCGCCCGGACGGCCCGGCATAGTGAAGGGGTGCCTGACTCGCCGCAGCAGCTCGCCGACGCGCTCGCCAAGGCCGGATACCTCGCCGACGAGGGCCTGGCCACGGCCGGGTTCCTCGCTCTGAGGCTGGGCCGGCCGGTGTTCCTGGAAGGCGAGGCCGGGGTCGGCAAGACCGCGTTCGCCCAGGCACTGGCCGACGCGCGCGGCCTGGAGCTGATCCGGCTCCAGTGCTATGAAGGGCTCGACGCCGCGCAGGCGCTCTACGACTGGGACTTCGCCCGGCAGATCCTGCACCTGCGCGCGATGGAGGCGGCCGGCGCGGGCGCCGACCCGGCGGCGCTGGAGGCCGGCCTCTACGACCGCCGGTTCCTCGTCGCCCGGCCGCTGCTGCGGGCCCTGGAGAGCGCGCCGTGCGTGCTGCTCATCGACGAGGTCGACCGGGCCGACGACGAGTTCGAGGCGTACCTGCTGGAGCTGCTGGCCGACTGGGCGGTGACCGTACCGGAGCTGGGGCGGGTCGTCGCGGCGACCCCGCCGACCGTGGTGGTCACCTCCAACCGCACCCGGGAGGTGCACGACGCGCTCAAGCGCCGCTGCCTCTACCACTGGGTGGACCACCCGGACCCGCAGCGCGAGGTGGCGATCCTGCGGCTGCGGCTGCCGCAGCTGGCCGAGTCGCTGGCCACGCAGGTCGCCGTGGCCACCGCCCGGCTGCGCGAGCTGGACCTGGTCAAGCCGCCGGGGGTCGCGGAGGCGATCGACTGGGCGCAGGCGCTGCACGCGCTGGGCGCGACCAGCCTCACCCCGCCGCTCGCCGGCGCCTCGCTCGGCGCCGTACTCAAGGTCCGCGAGGACCTGGCCCGGGTACGGGAGAAGCTGCCGGCGCTGCTGGAGGCGTGAGTGTCCGGGGACGTGCTCGACGCCGTACTCGCCTTCGTGGGGTGGGTGCGGCGGGCGGGCGTGCCGGTCGGCCCGGACCGGGTGCAGGCGTTCGCCGCCGCGCTCGACGTGCTCGGGCCGCAACAGCTCTACTGGGCTGGCCGGCTGACGCTGTGCGGCAGCCGCGAGGACGTGGTGCTCTTCGACGCGGCGTACCGGGCCTACCGGCAGGGCCCGGGCCGGGATGGGCAGGTCCCGTCACTGCCACGGCCGACCTCGTCGCCGCGGCGGGTGCTCGTCCCCTTCGGACTGTCTACGAAGGACGGTGCGGACGCCGGGGACGGGCCGCGGCCGGCCACGGTGGCGATGCGGGCGTCAAGCCACGAGCTGCTGCGCCACCGCGACTTCGGCCAGCTGACCAGCGCCGAGCGGGACGAGGTGCGTACCCTGCTGGGGCTGCTGCGGCCGGCGGCGCAGACCCGGCCGGCGCGGCGGTTCCGGCCGTACCCGCGGGGGGTGGTCGCCCCGCGGCGGACGCTGCGCGCCACGCTGCGCGCCCTCGGCGAGCCGGCGCGGCTGGCCCGGCAGCGCCGCCGCGACCGGCCCCGGCGGCTGGTGCTGCTGGTGGACGTGTCCGGGTCGATGGCGCCCTACGCCGACGCGCTGCTGCGTTTCGCGCACGCGGCG
The DNA here is from genome assembly GCA_035707405.1 of Micromonosporaceae bacterium. GTDB lineage: Bacteria > Actinomycetota > Actinomycetes > Mycobacteriales > Micromonosporaceae > DASSUC01. The sequence continues at coordinate 4,155 of DASSUC010000439.1, read as the reverse complement.
GTGCGCTGCCGCCCGGGGAGCACCGAGGTGTTCACGCTCGGCACCCGGCTGACCCGGGTGTCGCGGGCGCTGCGGGCGCGGGACCCGGAGGCGGCGCTCGCAGCGGCGGGCGCGGCGATTCCGGACTGGTCCGGCGGCACCCGGCTGGGTGAGGTGCTGGGCGCGTTCGTCAGCCGGTACGCGCACCCGGGGCTGGCCCGGCGCGCCACCGTGGTGGTGTTCAGCGACGGCTGGGAGCGCGGCGACCCGGCCACCCTGGCGCAGGCCGCGGAGCGGCTGCGACGGCTGGCGCACCGGGTGATCTGGGTCAGCCCACACCGCGGGCGGCCCGGGTTCGCACCGACGGCCGGCGGGCTCGCGGCGGTGCTGCCGCACCTGGACGCGCTGGTGGCCGGGCACAGCCTGGCCGCGCTGACCGAGCTGGTGGACACCTTGCGCTCGGGCGGGTGAGCGGCGGATCTTGGGGGCGGGAGGCTGAGTCGATGCGGGACGTGCTGAGCGACCTGATGGGCTGGTGGCGGGCGGGCCAGCCGGTCGGCCTGGCGACTGTGGTGGCGACCTGGCGCAGCGCGCCGCGGCAGCCCGGGGCGACCATGCTGGTCGGGCCGGACGGCACCGCGGTGGGTAGCGTCTCCGGCGGCTGCGTGGAGGGCGCCGTCTACGAGCTCGGCGGCGAGGTGCGCGCGAGCGGGCGGCCGGCGCTGGTCCGCTACGGGGTCAGCGACGACGACGCGTTCGCGGTCGGGCTGACCTGTGGCGGCACCATCGAGCTGTTCGTCGAGCGGGTGGACGCGGCCGGGTTCCCCGAGCTCGGCGAGGTCGCCACCTCGATCGAGGAGCACGAGCCGGTCGCGGTCGCCACCATCGTGCGCGGTGGTGAGGAGCAGGTGGGCCGGCGGCTGGTGGTGTGGCCGGAGCGGCGGGCCGGCACGCTCGGCTCGGTCCGGCTGGACGACGCGGCAACCGACGACGTGCGCGGGCTGCTGGCCACGGGCCGCACCGGGGAGCTGCACTACGGGCTGGACGGTGAGCGCCGCGGTGACGACCTCACACTCTTCGTGGCCGCGTACGCCCCGCCGCCGCGGATGCTGGTCTTCGGGGCGATCGACTTCGCCGCTGCGGTGGCGCGGCTCGGGGCGTACCTCGGGTTCCGGGTGACCGTCTGTGACGCGCGGGCGGTCTTCGCCACGCCGAAGCGGTTCCCGGACGCCGAGGTGGTGGTGGACTGGCCGCACCGCTACCTGTCCGCACAGCTCGCCGCGGGTGCGGTGGACGAGCGGGCGGTGGTCTGCGTGCTGACCCACGACCCGAAGTTCGACGTGCCCGTGCTTGAGGTGGCGCTGGCGCACCGGTTCGCCTATGTCGGGGCGATGGGGTCCCGGCGCACCCACGAGGACCGGCTGGCGCGGCTGCGGGAGGCGGGCGTGCCTGAGGAGCGGCTGGCGGCGCTCGCCTCGCCGATCGGGCTGGACCTGGGCGCCCGGACGCCCGAGGAGACCGCGGTCAGCATCGCCGCCGAGATCATCGCGCGGCGCTGGGGCGGGGGCGGCCAGCCGCTGTCCAGTCTGGACGACCGCATCCACCACGACACCGCTGCCGGGCGCGCGACATACGACGTTCAGGCGTAGCGACACACCTCTTTGGAGATCTGCGCCGATTTATCGTAGCCGCCGCCGCGACCTGCACATGCCCGCTGCCTGGGCCTCCACGACCGCAGTGCGCCGTCGTCAAGGACGGCCTAGTTCAGCTGGCTGGTAGTCCGAGCCGGTCGAAGAAGGCGCGATTTCTCTGGTGGGCCATATTTAGGAGGCGATCAAAAGAAACAACCTCTATGTATGCTTTGTAGTTATCGTTGTAACCAAAGAACCCCAGGCCATCCTGTGTTGGCCGGAGGTTCCCCGCTTTGCACCGTTCCTGGACCGTGCGTGTCAGGTCGGAAACGACATAGCAAAATCCTGGAACCTGCTCAGATCTTGGTATGGGACGGCCACTCGCTGTGGTGACCCGTCCTTCACGGACACGTTCGAGATACTGCAGGGCCTGGGACAGGGGGTCCTTCTCGATGCCAGGGGCAGCGTCATCTCTCGCTGGGCGCTTGAATTCCACCACCACTATGGAGGCGAGTGGCAGACTCTCACCTTCCGATACCAGAATCGGCCCATGGCTAACCTTCAACGCCAGGAGGTCGGGCTCTTTTCTTGAGGTCGAGCCTGTGATTGGCATCGTCTTGATCGGCTTATCGGAAGCCAGGAAGTTATGAAAGGCGAGCCCCTCGTCGATGAGCCACAGGTTGCAGGCACCTGGAGCTACATCATTGGATGTGGTCCGCAGCGGCATAATCAGACTATGAATGGCGTCCTCTTTTGCGTACCTTCCTTCTCCGTCCATGCGGATGGCGCGTGCGAGCAGGTCAAGTATCACCCTTCGCCGGGAGACGTATGCGGCAAGGTCAGACTTCTTGACATCGTCAACTTTGTCCAGGTACGCGCGGAGCCGTCTATCGTACTCCGGGTCGTCGGGATCTGAGCTGTCGAGAACCTGCTGCCCCTCCGTTAGTAGCTCATGCTCTATGTCGGCCAGGTACCTGTGCAGCTGCAGCTCCAGGTCCTTGTCGCTCATCTCCGGGTCAACACTCAGCTTATCTTCATCAACGTGCCTCAGGATTGGCCGGTATCTCGGGGCTTTGCTGTCCACAAAGGTCTCGACGCGAGCCCTGCCTGCTCGGCGAGCTTCCTCCAGGCTCGGGAGCAGGTGTTGCTCCGCCGCCGCCAGGACTCCGGCTCGAATATCTGAAAGAGACGGCTCGTGCTCGTCGAATGCCCCTTCCGTAGACTCCGGAATATTGAACCCCGTTCTTTCCATGCGAACCCGTTCATCCAGGTATGGCGACCCCAGGAAGCATGCGTACATGAACTCCGCATCGGCATCCCTGAGCCTTCCGCCCAGGCCTCGGATCCTTCCTGAAAGGTTCTCCTCCGACACGACCCTGTTATCTGCACACCAGTAGAGTTGCGGCACGTTCTTTGCGGTGGCTTTGAGTCGTAGGTGAACGAGATTGAACGGGCATTCTTTTACCGTTATCTCCTCCGTCCGGGCAGAGCAGTGCATGTACTCGTCGTAAACCGAGGTCAGGTCGACTCTCTCTGGCCCGTCTATAACGGCTATGTTTGGCGCACCGCCCGGCCGCACGAAATACCAGAGGCAATGTTCGAGCAGGCTCCTGGCGATTGCGCTGGTGGTCTTTGGCGCGGCCTTACGGTACGTCTCGTGAAAGGAGATCAGCCGCACCTCGGACCCCGTTTGGGGGTCGTCGCAACCCGTGACAGCCTGCTGCGACACGCCAGCATTGGCTGAAAACACGAACGAACGCTTCCTGGACTTATCTTGTTGGTCCTTGTAACAACTGGCTACCTCGACCTTGTCAAATGCCTTGAGCCAGAGTAGGCGGCCCACTCCGCGGCAGCCGTAGGCCAACTTGTACTCACTGTCGAGCGTTTCAAACGAGCTCATGTTCCCATCGTGGAAACCTTCGCCATTATCACTGACCACGAACCCTGTAATGGGATCGAGGGGGGTCGCGCTGTGGTCCACGTCGGCGCCAAGCTGCGAAAGCAACTGGTGTGACCGGTTGATCGTGACGGCAATCTGCGTGGACTCCATGCCGTCATGAACTGCATCAACAGCTTGAATGGCGTTCACGACCGCCTCGAACAGGGGAAGCAAGGCATTGCGCTTAGGTAGGGAGGTGTTCCGCAGGCGTCCAGTGAGCGAAGCGTTGATTGCCATCGGACACTCCCCCGTCGAAGGTGCAAGCATCTTACGACCCGGGGATCAATAGCTGTGCTTTGAAGGCCTGGCGTGTCGGCCTGATCGGGACAGTGACGGCCGCACGGCCGCTGCGGAGCCCCATGGGCTGGGGCTACAGGGTTCATCGAGGGTGCCGGCCCGGTGACCCCTTGATGTGATCATCCCCGAGGAGTTGAGTGATCGGGAGGCGGCCCGCGCGAGCGCGACGGGCCATCCGTCGACCCGTGCGGGAGGACTGATGGCGCGGATCAGTGTCACCGTCGACGGCGTGGCGTACGCCGACGACGTCCCACCCCGAACACTTCTCGTCCACTACCTGCGCGACCAGCTCGGCAAGGTCGGCACGGT
>DASSUC010000438.1:0-18524 GCA_035707405.1 Micromonosporaceae bacterium | reverse complement strand
GTCGGAGTAGAGCAGGTACGCCGCGCGGTGCAGCGCCACCGCCGTCTTGCCGGTGCCCGGGCCGCCGGACACGACCGTCACGCCGGAGGCGGGGGAGCGGATCGCCTCGTCCTGCTCCCGCTGGATGGTGGCGACGATGTCACGCATGCCCCGGCCCGTGGTCCGGGCCAGCGCGGCGAGCAGCGCGCCGTCGCCGACCACGCGCATGCCCGGTGGTGCGCCGGCCGGGTCGAGCAGGTCGTCCTCGAGCCCGACCACCCGCTCGCCCGACGACTGGATCATCCGGCGGCGTACCACGCCCCTCGGGTCCGCGGCGGTGGCCTGGTAGAAGGCTGACGCGGCCGGAGCCCGCCAATCGACCAGCAGCGGCTGGGCGTCCGCGTCCCGTACGCCCAGCCGCCCCACCCGGTAGACCTCGCCGTCGCGCAGGTCGAGCCGGCCGAAGACCAGGCCCTCGTGCTCGGCGTCGAGCGCGTGCCGCCGCCGGGCCTGGTGGAACACCATCGCGTCGCGCTCGACCAGGGCGCTGAAGTTGCCCACCCGGGCGATCCGGTAGCTCTCCGCCTCGGCGGCCGCCGCGGCCTCGCGCAGCTCGGCGACGCGGGCGTAGACCCGGTCGACGTGCTTCTGCTCAGCGGCGATCTCCTGCTGTAGCACGTTGGCGTCGGTCACGTTCTCCGGCTCCCGTGTCCTCAGCCCACCGGCTCCTCGACTGGGGCCGGCTCGAGCGCCGGCGGCGCTACCAGGGCTGGCAGCGCTATTGGGGCCGGCTCCAGCGCCGGCAGTGACATTGGGGCCGGCTCCAGCGCCGGTGCTGACACCAGCCCGCGCCGGGCCGGCCTCCGCTTAGCTTGATGGCGCAGGTAGAGCGTGCTGGCGACGCCGAAGGCGACCGCTGCCACGAGCGCCGCCCAGGACAGGTCCTTCAGCCAGTGCCCGGCGGCCCGGCCTACGTAGAAGATGAGGAATGTAGTGCCGAAGGCCCACACCACGCCGCCGGTCGCGTTGGCGATGAGGAAGGTGCGGTACGGCACCCGCAGCGCCCCGGCCAGCGGCCCGGCGAGGATGCGCAGCAGGGCCACGAACCGGCCGAAGAACACCGCCCAGGCGCCCCAGCGGGCGAACATGTGCTCGGCCCGGGCCAGCTGCTCCGGACCGAAGTGCCTGGGGAAGCGCCGCCCGCACCGGTCGAGCAGCGCCCGACCGCCGCAGCGGCCCACTGCATACCCGATGGAGTCGCCGGCAATGGCGCCGATGCTCGCCGCGACCGCCACCGGCCACGGGCCCACCACCCCGGCGGCTGCCAGCAGTGCAGCGCTGACCAGGGTGATCTCGCCGGGAAGCGGGATGCCGGTGCTCTCCAGGCCGATCACCAGGCCCACCACGAGGTAGACGCTGAGCGGCGGAAGCGTGGCGAGCCAGGTCTCGACGAGCTCCACGCGCCCACCCTTCGACGTCCCAGGCCGCTGATGCCGGCGCTGACGGCCGGCCCGGCCGGCGAGATGGCCGGTACCCCGGCGACCGTACCCGGCGGTCGCAAGCGGTGTCGACTACGGACCGGCAACACCGTAGTAACAGGTGGGGCACGCTGGCGACGGGGGTAGGGTCGGGCGCCATGCGGACCCTCACCGTGGCCGCGGTGCAGACCAAGCCGGTGCCGGGCGACCTGGAGGCGACCTGGTTGCGCTTTGCCGACCAGGTGCGCGCGGTGCGCTCGCTGTGGCCGCAGGTGCAGCTGGTGCTCGCCCCGGAGCTGCTGCTGGCGGCCGTACCGCCGCTGCTCTCGACCGTGCCGGGGCTGCGCGAGCGCGCCGCCGGACCGGTGCCCGGACCGACCACCGACCGGGTCTGCGCGCTGGCCCGGGAGCTTCGGCTCTGGCTGGTCCCGGGCACGCTCTTCGAGCGGGCGGACGGGGGGCGCATCCACAACACGGCCGTGGTCGCCTCGCCAACCGGCGAGCTGGCCGCGCGGTACCGCAAGGTCTTCACCTGGCAGCCGTACGAGCGCAACGCACCCGGCCGGTCGTTTGTCGCCTTCGACATCGACGGGGTCGGCCGGGCGGGGCTGGCGATCTGCTACGACGGGTCGTTCCCGGAGACCGGGCGGCAGCTGGCCTGGCTCGGGGCCGAGGTGGTGCTCCAGCCGACCCTGACCACCACCCGGGACCGGGAGATCGAGCTGGTGTGCGCCCGGGCGAACGCGTTCTGCAACCAGCTCTTCGTGGTCAGCTGCAACGCGGCGGACCCGGCCTCGGTGGGGCAGAGCGTGGTCGTCGACCCGGAGGGGATCGTCCGGCAGCAGGCCGGCTGCGGCGAGGAGGTGCTGGTCGACGTGCTCGACCTCGACGCGGTCACCAGGGCGCGCCGGCACGGGGCGCTGGGCCTCAACCGGCCGCTCGACCAGCTGTTCCGCGACGGCCCCCAGGTCGAGCTGCCCATGTACGGCGGAGCCACGGTCACGCCGCCGCCGTGGTGGACGCCTCAGCGCATCGGCCAGCAAACAAGTTAGTCCACTTTGGACCCTGTGTGCACATGTCGGTCGCGGGCGCAGGAGCCCTGCATCTTATTCCGACATTTAGTTACGTTCCGGTCGTCGCCTCTGCCGCCATGGGTCGCGTCCCTATCAAGATCGCGATCTGAGACATCGAATGTGCAGCCTGGCTGCACATTCGATGCTGCTATCGCGATCTTGGAGAGTGTCGGGGCGGTGGATCGGGCAAACCGGGCGTGGCCGGCGGGTGAGACTGGGATCGCGGTGCGACAACCGGGTGGGGCCGCTGGGGCGGTTGGCTGGGCGGCACCGTTTTGGTTGATCTTGCGAATGCCGGCGGCGGATGGGATGCCATTGCCTGGCCGGGCGCTGTTGGGCGGGAGCTCTTGCGGCAGCACCTGGTTGGTCCACCCGATGCAATGCTGCTGGATTGAAACCGGGACCTTTCCTGCGCGACGATAGATGTCAATACATCTATCAACAGGGAGGGCGGGCGCAATGAAATCCACCTCACCACGCCGCCGCCGGCGGCTGCTGGTGCTGGCCAGTGTTGCCGCGCTCGGGGCACTGGCGCTGGCGACCGTCTCCGCCCCGGCGGGCGCGGCAGGCGGGCCGGCCGGTATGGCGGACGTCGCGGGCGGGCGGGCCGCTCCGCTTGGCGTCGCGGGCGGGTCCGGTGCCCGGGTCGATGCCGGGGTGCTCGCCGACCTGTCCGCCCGGGGCTCTGCCGAGGTCCTGGTGCACCTGCGGGAGCGGGCCGACCTGTCCGGCGCCGCCGCGGTGACCGCCCGGGCAGCGCGGGCCACGCTCGTCTTCCAGCGGCTCACCGCCACCGCGCAGCGCAGCCAGGCGGCGCTGCGCGCCGACCTCACCGGGCGCGGCGTCTCCCACCGGTCCTTCTGGATCTCCAACGCGGTCCACCTCACCGGTGACCGGGCGCTGGTCGAGGCGCTCGCGGCCCGGCGCGACGTGGCGAGCATCGAGCCGGTGCGGTCGTACCCCTTGCTCCTGCCCGTGGCGGTCGCGGACGGTCCGGGGACCGCGGCGGTCGAGTGGGGGCTGACCAACATCGAGGCCCCGCGGGTGTGGAGCGAGCTCTCCGTGCGCGGCGAGGGCATCGTGGTGGCCAACATCGACACCGGGGTGCAGTACAACCACCCGGCGCTGGTCCGCCAGTACCGGGGCAACCTCGGCAACGGCTCGTTCAACCACAACTACAACTGGTTCGACCCGGCGCGGGTCTGCGGCAACCCGTCGACCGTGCCGTGCGACAACAACAACCACGGCACGCACACCATGGGCACGATGGTCGGCGACGACGGCGGCACCAACCAGATCGGCGTGGCGCCGGGCGCGAGGTGGATCGCTGCCAAGGGCTGCGAGACCGGCTCCTGCTCGAGCACGTCGCTGCTCTCCTCGGGGCAGTGGGTGCTCGCCCCGACCGACCTGTCCGGCGCCAACCCGCGCCCGGACCTGCACGCCGACATCGTGAACAACTCGTGGGGCGGCGGCCGGGGCAGCACGTGGTACCAGGACACGATCCGCTCCTGGGTGGCGGCCGGCATCTTCCCCGCCTTCGCCAACGGCAACAGCGGGCCGAACTGCAACACCGCCAACTCCCCGGGCGACAACCCCGATGCGTACGCGGTCGGCGCGTACGACGTCAACAACGCGATCGCGAGCTTCTCCAGCCGGGGAGTGTCCGGTGTGGACGGTGCGATCAAGCCGAACATCGCCGCACCCGGCGTCAGCGTCCGGTCGAGCGTGACCGGCAGCGCGTACTCCAGCTTCAGCGGCACGTCCATGGCCACCCCGCACGTCGCCGGGGCGGTCGCCCTGGTCTGGTCGGCCTCGTCGGTGCTGCGCGGGGACATCGGGCAGACCCGGTCGCTGCTGGACGGCACGGCCATCGACGTCAGCTCGACCGGCTGCGGCGGCACCGCGGCGAAGAACAACAACTTCGGCGAGGGGCGGCTGAGCGCGTACCAGGCGGTCCTCAACGCACCGCGCGGTCCGACCGGCACGCTGACCGGCGTGGTCACCGACGCCGGCACCGGCGCGGCGGTCGCCGGCGTGACGGTGAGCGTGAGCGGGCCCTCGGCGCGCTCCACGTCAACGGACGCGAACGGGCGCTACACGCTGCTGCTGACCCCGGGCACCTACTCGGTGACCGCGGGCGGCGGGCTCTACCAGCCGCAGACGGTCACCGGCGTGGTGGTCAACGCCGACCAGACGACCACCCGCAACTTCGCGCTGACCAGGCTGCCGACCGGGACGCTGACCGGCACGGTCACGGACAGCTCGAACGGGGCCGCGCTGGCCGGCGCGGCGGTGACGGCGACCGGACCGGTCACCGTGACCAGGACGACGGACAGCGCCGGGCGCTACACGATGACGCTGCCGATCGGGTCGTACAGCGTGACGGCGAGCATGGCCCTCTACCGCAGCGCCACGGCGAGCGTGACCATCTCGGCGAACACCACGACCACGCGTAGCTTCGCGCTGGTGCCGACGACCGGCACGCTGACCGGGACGGTCACCAACAGCGTCACCAATGCGCCGGTGTTCAACGCCAAGGTGTACGTCTTCGGCGCCGGTGGCACGTTCACCGTGTACACCGACACGCTCGGCCGCTACACGATCCTGCGGATCCCCGCCGGCTCGTACGCGATGCACGTCACGGCGAGCGGCTACTTCCTCGGCAGCGCCAACCCGACCATCCTCGAAGGCCAGACCACGGTGGTGCATGTGAAGCTGAAGCCAACCGGAGTCTGAGGAGGGCCGGGGTGATCCTGTCGGGTCCGGTGTCCCTGTCGGGTCCGGTGTCTCTGTCGGTCCTGGTGTCTAAGGTGGCTGCATGCCCGACCCCCCGGCCATGCCCCACCTGTCCACCGCGCACGACGTGACGGCGATGCTGGACGATCTGGCCACCTTGGTGGCCACCGAGTCGCCGTCGGCGGACACCGCCGCCACCGCCGCCTGCGCCGAGGTCGTTGCCGAGCTGGGGGTACGCCTGCTCGGCGCGGTCCCGGAGCGGGTGGTGGTGGCTGGCCACACCCACCTGCGCTGGCGCTTCGGGTCGCCGCCGACCCGGGTGGTGCTGATCGGCCACCTGGACACCGTGTGGCCGCTGGGCACGGTGGCCCGCTGGCCCTTTGCGGTGCACGGGGAGCGGGTCACCGGACCCGGCGTGGTCGACATGAAGGCCGGGCTGGTGCAGCTGTTCCACGGGCTGGCCTCGGTGGGGTCGCTGGCCGGGGTCGCCGTGCTGGTCACCTCGGACGAGGAGCTGGGCTCGCCGTCGTCGCGGGAGCTGATCGAGGAGACCGCGCGCGGCGCCGACGCGGCGCTGGTGCTGGAGGGCACCCGGGCCGGCACGGTGAAGACCGCCCGCAAGGGCATCGCGCAGTACCGGCTGAGCGTGACCGGGCGTGCGGCGCACGCCGGCATCGAGCCCCACAAGGGGGTGAACGCAGGAGTCGAGCTGGCCCACCAGATCCTCGCCATCGCCGCGCTCGCCGACGGCGCGGCCGGGACCACGGTCACCCCCACCGTGGCCCAGGTCGGCACCACGGCGAACACCATCCCGGCCGGCGCCCGGCTGCACGTTGACGTGCGCGCCTTCGACCCGGACGAGCTGGCCCGGGTGGATGCGGCGCTCGCCGCGCTGACGCCGCGGGTGCCCGGGGCAGCACTCGAGCTGGAGCGGGGGCCGCGCCGCCCGGCCATGCCGGAGTCGGCGTCAGCCACCCTCCTACCCATCGCCCAGCAGGTCGCCGCCGACCTGGGGCTGCCGCCGCTGCGGCCGGTCGCGGTGGGTGGCGGGTCGGACGGCAACCTGACCGCCGGGATCGGCGTGCCGACCCTGGACGGGCTGGGCCCGGTCGGCGGCAACGCGCACGCCGAGGGGGAGTGGGCCGACGTGCCCGAGATGCCCCGGCGTGCGGCGCTGCTCGCCGGGCTGGTGAGCCGGCTGCTGGACGGCGCTGGGCCGGCCGGCTCAGCGCAAGGCGGTGCCGGGCCGGCCGGGCCGGCGGAGGGCGGTGCCGGGCCGGCGGAGGGCCGGTGACCATGGCGGCGCTGGCTGCCGAGGCCCGGCAGCGGGCCGGTGCGGTCGCCGCCCGGGCCGGCCTGCGCATCGCCGGCCTGCACGGGATGGGCGACCACCTCGCAGCGGGTGAGCTGCTGCGCAAGATCTGGCGGGCCGACTCCGCCGACCAGGTCGCCGGCCCGACCCTGCTGCGGGCGCTGGAGCACTCCGGCAACTACGTCGTCGGGGCGTACCGGGGGGAGGACCTGGTCGGGGTGGCGGCCGCGTTCCGCGGGGACGGCCATCTGCACTCGCACGTCGCCGGAGTGGCCGCCGGGGAGGAGGGCGCCGGTGCGGGCTACGCGCTCAAGCAGGACCAGCGGGCCTGGGCGCTGGAGCGGGGCATCGACGCCGTGTGCTGGACCTTCGACCCGCTGGTGGCCCGCAACGCAGCGTTCAACCTGCGCAAGCTGGGCGCGTCCGTGACGGCGTACCTGCCTGAGTGGTACGGGCCGATGACGGACGGGGTGAACGCCGGCGACGCCAGCGACCGGCTCTACGTGCGGTGGGAGCTGGGCTCGGCGCGGGCGGTCGCGGCGGCCCGCGGGGCACCGGACGAGCCGCGGGTGGGCGGGGCGGCCGTACTCCTGGACCGGGTGGGGGACGAGCCGGCGGCCGGGCCGGCGGCGCCGGACGCGGCGGCGCTGCTGGTCGCGGTGCCGGTGGACATCGCCGCGCTGCGCCAGCGGGACCGGGCCGCGGCGATGCGCTGGCGGTACGCCGTACGGGAGGTGCTGAGCGGGGCGCTGGCGGCCGGCCACCGGGTGGTCCACCTGACCCGGGACTCGTACTACCTGCTGGAGCGCTCGTGCGGCTGACCGGTGTCGAGCTGCGGCGGGTGGCCCTGCCACTGGTCTCGCCGTTCCGCACGTCCTTTGCCGTGGAGCGGGAACGCGACGTGCTGCTGGTGCGCGCGGTGACGCCGGAAGCCGAGGGCTGGGGGGAGTGCGTGGCGATGGACGAGCCGCGCTACTCGCCCGAGTATGCCGACGGCGCGGCCGAGGTGATCCGGCGGTTCCTGCTGCCCGCGGTCGCGGCGCTGCCCACTGTGGACGCCGCCGCGGTGGAGTCGGCGGTGGCGCAGTTCAAGGGCCACCCGATGGCCAAGGCCGCGCTGCAGACCGCCGTGCTCGACGCGCAGCTGCGCGCCGCCGGCATGCCGCTGCACGCCTTCCTCGGGGCGGTCCGGACCGCGGTGCCCGCCGGCGTCTCGGTCGGCATCATGGACTCGGTGCCGCAGCTGCTCGACGCCGTCGAGGGCTACCTGTCAGAGGGCTACCTGCGGATCAAGCTGAAGATCGAGCCGGGCTGGGACGTGGCGCCGGTGCGGGCGGTCCGGGAGCGATTCGGTGACGAGGTCCTGTTGCAGGTCGACGCGAACACCGCCTACACCCTCGCGGACGCGCGGCACCTGGCCCGGCTGGACGCGTTCGACCTGTTGCTGATCGAGCAGCCGCTGCCAGAGGACGACCTGCGCGGGCACGCCGCCCTGGCCCGGCTGCTGCGTACGCCGGTGTGCCTCGACGAGTCGGTCACCAGCGCCCGGGCCGCGGCCGACGCCATCGCGCTGGGCGCCTGCGCCGTCGTCAACATCAAGCCGGGCCGGACGGGCGGCCTGCTGGAGGCGCGGCGGGTGCACGACGTATGCGCGGCGCACGGGGTGCCGGTGTGGGCCGGCGGGATGCTGGAGACCGGGCTCGGCCGGGCGGCGAACGTGGCGCTCGCCGCACTGCCCAACTTCACGCTGCCCGGCGACACCTCCGCCTCCGGCCGCTACTACGCCCGCGACATCACCGAGCCGTTCGTGCTCTCCGGCGGCCACCTGCGGGTGCCGGCCGGGCCGGGCATCGGCATCGACCCGGAGCCGGACGTGCTGGCCGAGGCGACCACGCGTACCGAGTGGATCCCGCTCTGAGTCGCCCGCAGCGACCGCCGCGGTGCCCGCGCCCGGTCAGCTCTCGAAGACGCCGGCGTCGACCAGCCGCTTCTGCGTGGTGTCCCAGCCGTGGTCCGGGTGGGCGGCGGCGAGCGCGGTGAGCTCGGCCCGGATCTTCGGGCCGTGGCCGGCCGCGGTGAGCGTACGGATCTCCTCGACGAACTGCTCCGAGTCGGTGCGCAGGTGCACCGTCTTGCCGTTGGTCAGGTTGCGCACGTACGCATGGCGGCCGCTGTTCAGCGGGATCACGTACTTGAACTCACCGAGCACGCTGAGCGCGCCGCCGGCGGCGCCGGCCTGGCCGGCGCGGACCGAGGCACGCGCGGTCTTGGAGGTGTTGCTCACCACGGGCGTGACTCCTCGAGAAACGACTGGGAATGGGGGAACGGCTGGCACAGAGGGCCGCGGCAAGCTTAGCCGATGCCCCCATGCCCACGATGGAGGCGGCCATCAGCAGTTTCAGCAGTTCCCTAGCGGAACTGGCGGGCCGCGGGCATCATGAGTGTCGGCACCCAAAAGATCGAGGTCGTAGGGGAAGACGCATCTCGGTCCGGCGGGAGGTCAGAACGTGCCCACACGTGGCGTCGTATATGTCCACTCAGCCCCGCTCGCCGTGTGCCCACACGTCGAGTGGGCGGTGGCGCGCGTCCTCGGCGCGCCGGCCAGCCTCGAGTGGACCCCGCAGCCCGCCGAGCCAAGCGCCTGGCGGGCCGAGTGCACCTGGGCCGGGCGCCCCGGCACCGGCGCCGACCTCGCCGCAGGCCTGCGCCAGTGGCCGATGCTGCGGTTCGAGGTGACCGAGGAGCCGAGCCCCGGAGTGGACGGCGAGCGATTCATGCACGTGCCCGGGCGGGGACTTTTCCGCGCCACCATGAGCGCCAACGGTGACCGGCTGCTCGCCGAGTACCTGCTGCGCACGCTGATGGCCGCGGCACGCGGCCCGGAGGGGCTGACCCACGCGCTCGACCGGGCCCTGGGCACGGCGTGGGACGCCGAGCTCGAGCCGTACCGGCACGCCGGGGAGGGCGCGCCCGCCAGCTACCTGACCAGAGTCGGGTGAGTGCCGCCCGGTGGTGACGCGTCCCGGTCAGGATGGTTGAGTGGCGGAGTGCGTCTGCTGGGGGTCGGACCGGTCGTGAGCGTGCTGGCCGCGGCCGTGCTGGCCGCCGGGTGCACCGGACCGCGGCCGGCCGATGGCGACGCGTCGCCGAGCGGCGCCCAGCCCAGTGGGGGCGCCTCGACCGCGGCGCCCAGCCCGTCGGCCGACCCGGCCGCGGCGGCCCGGGCGCTGGTCGCCCGGCTCGCCGACGAGGACCTCGTCGGCCAGGTGCTGATGCCGTACGTGTTCGGCACCGACGCGCGCAACGTCTCGGCTGCGGCGGCCGAGGGCAACCGGGGGTACGCGGGCGTGGCCACGCCCGCGGAGATGGTCACCCGGTACCGGCTGGGCGGGCTGATCCTGATGCGCCGCTCGGACGACCCGACCGGGCCCACCAACTCGGCGACGAACATCGAGTCCCCGGAGCAGGTGCGCCGGCTGACCGCCGGGCTCCACGGCGCCGCCCGGGCGCTGCCCGCCGGGGTGCCCCTGCTGATCGGGGCCGACCAGGAGTTCGGTGCGGTGACCCGGCTGCGGGAAGGGGTCACCCAGCTGCCGAGCGCGATGACCTTCGGCGCGGCGGCCAACCCGGCGCTCACCGAGGCGGCCTGGCGCGGGGCCGGCACCGAGCTGGCAGCCGTAGGCATCAACGTGGACTTCGCCCCCGTGGCCGACGTGCTCGGCCCGGCCGGCAGCGCGGTGATCGGATCGAGGTCCTTCGGCGCCGACCCCAAGGTCGCGTCCGGCCAGGTGGCCGCCGCAGTACGCGGGCTGCAGGGCACCGGGGTGGCCGCCACCCTCAAGCACTTCCCCGGCCACGGGCACACCACCGCGGACAGCCACAGCACCCTGCCCGTGCTCGCGCAGAGCCGGCAGGCGCTCGACGCGGCCGACCTGCCACCGTTCCGGGCGGGCATCGGCGCCGGCGCGTGGCTGGTGATGTCGGGCCATCTCGACGTGCGCTCGGTCGAGCCGGGGGTGCCCGCCACGTTCTCCCGCGCGGTGCTGACCGACGTGCTGCGCCGCCAGCTCGGGTTCGGCGGGGTCACCGTGACCGACTCGCTCATCATGGAGCCGGCCCGGCGCTGGCCACCCGGTGAGGCCGCGGTCCGGGCCCTGCTCGCCGGCAACGACCTGCTGCTGATGCCGCCCGACCTGGCCGCCGCGCACGCCGGGCTGCTCGGCGCGCTGCGCTCCGGCCGGCTGCCCCGGGCCCACCTGACCGCCGCGGTGACCCGGATCCTCACCGTCAAGCTGCGGCTGGCCGGGTTCGCCCAGCCCGACCCGTCCGTGCTCGGGGCCGCACCGCACCGCGCCGCCGCGGTGGCCGCGGCCACGGCAGGGGTCACCCTGCTGCGCGGCACCTGCGGACGCCCGCTGGTGGCCGGCCCGGTCCAGGTCACGGCCGCCGCCGGCCGGCAACGCCAGCGGGACTGGCTCACGGCGGCGCTGCAGGCCCAGGGGATCCGGGTGGTCGGCTCCGGCGGTACCGTCGTGCACCTGGTCGGGTACGGCGACGGCGCGGCGGACCTGCGGGCCGATGCCGCGGTGACGGTGGCGATGGACACCCCGTACGTGCTCGGCCGGGCCGGCTCGGGGACGCTGCTGGCCACGTACTCCTCGGCCGAGGCGTCGATGACCGGGCTGGCCGCCGTACTGGTGGGCAAGGCGCGCCCGGCCGGCCGCTCGCCGGTCGCGGTGGCCGGCCTGCCGCGGACCACCTGCCGTTGAGCCCGCGGACCGACCCGCCGCGCCGGGCCGCCAGCGGCGGGTGTCGGACCCAGCCGATAGGGTTCCTGACAGGTCATCGAGGCGGGTCCGGTCGGACGCCGGGCCGGCAGCCACCTACGACGCCGTCGCAGCCGGCTGCGCTGGGACGGTCCTCGTTAGCCGCGGGGGTTTGCTGATGAGCCAGTCCAGCCCGGCCTTGTCGGTCGTCGTGCCGGTCTACAACGAGGAGGCTGTGCTCCCGCTGCTCGCCGCGCGCCTGCGACCGGTGCTCGACGCCGCGGGCGAGACCTACGAGGTGGTCGCCGTGGACGATGGCAGCACGGACGCCACCGCAGCGGTGCTCGCCGGGATGCGCCGCACCTGGCCGGAGCTGCGGGTGGTCCGGCTACGCCGCAACAGCGGGCACCAGGCGGCGCTCACCGCCGGGCTGCTGCGGGCCCGCGGCGACCACCTGGTGACCATCGACGCCGACCTGCAGGACCCGCCCGAGGTCATCCCGCAGATGCTCGCCCTGGCGCGGGCGCAGGGCCTGGACATCGTGTACGGCGTGCGCCACGACCGCAGCACCGACACGGCTTTCAAACGGTGGACGGCCGGCCTCTACTACCGGCTGATGCGCCGCCTGGTCGGCCCGGGCCTGCCCGCGCACGCGGGCGACTTCCGGCTGCTCAGCCGGGACACCGTGGAGGCGCTACGCGAGCTGCCCGAGCGCGCGCCGGTGTTCCGCCTGCTCGTGCCGTGGCTCGGCTTCCCCAGCGGCGAGGTGCCCTACGTGCGCGGGGAGCGGGCGGCGGGCCGTACCAAGTACCCGCTGTCGAAGATGCTCCGGCTGGCCACCGACAGCGTCACCAGCTTCTCCGCGGCCCCGTTGCGGTTGGCCACCTGGCTCGGCGTCGGCGGAGTGGTGCTCTGCGGGGTGCTGGTGGTCGTGGCGGTGCTGGCGTACCTCGCCGGCTCGACCGTCTCCGGCTGGGCGTCCGTCTACGTCGCGGTGCTGTTCCTCGGCGCCGTGCAGCTGCTCTGCCTCGGACTGCTCGGGGAGTACGTGGCCCGGATCTACGTGGCGGTGCAGGGCCGCCCCGGCTACTTCGTGGCCACCGACTCCGCGGACCAGGTGGTGCCCGACAGCGCGGCGCCGTTCGAGGCCGGCCTTCCGCCAACCGGGGCGCCTGACGCCCGGCCAGGCGGTGCGGGAGCCCGTGGCGCCCAACCCGGCGGGGCCGGGGCCCGCGCCACTACGGCCGGGCACGCCCGGCGATGACGGCCCCGGCGCGGCCTGGCCCCCACCGCCCCACCGACACCGGCGGGCAGGACGGCGCGGCGCACCCTGCCGGCAGGGTCCGGCCCGGCGACACGGTCCGGCCCGGCGGCACCACAGCCGCTGTTGCCGCGGGCACCGGGGAGCCGCCGCCGACCGGGGAGCCGCCGTTCTACCGCTGGCTGCCGTTCGCGTCCGGCGTCATGTTCGTCGTCCTGGTGCTCGTGGCCGCGGACACCCCGATCGTCGACATCGCCCGGTACGCCGGCTACGCGACGCTCGCCGTCGCGCTGCCCGGGACGCTGGTCTACCGGGCGCTGCGGGCGCGGCCGCACACGCTGGTCGAGGACGTGGCGATGGGCGTGGCCGTCGGCCTGGTGCTGGAGCTGGCCGGCTGGGCCGCGTTCTCCGCGCTGGACCTGCGGCAGTGGCTGTGGCTGTGGCCGCTGGCGGTGCTGGTGCCGTTCGCGCTGGCGCCGCGGCTGCGCGGGCACTGGTGGGTGCGCGGCTACACCCCGGTGCCGGTGGGCTGGGCCTGGGCGGTCGCCGGTGTGGTGGCCTTCTTCACCACGTACCTGTCGGTGGTCTTCCTGGAGCGCAATCCGGTCCTGCCGACCGGGGAGGACACCCGCCAGTACCTTGACCTGGGCTACCAGCTGTCCCTGGCCGCAGAGGCAAAGCACCACCTGCCGCCGGGCTACCCGCAGGCGGCCGGCGAGCCGCTGCACTACCACTGGTTCGGCTACGCCCACATGGCCGCCTCCAGCCTGGTCGGGCAGCTGGACCTGACCGTGGTGTCGCTGCGGTTCGCAGTGCCGGCGCTGTGTGCCGCCGCGGCCGTGCTCACCGCGGTGGTCGGGTGGCGGGCCAGCGGGCGCCCGTACGTCGGCGTGGGCGCGGCTGCGCTGCTCTTCGTCGTCGGCGAGGTCAACTTCACCCACCCGGTCACCATGCCGTTCGGCACCCAGGCCACCTTCGTCGTCTGGCACGGCATGTCCATGACCTACAGCTGGGTGCTGCTGGCCGCGTTGATCGGGGTGCTCGCCGACCTGGTGGCCCGGTGCCGGCCGAGGGCCGACGCGACCGCGGGTGGGGTGCCGGGGCTCGGCGGTGTGCCGGGGCTCGGCGCTGGGGCCTACCTGCTCGCGGCGCTGCTGCTGCTCGCCTCCGGTGGCGCGAAGGCGAGCTCGCTGCCCGTGGTCGCGGTCGCGCTCGCGTTCACCGCGCTCGTCCTGCCGGTGCTCTGCCGGCGGCTGCCCTGGCCGGTCATTGCGGCCGGAGTGATGGCCGGAGCGGCGCAGCTGTTCGCGATGGCCGTGCTGTTCGCGTTCCAGAGCCACGCCCTGGCCGTGGACCCGCTGCAGGGCCTGGCCCACTTCGTGGCTGCGCCACCCGGCCGTGAGGCCTGGCAGCAGTGGGGGGTGTGGGCCATGGTGGTCGCCGCCTTCCTGGTCAACATGCAGCTGCGCGTGGCCGGCGTGGTGCCGCTGCTGTGGCTGCGGCGCGCCCGGCTGGAACCGGTGCAGTGGTTCCTGCTCGGCGGCGCCCTGGCGGGCCCCGCGCTCTACCTGGTGCTGGGCCACCCGGCCTGGGGAAACCAGTACTTCCTACGGGCCGGCTTCATGTTCGGAGTGCTGCTGTCGGCGTGGGGACTCGCGCTCGTGCTCGACCGCGCCCGGCTCTCCGGCGCGGGCCGGCGCGCCCTCGGGTGGTTCGCGGTCGGGCTCGCCGCCGTCCTGGTCGCGGTGCAGCTTCGGTACGCCGGCCCGACGCCCTACGGGTGGGGGTACCGGCCAGTGGTGCCGCTGCTGCAGTGGTCGGCGGCGCTCGCCCTGGCCGCCGTGGTGGCGGGCGTGGTCTGGGTCGTGGCGCGCCACTGGTGGCCGGACCTACGCGGGCGCGGCGGCGCGGTGCTGCTCACCGCGGTCCTGGTCGCAGGGGCACCAGGCCTGGTGATGGACATGCACAAGTCGCGCCAGTCGCCCAACGGTGGCGCGTACTTCCCCGTCCCGCTGCCGCGCTCCCGGGTCGAGGCCGCCCGCTGGGTACGCGACCACAGCCGGCCGGACGACGTGCTCGCCACCAACGTCCACTGCCTGTCACCACCGCCGAAGCCCGGCTGCTTCGCCGTCTCGTTCTGGCTCAGCGCGTACGCCGAGCGCCGGGTGCTGGTGGAGGGGTGGATGTTCGCGCCGCGCGTGATCGGCGCCCCGTCCTCCGCTTTCTGGGACCCGGACCTGCTGCGCCGCAACGACGAGGCGTTCACCGCGCCGACCGCACCGGGCCTGGCCCAGCTGCGGGACCGGCACGGGGTGCGGTGGCTCGTCGTCGACCGGGTGTACGGCACCGAGTCCCCGGAGCTGGCCGGTCTCGCCGAGGCCCGGTTCGACAACGGCCGCATCGCCGTCTACGCGCTGCGCTGACCCCCGCCCCGGTCGTTGGACACCTACCGACAAAGCTGTCGGCGGTTCGTCACGGTGGCCGTCCAACGATCATGGCGCAGCGCAGTGCGGCGCTATGCCGGGCGGTGGGCGCGCAGCATGAGCGAGACCCCCGGTAGCGAGCGGACCGGCAGGTAGCGCTCGGCCGCGATCACCGCGGTCAGCCCCAGGTTGACCACGGATGGGACACGGTCCAGGTCGCTGCCGGTGCTACGGCGCCGGCGCCAGGCCGCGGCCGGGCGCAGCAGCACGTTCCAGCTCCACAGCTCGTCAACGACCAGCCCGGCCTTCTCGACGACGCCGGTGAGGGTCCGGCGGGTGTACCGGCGGACATGGCCGACCGCGACGTCGTGCGCCGACCACAGCCGCATGTCGCACGGGACCGCGACCAGCGCCACGGCACCCGGCCGGAGCACCCGGTGGATCTCCGCGGCCGCCGCCAGGTCGTCCTCGATGTGCTCCAGGATGTCGAAGGCGAGGACCAGGTCCATCGCCCGCGCGCCGACCGGCAGGCAGCGCGCGTCCGCCTGCATCACGCGGAGCCCCCGCTCGCGGGCCACGCCGGCCCCTTCCGCGGTGTACTCCAGCGCGACCGGCCGCCAGCCCCGCGAGCTCAGGACCCGGGTGTTCCCGCCGCCGGCCGCCCCGATGTCCAGTGCCCAGCCGGGCCGGTGCCCCGCCGCCTCCAGCCGGCGCAGCGCCCGGCCCAGCAGGGCCCGGCGCTCCCGGTACCACCAGTGGGTGTCCTCGAGCTCGGCCAGCTTGCGGACCTCGGTGGCCTCCATCAGCAACCTCCCGCGGGCTACAGCGGGATGTTGCCGTGGGCGCCGCGCGCGGCGGGCGCCGAGGCCAGTGCCTCGGCGAGGCGGCGGCGGGTCTCGGTCGGCTTGATCACGTCGTCCACGACGCCGATCTCCAGGGCCCGGTTCACACCGCCGGCCGTGCGGATCTGCTCCTCGATGAGCTGGGCCCGCAGCGCCTCACGCGCCTCGGGCGCGGTGGCCGCGATCCGCTTGCGGTGCATGATGTTGACCGCCGCGCTGGCGCCCATCACCGCCACCTCAGCGGTCGGCCAGGCGTACACCGCCGTGGCGCCCAGCGAGCGGGAGTTCATCGCGATGTACGCACCGCCGTACGCCTTGCGGGTCACCAGCGTCACCCGGGGCACCACGGCCTCGGCGAACGCGTGCAGCAGCTTGGCGCCACGGCGTACCACGCCGTCCCACTCCTGGCCGAGACCGGGCAGGTAGCCCGGCACGTCGACGAGCACGAGCAGTGGTACGCCGAGCGAGTCGCACATCCGTACGAACCGGGCCGCCTTCTCGGCGCTGGCCGCATCCAGGCAGCCGCCCAGGCGCAGCGGGTTGTTGGCGATCACGCCGACGGTGCGCCCGGCGAAGCGGCCGAGCGTGGTGACGATGTTCGGAGCCCACTTGGCGTGCAGCTCCACGCCGGGCGCGTCGAGCAGCTTGGCGACGAGCGGCTTGACATCGTAGGCCCGGTTCGCCTCGGCGGGCAGCAGCCCGCTCAGGTCCACGGTGTCGATGACGTCGGCGGGGCTGATCCGGCCCTGCCGGCCGAGCAGGGCGGCGAGCGCTCGGGCCGCGGCCATCGCGCTCTCGTCGTCGCGGGTGGTCACGTGCGCCACGCCGGACCGCCGGCCGTGCGGGTCGGGGCCGCCCAGGCGCTCCATGTCGACCTGCTCGCCGGTGACCGAGCGGACCACCTCAGGACCTGTCACGAAGATCCGTCCGGTCCCGCTCATCACCACGATGTCGGTCAGCGCCGGCCCGTACGCGGCACCGCCGGCGGCCGGGCCGAGCACCACCGAGATCTGCGGCACCCGGCCGGAGGCGCGCACCATGGCGGCGAAGACCTGGCCCACCCCGTCCAGCGCGACCACGCCCTCGGCGAGGCGGGCGCCGCCGGAGTGCCACAGGCCGAGTACGGGGACCCGCTCGCGGACCGCGGTGTCGATGGTGTCCACGATGGTCCGGCAGCCCTCGCTGCCCATGGCACCGCCCATCCGGGTGCCATCGGTGGCGAAGGCGATGACCCGGGTCCCGTCGACCTCGCCGCGCGCGGCGAGCACACCGGAGTCGTCACGCTCGTTGATCAGGCGCAGCGAACCGAGGTCGAAGAGCGCCCGCAGCCGGACCTCCGGGTCACGGTGGTCTAAGACGCCCGCCGGAGCGGCAGGGGCGCCGGCGGAAGACGGTTCGGCGACGGGGGTGGTGGTCACGAAATCCTCCAGATAGTCACGGTGATGCGGTGCGCCACCCGTCACGCCCGGGTGAACACCAGTGCGACGTTGTGGCCGCCGAAGCCGAACGAGTTGTTCAGCGCGGCGGGGATCTCCAGGTGGCGCGCCTTGTGCGCGACCACGTCGAGGTCGACACCGTCGTCCGGGTCGTCCAGGTTGACCGTGGGCGGGACCACCCCGTCGCGGATCGCCAGGATGGTCGCGATCGACTCCAGAGCGCCGGCGGCGCCGAGGAGATGACCGGTCATCGACTTGGTGGCGGTCACCACCGGGTGGTCGCCGAGCGCGGCGTGCAGGGCCACGATCTCGGCCAGGTCACCGACCGGGGTGGCCGTCGCGTGTGCGTTGACATGGCGCACATCGCTGGCTGCCACGTCGGCGTCCCGCAGGGCGGACGCGATCGCCCGGGTGGCGCCGCGGCCCTGCGGGTCGGGCAGCACGATGTCGTACCCGTCCGAGCTGATCCCCGCGCCGGCGAGCCGGGCGTAGACCCGGGCCCCGCGGGCCGCGGCGTGCTCGGCCCGCTCCAGGACGAGGATGCCGGCGCCCTCGCCGAGCACGAAGCCGTCCCGCGCCTTGTCGAACGGGCGGGACGCCTTCTCCGGCTCGTCGTTACGGGTCGACATGGCCCGCATCGAGGCGAAGCCGGCGATCGGCAGCTGGTGGATCACGGCCTCGGTGCCGCCGGCCACCACCACGTCCGCCCGCCCGGCCCGGATGATGTCCAGACCCTGCGCGATCGCCTCGGCACCGGTGGCGCAGGCGCTGGCCACGCAGTGCACGCCGGCCTTGGCGCCCAGCTCCAGGCCGATCCACGCGGCCGACCCGTTGGGCATCAGCATGGGTACGGTGTGCGGCGAGACCCGCCGGGCGCCGCTGCTCTCCAGGATGTCGTCCTGGTTGAGCAGGGTGATCGCCCCGCCGATGCCGGTGCCGACGCTGACCGCGAGCCGGTGCGGGTCCGGGCCCTCGTCGGCCAGGCCGGCGTCCCGCCACGCCTCATGGGCGGCGATCAGGGCGATCGCCTCGGCCCGGTCCAGCCGGCGCAGCTTCACCCGGTCCAGCGTCTCGCGCGGCTCGACGGCGAGCTGCGCGGCGATGCGTACCGGCAGGTCCTTTGCCCATTCCTGGGTCAGTGCACTGACCCCGGACCGGCCGGCGATCATGGCATCCCAGGTCGACGCGGCGTCCCCGCCGAGCGGGGTCGTCGCGCCG
>DASSUC010000437.1:0-7873 GCA_035707405.1 Micromonosporaceae bacterium | reverse complement strand
TGCCCGGGGTATGCCCGCGGGGGCGCTTATGCTCTGCTTCGCCGACGCGAGCAGAGCAACCGTCGCCGGCCAGCTCCCCTACCGGCCCGGGGACAGACAGCCCGGCTGGGCTCTGCTCGCGCAGATGGGGCAGAGCATAAGGCGCCAGACCACCACCCCCACCCCACCCACAGACCCGCCCGCCCGACCCGAGGACACCGATGCCTCCCACCCGGACCGGACCCAGCCCAGCCCCACCTGAATCCTGATCGTTCAATCTCTGTAGCGTGGCATTGAGCACACCTACACGTCTATTCAGCACCCCCCTCAGGTGTATCGATGTTAACGGTGATGCCCATGCGAAACACCTCTCCCGCCAGGCCGAGGACCCCTCCGGATGCAAGTGCGCAGGCTGCTTCGCAACGCGAACCGTCGCATCCAGTCCCCCTCCAGCCGTGGTGAGGTCATCTCTCGTGGCTGCGGCTTCCCCCACGCCGGCAGATGCGGCTAAAGGTCCGACACACAACAGCCAACCGCGAGATCTACTCGCTGTTGCGCCGGAGATTTTGAGCCAGCTCCCGGCATTCGGCAGCGCCTCCGGCACCGGCCACCTACGGAGCCGGACGGTCGCTGGGCATCGAACTTTCTGTTTCTCTCTTTCCGGCCGGGCCGGATGCGCCTGTGCTGAAGCCTGCCCGCCTTACGGTGCCGGGCCAGGGCCATGGCTGCGGACAGAGGGTGTCCCCGGCGGAACCTGAGACTTGAAAGCCACTGCAAGCGGGGGAAGTGAATCAATGAAGAGAAGCACCAGCACAGGTACGAACGGACGCCGCCGGCGGGTGGCCGCTGGGATCCGCTGGGATCGTGGCGGTACTTGCGGCCGCGGCAGTGACATTGGTCGGCGGGCCGCTGGCGGCGGCGGTGCACGACACCGGCGCGTTCGAGCTGGACGGCAACGCGGTCAACGGCCCGGCAGCCGGCGACGACTGGGACAACGTGTGTCACGAGGTGCTCGGGACGGACTGTTCGACATGCCCGACCAGGACAACCTCCTGCACAGCTTCGCCGCGCGGTACACGACGCCAGTGGGCGAGGTGCTGTTTCTTCGGCTCGGACCGCTACGACAACAGCGGTGACGCGCAGCAGGGGTTCTGGTTCTTCCAGAACGAGATCGGCCTCGGCACCAACAACATCGGCGGCGGGTTCGGCTTCACCGGGGTCCACCGGGCCGGCGACCTGCTGGTGATCAGCAACTTCAGCAACGGCGGCACCACGTCGACGATCACCGTGTACTCGTGGGACCCAACCTGCACCAGGACGACCGGCAGCGCGGCCGGCACGTGTGGTGACGCGAACCTGCGTATCCTCGCCACCTCGAACAACGCCAACTGCGCCTCGGCCACGGCGAACGACGCGTTCTGCGGCATCGTCAACCCGGCCAACGGTACGACGGCGCCGTGGCCGTTCACCGACAAGAGCGGCAACAACACCTACCTCCAGGGCGAGCTCTACGAGGGCGGGGTCAACCTGACGGCCCTCGGCCTGGGTGACCGGTGCTTCGCCTCGGTGGCGGCCGAGAGCCGTTCCTCCACGTCGACCACTGCGACGTTGAAGGACTTCACCCTCGGCACCTTCGGCGGCTGCCGCAGCAGCGTCACCACCCAGTCGAGCATCACCGGTCAGACCTCGATCGGGACCGGGTCGGTCTCGGTCTTCGACTCCGCGACCGGGACCCGATAGGTTCCCCGCTCGTCGTGGTCCTCGCGGTCGCCTCATCGCTGACCTCGCAACAGTCCTTCATCCCGAACGACAGTGCGACCGTGACCGCCCCGGCGGGCGGGGCCCTCGCGGGCAGCGTCACGTTCGAGCTGTTCGAGAGCAGCGACTGCTCGGGCACCGCGATCTACACCCAGACAGTCGTGGTGAGCGGGGCGTCGCCGCAGACCGTGTCCACCAGCAACACCACGGTGTCCACGACCGCGGCCAGCGTGTCCTGGCGCCTGACCTACGACAGCACGAACCCGGCGCAGCGGGACATCCCAGCAACCTGCCTGGAGAGGGCCGCCCTGACCATCGACAACGGCGGAACAGCCACCAGCCCGTGACACGGATGTAGACACCGGATGGCCCGACGTGGGTGGGCCCCGGCATCCCCGGGGGCCACCCACGCCCAGCGGATATGGTCATGAACAAGGGTAGTGAGGCCCAGGTCCTACCCAACACGGGTTGTTTCTCTGCGGCTCCTAGCTCAACGGTGTTGACCTACACGAAGGCGACCATCTCCCGCAGCCACTCGGACAGCTGGTCGACCTCGGTAGCGGAGACCCGACCGAGCGGTTGCGGCCGGACAAACCGCTGCACTGAAACTGCGGTGATGTCCTCGGTACGCGCCCAACTTGGCCGGGCGAGTCCGGCACCGGCGGAGTGGATTTGCACATGATGATCAAGGCCACGGTCTCGGGTCGTCAAAGGTACGACAATGGCCATGCCGATCGGGAACCGACAGTGCGTGACAGAACCGACGACCACGGCTGGACGCACACTGCCCTCCTCGTGTCCGATCGGAGTCCCGAAGTCCACCAGCCAGACCTGCCAGGGTGCTAGCCGAGGTCCATTCACCCGTTGTACTCCGGGTACTCATCCCGGGCGAAGGGCAGGCCATCGGCCGCAGCATTGTCAGTGAGCCGGGCCTCGGCACGGTATGTAGCCCACTCATCCGCGTCGTCCCGGAGTTCTGCGTACCGTGCCATGATCCTGTTTATCCGGTGCTCCTTGATGAGCCGTCGGAGCGCCTCAGCGAGCGGGACGCCGGAGAAGTCGTTCTTCGCGATCTCAGCTAGCTCATCACGGAGCCCCACCTCAAGCTGCATTGTGGTCGTCGCCATAGCAAACACTATAGCACATCCTATAGGTCGCGGAGGTGCCCCCCCGCCGCGGGCCCAAAGGGCGTCAGCTGCTACCTGACGCGCCGGCAAACGTGCTGAGCGGCTGGTGCGGATCGGTGCCTGCGGCATCGAGGATCTGCACGAG
Source organism: Micromonosporaceae bacterium (assembly GCA_035707405.1). Classification (GTDB taxonomy): domain Bacteria; phylum Actinomycetota; class Actinomycetes; order Mycobacteriales; family Micromonosporaceae; genus DASSUC01. Next base: position 4,864 of record DASSUC010000437.1, on the reverse strand, counting down.
ACGGTCGCACCAGCCGGCAACGGTGCTCTCGTCAAACAGGTCGGTGGCGTACTCGACGGTCCCGACCAGAGCGTCGCCCTCCGGGCTCACCGCCACCGACAGGTCCCGCCGGGCACACTCCAGCGGCTGGTCGAGCACCCGGGCAGCCAGGCCGGGCAGTGACAGCTGCGGCATCCCCGGGTTCCACGCGAAGATCATGTTTCCGATGGGCGGCGCCGTGCCCGGCTGCCACTGCGGGTCAAGCTCACGGCAGATCTCGACCACGTACGCCGGGCGGTGGCGCATCGCGTCCAGCAGCACCTCGTTGGCGGCCGTGACCAGCTCGGCGAAGGTCAAGCTGGCGACCGGCCGCAGCCGGATCTGCACCGCGTTGGCGAACAGCCCGACCACCGGCTCGTAGCTGGGATGGTCCCGGTACGCGTACGGGCAGGCGAACGCGACATCATCGCGGCCGATGAGCCGCGACAGCAGCAGCGCATACCCGGACAGGACCACCGGGAACAGCGTCGTGCCCAGCTCCCGGGCCAGGCCGGTCAGCCGCCCGGTGACGGCGGCCGGCACCGTGAACACGACCTCGGCGCCACGCGTGGAGCGCGGCGGCCGGGGCCGGTCGGTGGGCACCTCCAGCTTGCGCGGCGCGCCGGCGAGCTGCCGGCGCCAGTAGCCGAGGACCGCGGGGTCGGTCGGCGTGGCGCGCTGCCGCCGCGCGTACTCGGCGTAGCTGGCCTCGACCGGCGCGAGGCCGGGCGGGCGCCCGGCCAGCGCCGCCGCGTAGGCCTCGCCCAGCTCCTCGAAGATGCGCAGCATCGACCAGCCATCCGCAGCCAGGTGGTGGATCACCAGAAGCAGGACCCAGAGATCCGCACCGGTACGCGCCAGCGCGGCGCGCAGCAGCGGCGGCTCGCCGAACGGCTCCCGCCCAACCGCCACGGCCCACGCATCGACGCCCTCCGGCGGCAGGTCGCAGACCGGGACCTGGACCGGCCGGTGCGCGAGCACCTCCTGCACCACCGCACCGTCGCGCTCCACCAGCCGGGTGCGCAGGGCGGCGTGGCGCCGTACCAGTGTGTTGAAAGCTTCGGTCAGGGCCGGCACCGACAGCTGCCCGGCCAGCTCGACCCGGGTCGCGATGTGCACCGAGGCCGGGTCGCCGGCGTGGCGCGCCCGCCCCCACATCTGCTCCTGCTGGAAGGTGGCTGGCGCGCGCTCCTGGACCTCCCGGCCGGAGGCGAGGGCGACGGCGGGCGCGGGTCCGGAGGCGAGGGCGGGCGCGGGGGCGAGCGAGGCGGCCAGGGCCCGGATGCCGGGCGCCTGGAGCACCCGGTGCACCGGCACCTCCGTGCCGAGCAGCGAGCCGAGCCGGTTCGCCAGCCGCACGGCGGCGAGCGAGTGGCCGCCCGCCGCGAGGAACGCGGTGTCCACCGGCAGCTGCGCCACCCCCAGCTCGGCGCACCAGGCGTCGTGGACGGTCCGTTCCAGCCCGGTGGCGGGCTCCTCCCCACCGGTGTCCACAGTGGGTGGTGGCAGCGCGGCCAGGTCCACCTTGCCCGTCTCCCCCACCGGCAGCTCCGGCAGGAAGACCCAGGCGCGCGGGACGAGGTGCTGCGGCACGGCCTCCGCCAGCGCCGCGGCCAGCCGGGCGCCCCGCCGCGCCGGCGGGTCACGGTCCGCGTCGCCGGCCACCACATACCCCACCAGGTACGGCTCGTCGCCGCGGTCGTGCCGGGCGGTGACCACCGCCTGGCGTACCCCGGGCAGCCGCGCCAGCGCCGCCCCCACCTCGGCCGGCTCGACCCGGTGGCCGGCGATCTTCACCTGGTCGTCGACCCGGCCGAGGAACTCGACCGTGCCGTCGCCGCGCAACCTGACCCGGTCGCCGGTGCGGTACATCCGGGCCCCGGCCTCGCCGCTGAACGGCTCGGGCACGAAGGCGGCTGCGGTCTCCCCCGGCCGGCCAAGGTAGCCCAGCGCCAGGCCCCGACCGGCGACGCACAGCTCGCCGGCGGCGCCCGTCGGCACCGGCGCGCCGCCCAGGTCGAGCACGTAGAGGCGTACGTTGTCGACGGGCCGGCCGATGTCGACCACGCCACCGTCACCGGGGGCGACCGGGCCGGCCGTGGTCACGATGGCGTTCTCCGTCGGGCCGTAGGCGTTGAGCACCCGGGCGGGGAAGCCCACCGGCGGGCGGTGGCGCAGCGCGGACCCGCCCACGACCAGCGTGCGCGGCACCGCGTCCGGCCGCACCGGCAGCGCGAGGACCAGCTCGGCCAGCGGCGTGGGCAGGAACGCGACGGTGACGCCCTGCCGCGCCCACCAGCCAGCCAGCCTGGCCGGCTCGGCACGCACGCCGTCCGGGACCAGGTGCACGCTGGCCCCGGCGGCGAGCGCCGGGTAGATCTCGCTGAGGTTCGCGTCGAACCCGAGCGCGAGCCCGTGCCCGACCGCGTCGCGAGGCGACAGCTCCAGCTCGCGTACGTGCCAGCGGACCGCGTTGACCGCGGCCCGGTGCGGGACCAGCACGCCCTTCGGCGCTCCGGTGGAGCCGGAGGTGTAGACGCACCAGGCGGCCTGCCCGGGGCCGGGGCGGGCCGGCAGCGCCGGGAGCCCGGCCGCGACCACCTTCTCGACCAGCAGCCGCGGCACGCCGTCCGGGACGGCCGAGGCAGGAGCGGACTCCACAGTGGTCACCACCAGCCGCGCGCCGCTGTCGGCGACCAGGCCGGCCAGCCGGGCGGCCGGGTACGCCGGGTCGAGCGGCAGGAAGGCCGCCCCGGCGATGAGTACCCCCAGCTGGGCGGCGACCAGCTCGGGCCGGCGGGGCAGCAGGACGGCGACGATGTCACCCGGCCCGGCTCCGGCCGCGGCGACCTGGCTTGCCAGCCCGTGGGCCCGCTCGCGCAGCTCCCGGTAGCTCCAGCGGGTCTCGCCCGCCACCACCGCCACCGCGTCCGGGGTGCGTTCGGCCTGCCGAAGGAACAGCTCATGCAGCAGCTCCCCGGAGTCGGCCACCGGCGACCCGCACACGCCCCGGCCGGGGTGGTCCAGCTCGGCGGCGAGCCGGGAGAGCCGCAGCGCCGGCTCTGCGGTGGCCCGCTCCAGCACCCGGCGGAAGTAGCCGAACAGCCGCCGCACGCTCGCCTCGTCGAGCACCTCGGTGCGGAGCTCGATGTGGCAGCGGATCTCCTCGCCGTGCGAGACGTAGACCATGAGGTCGACCGGCGCCTTGTCCAGGCCGTACGGCAGCGGGGTGGCGGTGACGCCCGGCAGGTCGAAGTGGAACGCGCCGCCGTTCTCGTACTCGATGGCCACGTCGAACAGCGGGTTACGGCCGGCCTCCCGGACCGGGGCAAGCTCGCGCACCAGCGCGTCGAACGCCACGCCCGAGTGTGCGTACCCGTCCGCCGCCGCCTGCTGGACCCGTGCGGCGAGCTCCTCGAAGGTCGGGTCCCCGGCGAGGCTGAGCCGCAGCGGCACAGTGTCCACAAAGAACCCGACCAGGTCCTCGCAGCGCTCCTCACGGATGCTCGCCCCGGTCCCGACCACGAGGTCGTCCTGGTCGCCGGCCCGGCCGAGCGTGACCGCGAAGGCGCTGAGCAGGGTCGTGAACGGCGTGACCCGGGCCGCCCGGCTGAACTGCCGCACCCGCGCGGCCACCTCGGCGGGGACCGTCTCGATGAGGCTGCGCCCGGCCGCCGAGGGCACCGCGGGGCGGGGCAGGTCCGAGGGGAGCACCAGGCTGGGCGGGGGCGGCAGCAGCCGCTCCCGCCAGTACCGCAGGTCCGCCTCCAGCCGTGCCCGGTCCGGCTGCTGGTCGCGGGCGAGCTGCGGATAGGTCACCGCAAGCGGCGGCAGCGCCGGCACGCCACCCGCCACCCGCGCCCGGTAGCAGGCGGACACGTCCTTGGTGAGCACCGCGTACGAGCGGCCGTCGGTGGCGATGTGGTGGAACGCCATGACCAGCACATGGTGCGTTGCGGAGAAGCGCAGCAGCCGCAGCGCGAACACCGGGCCCCCGGCGAGGTCGAAGCGGCGCCGGCTCTCCTCGGCGAGCGCCTGCCGGACGGCGCCGGTCTCGTCCGACCCCGCGCGGTCCACGACCGGGCACTCCACCGCCACCCGCTCATGCACCACCTGCACCGGCTCACCGTCGACCGTACGGTAGGTGGTGCGCAGCGGCGCGTGCCGGGCCACCACGTCGGCCAGCGCGCCCTGCAGCGCGGCGGTGTCCAGCGGGCCGGCCAGCCGGACCGCCGCGGCCTCGTTGTACGCCGGGCTGCCCGGGTCCATCTGCTCGACCAGCCAGAGCCGCCGCTGGGCCGGCGACAGCGGCGCCAGCTCCGGCGGGCTCTCCGCGGCGGGTGCGGTGCGCGGCCGCCGCGGTGTGGCCCGGCGCAGCGCGTCGATGAAGGGCAGCCCCTCGCATACGGCTGCCGCCGGCAGTCCAAAGTCGACGAAGCAGGCGACCTCGTCCACGCCCGCGTCGAGCACCGCCCGCACCACGTCCCGGCTGGAGCCCACGGTCCCGATCAGCGCCCGCTCCGCGCAGTAGCGCTGGTACGCCCGCGACAGCAGGAAGCGCACGTCGTCGTCGGGGGTCATGTCGAGGTCGATATTGACGCCGAGGCTGTTCGCCACCTGACCGAGCAGGCCGAACGATGAGCGCAGGTAACCACAGAAGGGCTCGAACGCCTGCTCGCGTACCTGGGCCAGGTCCGCGCCGAGATACGTGTGCAGCAGGACCACCACCCGCCCGCCGGCCGGGTCCAGGCCGTGCTCGGCGCGGGTACGCCGGTAGAGCGCGATGTTGCCGGCGAGCTGGGCGACGTCCTGGGTCATCAGGTTGGTGACCACGCCGATGTCCCGG